>JAPYOC010000001.1 GCA_028278955.1 Candidatus Poriferisocius aerobius
GGCTTCGAATATCCAGACGGAATCTCGGTCGTTCCCATCACCGCTTTGAGACCGTGACACAGTGCCCCGCTAAGTACTTTGTTCAGTACAGCGGATGAAGGATGTCAGTGGGTCGAGGTTGTGTGCCCAGAAGGTGGTGAGGTGTTGGGCTTGGGCTTGTTCGAGGTTGAGGGTTTTGAATATGCCTGCCAATACGGCGCTAGGGACGGTGGCTCCACTACCGAACTCCTCGATCCAGGTGGAAGCTTTGGCGGCGGCATCGTTGTTGAGCCGTTTGACGGAATTAGTAGACGAGTTCGATACCTTGCATTCAATGGGCATGCACCGTCCATCGTGCAGTCTTACGATCAAGTCTGCCTTTCGAGTGCCGAATTTTGCTTTTCTACAAAATTCACCTGGTTCTGGAGCGTTGAGCAGTCCAGGGGAGACGGTCCGTGGTTCGACTTCGTTCACGCCCGCCTCACGAAGGCATGACTTGACTGCCTCTTCCTGCTCTTTGGACTGCATGCGACGAGCGGTCTCTACCCGTCGGGTCGCCATGAGAGCCGCTGTTGCTAATGCGGCGGCATCCAGTTCGGAATGTCCAGGCTGGCGACTTTGGCCGACCCAAGGGAACCGTATGGGGTCAAGCCCCTGAATTACGGTTTCTGCTACGCGAATCGATGCCTCGGTGTCTTCGAACAGAACACGGGGAGCTAGCGAAGTATCGGCTAGTTCGGCCAGGTCATCAGCTGAGATGGGTGGTCCGATGACATAGCGCAAGGTCTCCAATAGGTCTGTGTCGGTGAGTGTCTCAAATAGATCAGGCCCAGGTGCCTCCTCATCAGCAGAAATGGCTGCCACCTGTGAGAGCCCATCGGTTTTCTCCAGCAGTTCTTTAACAAGATGCAGGCACTTGACGAAGGTTTCAGAGTACAAACCCCGGGACTCATTCAGCCTTCGAGTGCGGAAGATCTGCCGAGCTTGTTCGCATTGCTCTTTGAACTCTTCGGTTGTCCAGCGGGGCGGAGGTGTGAGGCTCACTGCGACAACTCAGCGAGCAAATCAGGGTTAGGAACGGGGATGCGCTCCATCTCCGAGGGCTCGAACTTGGTGAGTCCGCCAGCGTATGTCCTCCCCAGTGCCACAGACACGCCGTTTCTCAAAGACGCAGCCAGTGTATTCAAAAGATGGCCGGAGAGGAGTTCTCTCGGATAGATGCCGTGGGCGACATTGACGTTTCGGGCCCCTGCGAAGTTCCGAACGAATGCTGGAGGGCGCCGGGCCATATAGGTGGCTAGGATCGGTGCCGGGGATCGCAGCCCCACCGACCACCAAGGATTGCGATGGCGGGCCACATAAGACGAGCGGGCACCGTTTTGCTCCGCTAGCCGCAAGAATCGCTCTGCTTGGAAACGCTCTTCGTCGTCAAGTTCACTCAAGTCGGCGGGCAGGTCGATCACTGCTCGGAGGCCGGCGAAGCTCAAAAGCACCCCGTCGGGCGAGTCGAACAGCTCCCGGGCCTTGGTCACGGCCGGGAATAGCGCCCGCGTCGGCAGCGCGGGATCGTTGGCTTTGGTGATCCAGGTGGCGTTGGCACCGGTGACCGCCCCCCGATGCACCCGGCAGAGCTCTCCGAGCGGGACGTATCCCTCGGGCACCGGTGGGGCTGAGGTCAGCAGGGGTGACCACCTCTTCTCCTGCCTCAACCGCTGCTTGCCTATTCTGCGCCCCCTGGTGAGATTGGAGAGGTCTTTGACCTTCTCGACTCGGCGCATCTTGACCGAGGGAGCCTCCGAACCGACTCGAAAGCAGATCACCGACGCTGTTGTTGCCGTGCCCTCGAAGGGTATTGCCTCTGGAGCGAGGACGTGGACAGACTCACCGCCTAGCCCGTCGGTGAGCATCTCCCGCAGCAGCCGCCCGTAGTTGACGTCCATCCACTCGGCTGAAGTCACGAAGCTGCCGAGGTCTCCTGGTCGGGCGTGCAACAGCGTGGCCAAGAAGAAGTGGATGTGCATACCGGCAAGAGCGCTGACCGGCAAACCGCGGCCAGCAGCGCTGCTTGTAAGCCACTGTTTCCACTGGGGTTCAATCTGATGGTGGCGAACATACGGAGGATTGCCCACAAATGCGGTCACCCCATCGCACCGGCCGAGGTCGGCTTCCCGGTAGTCGCCCACCACGACACGGGCTCGGCCATTGAGCCCCGCCGCGGTCAGGTTGGCTCGGCACAGCAATGCGGCCAGCGGGTCTAACTCGACGGCTACCAGCGAAGCATCGCGAAAGGTCCGTCCCGCTTTGACGGCGAAGCGCCCCGACCCTGAGCCAGGATCGACGATCCGAGCAGGCTGCCCCCTTGCGGCAATCCAGCCAACCATCGCATCCACAATCTCGGGAGGGGTGTAAACCGCACCCATGGGGCGCCGCTTCCGGGCGGAGCGCAGCCGCACGAACGCATCTCCCAACGGGTCACCTCCCTGCTGGATGGCATGGACAACGCCATCGATGGCACCGGCGCACATGTGATCAGACCTGTCAACAAGATCGCGCTCGGCATCGGAGATGTCGACGAGCGAGCCGCGGCTGATGATTGCCCAGGACAGCGCGGCCAGTCCTCGCTCTGACTCCATCCGGGCGGTCGTTTCGATGGGGTCATCTAGCTTCATCTGCTTGAAGTCTGACATAGCAGGTTTCCTGACCAGCGGATGCGGGTTGCCGCACACCATGATCCCGGTATGACTGACAAATGCCCTATCCACGACCAACATGGTGGCAAGCGCCGGTCAGGACCACAGGGCGCTGAAGTGAAGAGCCCACAGGCGTTCGCCGAGCGGAAATGAGGCCGGGCCTGTGTGCAGCACCACTCCGGCGGCGAACCGCTCCCCGATCTGATCCCGTAGCCAGCCCAGG
>JAPYOC010000010.1 GCA_028278955.1 Candidatus Poriferisocius aerobius
GCCTCCTTGAACGCGTAGGTGGGGCCGACGATGCGACCGTCGAATTCGGGGATGGCCACCCCTGAGGCGACGTCGAGCGGCAACAGGCCGGCATCGTCGTCGGCCCACTCGCGGCGGGAGCGGCTCGACGCCGGGGCCTGGATCACCGGGATGCCGAGCTCGTCGAGGGCCGGAACCTCCCACCCCGAGCCGTCGGCGACCGCGCTGCCCCCGGCGCGGATGCTGGTGACCGCGACGTCGACCCCCCGTTCGCGGCACAGCTCCAGCACCGCGACCCGCCCATCGGCGTCGGGGCGCAGCGAGTAGGTCCAGAGGGCGAGGGCATCCGCGCCGGCCTCGTCGAGCGCTTCGCACAGGTCGGCCACATAGGTGGTGTTGCCCGCCACGAGGTGGGCGCGGTAGAAGATCACCGCCACCAGCGGACGACCGTCGCGGCGCGATCCGCCGAGGCCGAGCCCGGCGCCGTCCCACACGCCCACGTCGTCCACCGGGCTGGGAGGGTCGAATCCATGGCCGCTCATGGTCACCGTGTCGGTGACGAACCGAACGAGGTTGGCCATGTTCATCGGCCCGCCCGCGGCGAGGTAGCGGTGTACCTCGGTCGCGACCCCGGTGGGAACAGTGGAAAGCGCCAGCAAAGCCGGGTCAGGAGTGGCTTCCCCACCGGAGGCGATCAACGCCACACCGGCCGAGCGGCACCGCGACTCGAGCCCGGCGAGCCCGTCCCAGGCATCGGCGCCTCCGAGGAGGCGGACCACCACCGCAGTCACGCCGTCGAGCGGCGGAGGCCCCGCGAGGCGGTCTGGATGGGCCCACCGCACCGCGACGCCGGCCGGGAGATCGCCGACCACCGAGCGCATTGCCAGCAGCTCGGTGTCGGCGTTGGAGATCAACAACAGCACAGCTCAGCGCTGCTCTGCCGCCTCGGCATAGCGGGCGGACCGCTCGGCGTCGGTCCACAGCGAGCAGTCGCTGCATTTGGCGCCGCCGCTGACCGTGGTGCGGTACCACAGGCAACAGGCGCGGCGCTCCCACGCCCAACGAGCGCCGTCACCGATGCGGACGACGCGTCCGGATTGGGCGAGCCCGTCGCGGGCGGCGGCGAAGAACGCCTCCACCATGTCGCGTAGCCTCTGCGCCTCGTGGGCCAGCGGATCGACGAAGGCCCCGAACGAGGCGGCACACGACGAACCGACGTTGGCCCACAACAGCGGACGCCCGATGCGGGCCGCCGTGTGGGCGGCGTCGACGAGCGCGGCGAGGTGGCCGTCGACGAGCACCCGGTGCAACACGGCGATATCCCCGCAGGCGGCGACCAGAGCGGCGTCGTCGAGGTGAACCGCGTTGGGACGGTGGCGGCCGATGGCCACCGACGTCCGTGCCGGGTCCACCGACGCCACGTCACCGGACACCACGAACGAGCCGATGGCCGTCGATGCGATCCGGTAGGCGTAACCCTGCACGAACAACGACATCGCCACGCCGTCGTCGTCGGTACCACGCCCAGAGGCGGTGGAGCGCACCAGGCCCACCAGCGCCGCCGGGTCGGCGAGCAGCTCTTCGCAGGACCACCAGGTGCGGTCACCGCCGGAGTCGCCGCCGGTCTCGATGCGGAAGTAGCCGACGGTTGCCGTCAGCTCGTCGAGAACGCGTCGGGCAGGACCCTTCGCGGCGGGCGAGCCGCCGGCCGGCTCGCCCATCAGAAGTCGATGCCCTTCTTGGCTCGGATGCCGGCACGGTAGGCGTGTTTGACGTCGGCGACCTCCGAGACGGTGTCGGAGATCTCGATGACTCGGGCGGGAGCGTCGCGTCCGGTGAGGATCACGCTCACATGCTCGGGGCGCGTCGAGATGGCCTCGACGGCCTCGTCGAGGTCGATCCACCCCCAGTTCAGGGGATAGGTGACCTCGTCGAGCACGACGAGCTGGTGGTCTCCTTTGGCGATCAGCGCGGCGGCGTTCTGCCAGGCGCTGGCGGCGACGGCTTGGTCGACCGTGAGGTCGTCTGAGTCCCAGGTGAATCCCTCCCCCTCGGCCCACCAGTCGACGCCGAGGTCCCGACACACCTTCTCCTCGCCGGTTCGCCATGTGCCGGACTTGAGGAACTGGACGACGGCCACCGGCCAGCCTCGGGCCACGGCGCGCACCACGACGCCGATGGCCGCCGACGTCTTGCCCTTGCCGGGCCCGGTGTTGACGAGCACCAACGATGGGGCTCGCCTCAGCTCGGTGGGACGCGGGTCGTCGGTGGGAATCTCATCGGGGTTGCGTTCTGGCATCGCGGTGCTCCTTGGTTCGGGGTGACGGCTGAGGGGCGGAAAGAGATGAGGGGGTGCCATCTTCGCGTATCGGAACCACCGCCAACTGGCCCCGGTGGGTGATCACGTCCACGCGGGCCCCGTAGTGAGCGGCCAGGTGAGGGCCGGTGAGAACCTGAACCGGCGGGCCCGAGGCGACGACCTGCCCTGAAGCGAGCATGACGATGTGGTCGCCGTAGCGGGCGGCGAGGGTGAGGTCGTGCATCGTGGAGATGACCGTGAGCCCGATGTCGCGGCGGAGTCGGTCGACCAATTCGAGGACTTCTTGCTGGTGCCCTATGTCGAGCGCGCTGGTCGGCTCGTCAAGCAGCAGCAATCGCGGTTCCTGGGCCAGGGCGCGGGCCAGGGCGGCGCGTTGGCGCTCGCCGCCCGACAGGGTCTGCACCTCGCGCTCGGAGAGCCCGGCCAGCCCGAGCTCAGCCAGCGTGCGGGCCACCACCTCGAAGTCGTAGGGGCCTTCGGCGGCCAGCGGCCTCAGATAGGGGGCGCGGCCGAACAGCACGTACTGCTCTACGGTCAGCCCTGCTGGGATGGTCGGGCTCTGCGCCACGAACCCGACGCCGCGGGCCCGCTCGCGGCGGCTCAGCGCTTCGAGCGGCTTCCCGTGATGATCGACGCGGCCGGCGAAATCGGCCAGCCCGCCCAGCGCCCGCAACAGGGTGGTCTTGCCGGCGCCGTTGGGGCCGATGACATTGACCCAATCGCCTGCGCCCACCGTGAGCGCAACGGGCCCGAGGAGCGTCGCGTCGCCGGCGACGACGCGCAGATCGGTGGCATACACCGCCGGCCTCACCGCCGACCGCCGCGCCGGATGGCTAATTCGGGGGTCGTGGGCCCAGCCAGATCACGCAGCCAGATCACGCAGATCACGCCCTGCCCACCCGATTGGCGCGCAGCAGCGCCAGGAAGAACGGGGCGCCCACCACGGCGGTCACCACACCGATGGGAATCTCTGCCGGCGCCAAAAGCGTGCGGGCCAACAGGTCTGCGCCGCACAGGAACGGCACACCGAGGATCGCCGCCAGCGGCAGAAGACGGCGATAGCTCGGACCGGCCCGCAGACGAATCGCGTGCGGAACGATGATGCCGACGAACCCTATGAGACCGCTGACCGCAACGGCCGCCGCGGTGCCCAGCGTCGCGGCGCCGATCACTCCCAGCCGCAATCGGGCGGCGTTGACGCCGAGCGACTCGGCTTCGTCGTCCCCCAGCGCCAGCAGATCCAGTCGCCGGGCTGCGCCGACCATCGCGCCGACCGCCACCGCCGCCGAGGGCGCCAGGAGTCGCACCTCGTCCCAGCCGGCGACGTTCAACCGCCCGAGGAGCCACGCGTACACGTCGCGCACCGCCTCGTCGTCACGCTGGAGCAACAACGTTTGCAACGCCGCGAAAAGCGCCGCAACGGCCACCCCGGCCAGGATCAGCGACGCCCCGCTGCGCCCGTCCGCGCTGCTGCCGAGAGCATAGGCCAGCGCCACCGCGAGCAGAGCGCCCGCGAACGCGGCCATCGTCACCCCGGGGTTTGCGGTGCCCAGGCTGCCGCCGGTCTCGGTGAGCGCCACCGTCACCCCGAGACCCGCACCGCCTGCGGCGCCCAGAAGATACGGATCAGCGAGAGGGTTGCGAAAGGTGGCTTGAAACGCCGTTCCTGCGGTAGCCAGCACCGAGCCCACCAGACCGGCGAGGATGACCCTCGGCAGACGGACTTCGGTGATGATCGCCGCGGTGACCGGGGCGACGCCGTGGTCGACCGACACCAGCGGCAAGCGGTCCACCAGCACCGCCGCGACGTCGCTGAACGGCAGCGAGATGGGCCCTATCGCCACCGCAGCCGCCAAGACGGCCAACGCGGCCGCGGCCGCGGCCGCCAGCCATGAGGCCGGAGGCCGCGTCGGGTGCCGGGTGGAGGCCATCGCCTCAAGCGGGCCGTTTCACCCGCGGTCTTGCAGCGCGGCCACGATCGCACCGGTCAGGTCGACCACTCGAGGCCCCCAGCGCGACGCGACGTCGGGGTCCAGCAACACGACGTCGCCGGCGAGAACCGCCTGGAGGTCGGACCAGCCGTCGCGGGCGCTGATCTCGTCGAGGGTCGGCACGGAGCCGTCGGTGTGGGCGACGAAGATCATCTCCGGGTTCTCGGCCAGCACATACTCGGCGCTCAGCTGGGGGAACACTCCGGCTGCGGGATCGACCCC
>JAPYOC010000100.1 GCA_028278955.1 Candidatus Poriferisocius aerobius
ACCTCAACAGGCCCTGGCGGCACTTAGGCCAGGGCCTGCGCAATGCCTTTCGCCCCACGGCGTCCGTCGTCCGACGTGAAGCTCCCCTCAGTTGAGGAGCACGGGATTAGTGGAAGCGGGCCGCTGGTGTGTTGTTCTGGTGAGGGCGATGCGTTGGGCGTCGGTGGCGGTGCGGCGGGTGCGTCCGAGCCACAGGTTTTGGGTTTTGGCGTTGAACACGGCGGGGAAGGGGTCGGCTTTGAGGGCGAGGTGGACGAGTTCTGGTATGGGCGGCGGGTTGTTGTTGCAGAATCGGGCGTTGACGAGTTCTTGTTTGGTGGTGTCGTAGTCGGCTACCAGCACGAGGGCGATGCCTTTGGTTTTGCCTTTTCCGGGTTCCAGGATCAGCTCGGCGAGCGCGTCGGCCGTGCGTTGCTGGGGGGTGCGGCGGGCTTTGGGGTTTTCTTTTCGCCAGAGTTCGCGTGCTTTGTCGGCGGCGACGGCGGCGAGGTGCTGGCCGGTGGAGGGGTCGAACTCTGCTGAGAGGATGAACATGGCGGTGTCGCGGTTGTTGAACATGCGGGCTGTTCGTTTCTGCTTCTGATTCTCCAAGACGGCCATGCCGTCGTCGCCGGAGAGGTCTTGTTGTTGGCGGCGCAGTGTTTTTTCGAACTCGTCGTAGTCCTGCTCTTTGGCCGCTTCCACCAACGCCTCCTCGTCGATGGCGCTTTCAGATGACGCCCGGGCGATGAGCCGGGCGTGGTCTTGGGGGATGTCGCCTGAGGCCAAAGCCTCAGAGGTGGCGGCCAAACCGGCCAGCCGCTCCTCGGAGAGGCCGGTCACGTCCGCAACGCTGACGCACACCGCAGCCCCGCAACCGCCCTCGGCAGCAACAACAGCCTCGGCGCGTCCAGACTGGGCGCGTCCGGCCTGGTCAAGGGCGAATCTCATAGCTGCAAGCATACCAGCACCCAGTGACAACAACCCTCCGAATAGTATAGAAAAACAGAAAAAACCTTAGAAATATTGAGAAAAGAATGGCATAAGCTGTATACACCTCAACATAAGCCAGCACTCCCTGAGCGGGCAGGCTTGTCGATGTCTCGCCAGCAGACAGCGAGGTCCCACTCGAGGTCTGACCAGCACCCCAACTGGTTCCCACACTGGACCTTCATCGGTTCTCAGGAGGCCCACCGTCTCTTCCAACTTCTCAGCAAACTCGCCGAACTCGTTGACGAAAGCCACATAACCCACATCAACCAGACAACTCTGATAACAGCCGCCAGTAGCAACGAAATCTAAAAAAAGCTCCGAGAACTCGCCGATAACGCGAACGCGTCAATCAACGTTCTGCATGTTTGAAGATCAAGTTTGCCTACGACCCGTCCACCAGGCGCATGGGAACCACCCAGGCCACTGAGTCGTCGTCGAGCTGCACTTGTTGCATCTGGATGGTGGTGGCCGCTCCGAAGAGAGTGCCGTCTTCCGCGACCCCGGGTAGCTGGGCAGTCGCCGTTGTGCCGTCCTGCAAAGCAGGATTTGGCACAGCAGCCCTTTCCCCGCGGGCCATATGCTGTGCGAAGCCCGAAGCCGCCTCATCAGGAGTGCGCGGCCACTCCGCCGGGTCAGAGATAGGCCACACCCGAAGCTCGGGCAAAGGGGAAAGAGGGGGTTCCTGCGCCGCCGCGGGGGTTGGAGTCGGCGGAGGGGTTTGGGGTGGAACGATCGGCACCCTGTCCAAGTCCACGGTTTCGGTGATGGGCGCCTCAGCGGTCTCTGGCCCCTCAGCATCGCTGCCGCAGCCAGCCGCCACGAGGGTTGCCGCGAGCAGCAGAGCCCACGTTCGGCGAATCACAACCGAATATAGGGGCGCATCCATGGTCCCGGCCACCGCCTGTTCAGGGGCTAGTCCCCCTCGTCCTTGTCGAACCCGAAGCGCTCCATCGACTTCTCGAAGGCGGCCAGCGTGGAGTACACCGCCACCCGGTCGAACTGGCGCTGGATGTTGCGGTCGGTCACGTCGGCATGAACGTCCACTGCCATCTTGGCCAATCCCACCGCCTCGGAGGGCAGCGACATCAGGTGGCGGCAGAAGGCGTACACCTCGTCCAGCAGCGACTCTGCCGGGTGCACCTTGTGGACGAGCCCGATCGACTTGGCCTCGTCCGCGCCGATCTCCATGGCGGCCATCGCCATCCACTTGGCCCAGCTCGGCCCGACCAGACGGGTCAGCCTGCTGGTGCCCCCGCTGCCGGCGATGCCCCCCAGCTTCACCTCGGGCAGGGCGAACGACGCCTCCGGGGTGCAGAACCGGAAGTCCACCGAACCGGCCATCTCCACCCCGGCCCCCAGGCAGCGGCCCCCGATGGCCATGATCACTGGTTTCTCCACTGCCTCCATCTCGTCGTAGAGCAGATGGTGGCTGCGGTAGTCCCGCCGGAAATTCCACCCGGGATGCCGGTCCATGGTCTCGGGGTTGCCGGGCCGGTTGCCCGCCGGGCTGGAGATGTCCTGTCCCGCGGTGAAGTAGCGGCCCCTGGCCGCGATCACCATGCAGCCCAAGTCGTCGCGGTCTCCCAGCGCCAGCACCGCCTCCCACAGCGATGCGGTCATCTCGCGGCTGATGGCGTTCAGCTTGTCGGGACGGTCGAGGGTTACCGTGATGATCCCGTCGTCGATGTCGATGGCCGCGTGGGGGTGGCCCTTGGGGTTCTCAGCCACAGCACACCACGAGGCCGCGCCTCTGGGGTACATGTCCCCGAGCAAATACCCCGAACTCCATGTTGCCCTCTCTGTCGGCTCCGACGGGTATTTCCTAGCAGCCCACCCTCTCAATGGCATAGAGCGAGAGCGAATAGGCTTGCGAGCCGTGCCTGTTGTTCGACCCGACCAGCCGCCCGCTCCGCCCGCCGACGCCTTCACCATCCACCGGGCCCCCGTCGATGGGGATCTTTCGCTGGCCTACATCCGCGAGGGACAGGGCGGCTACCCGCTGGTCTTGGTCCACGGCTACCCCGAGACCAAGCGCATCTGGTGGCGCAACATCGCTCCTCTCGCGGCCGCCGGCTACGAGGTGATCGTGCCCGACCTGCGGGGCTACGGCGACTCCGACCTATCCGCCGCCGACCAGTACGACCTGGTGCTGTACTCCCGCGATGTCCACACCCTGGTCCACGACGTGCTCGGCCACGAGCGGGCGGGACTTTTGGGCGGCGATGTGGGCGGGGCGGTGATCGTGGATATGGCCAACCGCTGGCCCACCTTCGCCGAGCGGTTGGTGTTCTTCAACACCGTGGCCCCCTTCATCGCCGAGGAGGTGGATTGGTACACCGAGCGGGGCCTATCTCTGAACCCCCTGCCCCACGGTCCCACTGGCGACTACCGCATCCGCCAGGGCCGCGACCCCGACCAGCTCCGGGCCGATCTCGACACCCCCGAGCGTTGTCGGCGCTACGTGCGCGACTGCTACGAGCACCGGCTATGGGCCTCCCAGCACTCGTTCGACGAAGAAGACATCGATTTCATGACTGAGCCGTTCGCCGATCTGGAGCGGTTGGCCGCAGCCTGGTCGGTGTACCAGCTGGAGTACGGCCGGCCCATGTCCGAGCCGCCCATGATGGGCACCCCGGTGCAGGCGCCCGCGCTCATCTTGTACGGCCCCGACGACCAGGTGGTGCCCCAAGACTTTCCCAAGCGCTGCGAGATCGCCTTCGCCAACCGGGTGGGGCCGGTGGTGGTGCCCGAGTGCGGCCACTTCCTCCAATGGGAGCGGGCCGACGTGTTCAACGAGCTGGTCAAATACTTCTTCGCCGACCTGAAAGCGATACGCGGCTGATGCACCTCAACGAGTTTGCCCCCACCGCCGAGCCCCTAGACATGACGGCCACCGCCGAGTTCGAGAGCCTGTGTGCCAGCGCCGCCGACCTCGGCATCGCCCACAGCGCCGACATCTCCTATGCATCCCGCAACATCGTGGTCCGCCACCAGCGCTTCCACTTCTTGGAGTGGGGCAGCCCCGACGCCCCAACCGTGCTGCTGCTCCACGGGGGCAATCAGTCGGCCCACTCCTGGGATCTGGTCAGCTTGGCGCTGGCCGACCGCTACCACGTCGTAGCCCTCGACCAGCGGGGCCACGGCGACAGCGAGTGGGCTCGCGACGCCGACTACTCCTCGGGGGCCATGGCCGCCGATGCCGCCGCGGTCTGCGAGGCGCTGGGGGCGGCCGAGCCCATCGTGATGGGCCACTCCATGGGGGGCATGAACACCATGCGCCTGACCCTCGTCCATCCCGATTTGGCCAAGGCCATCGTGCTGGTGGACATCGGCCCCGAGATCTCCGAGGCCGGCACCGAGGTGATCCGAGCCTTCGTCACCGAGAACCGGGAGTTCAAGGATCTGGACGACTTCGTGGCCGCGGTGCAGAAGTACGACCCCTACCGCAGCCGGGAGCACATCGAGCGAACCGTGAAGTACAACCTGCTTCAACGGGTGGACGGCACCTATATCTCCAAGGTGGACCACGGCCCCCGGCTGGCCCCCGGCGCCGAGCACCGCCGAGCCGGCGACCTCTTCACCCTCGCCGATGCCGAGCGCATCGCCCAGTCGGTGCTGCTGGTGCGCGGCGCCGACTCCTGGGTGCTCACCGCTGAGGCCGCCGAGCGGTTCGCCGCCGCCCTGCCCAACGGGCAGCTGGCGACGGTGGCCGATTGCAGCCACAATGTCCACGGCCAGAACACCCCCGGCTTTCTGGCTGTGGTGGAGTCGTTCTTGGCCAGCGTAAGCGCATGACCGGCGAGACCAGCGTAAGCGCATGACCGGCGAGACCAGCTTGCGCATGACCGGCGAAAGAGACACCGCTGGCGCGGTCGAAGCCTGGAGCGAGTGGTGCGACCTGCTCGAGCGGATGGGCCGCGAGGTGGTCGCCCCGCCCTATCCCACCGCCGACGGCGCCGCATTGGAGATGCTTGAGCACTTGGCCGACAACGTGGTGGCGTTTCTGGGCTGGGAGGTGCTCCACGCCGATCCCACCCGCCCGCAGTTCAGCCGCCAGAACGACCTGGTCACCCAGTGGGGCGGCCCCAACGCCGACAACGTCTACCGCCACGCCCGTATCGAACCCGGTCGCCGCTACCGAATCACCGGAAACATGGGCGGCTGCGACGATTTCATCCTGGCGCTGCGAGCCGGGTTCATGCACAACGACATCTGGGGCACCAAAGCCACTGTCACCGCCCACGATCTCGGGCTCGGCCGCCACGACGATTTCGAGATCCTGCTCGGCGGCGATGATTCCGGTGCGCTGGCCATTCCCGACGGGGTGCTGTCGGCCTCTATCCGGGAGTACTACTTCGACTGGACTGCCGACGCCCCCGCTCTCTTCACCATCGAGTGCCTCGACCCCGCCCCCGCCCCCGCGCTCGACGGCGCGGTCCTCGCCGCTCGGGTGCGCCGGGCCATGATGCAGATGACCGACTCCATCGAGCGGTGGAACGCCTACATGGTGATGAACCGGGCCGAGCGCATCGACAACACCTTCACCAACCGCACCCTGGAGGTGTCCAAGGGCCTGTCCGTGGCCCGCTACGAGTTCTGCTTCTGGGATCTAGCGCCCGATGAGGCGCTGATTGTGACCGCCGAGGTGCCCGAGGCCCGCTACTGGGGTGTCCAGCTCTACATGATGGGCACGTTCGAGCTAGTCGACACCTACGCCCACCTCTCCTGTCGCAACCAGACCCAGACCGCGGTCTGCGCCGACGAGAAGCTGCGCTATGTGGTATGCGGCACCGACCCCGGCGTGGCCAACTGGCTCGACAACGCCAATCGCCGCAACGGCCTGTGTACCCTGCGCTGGTTCTGGCCCACCGGCGACCGAGCGGTGTCGCCCACCACCGAAGTGGTGGCCCTGGCCGACGTGGCCGCCGCCCTCCCCGACGACCACCCCGCTGTGGCCCCCGAACGCCGCGCCGCCGCCCTCGCCGCCCGCCAAGCCCACCTGCGATACCGGTTCAGGACGTAGCCGCTAGGGGCGCATCAGGCCGCCGCCGTCCACTTGGATGGTCTCCCCGGTCACATACTGGCTGGCGTCGGACAGCAAGAATCCGACCACCGGGGCGATGTCGGCCACCGGATCCCCGTCCCGGCCCAAGGGGTGATTGTCGAACAGGGCCTTATAGGACGCCAAGCGGTCCGGGTCGTCGCCGGGGGGTGCCCGGTGGGCCACCGAGGCCGGGTTGACGCAGTTCACGGTGATGCCGTCTCGGCCCCACTCCCGGGCCGCGGTGCGGGTGAGCGAGCGAATGGCCTCCTTGGCCGCGCCGTAGGGCCCGTAGCCCGGCCCCCCGGTCATGGCGACGTTGGTGCCGAAGGTGACGATGCGGCCCCGGCCCTTGGCCGCCATAGGGGGGTGAACCGCCTGCATGAACCACAGCGTGCCCTTGGGACCGGTATCGAACAGCAGGTCCATGTCCGGCTCAGCCACCTCGAGGAGCGGCATGGTGGGGCGAAACGACTGGGCGTTGGCCACCAAACCGTCCACCGTGCCCCAGCGCTCCACCGTCCGGTCCACCACTTCGTTGGCATGAGCCCGGTCGCCCACCGACCCCGGCACCGCCAGCACATCTCCCCCCCGCTCCCGCAGCTCGGAGGCGGCGGCCTCGATCCGCTCGGGCTTGCGGCTGGTCACCGTCAGCTTCACGCCGTGGTCCACCAGGTACTCTGCAATGCCCCGCCCGATGCCCTTTGACGCTCCGGTGACGATCACAACCTGCCCTTCCAGCATCGCCTGAGCGTACTGTTCTAGGCAGTGCAAACGTGTTTCGGCCTTCGATGCGGCCGCCATGAGCTGGACTCCTGATCCTCGTCCCGACTGGGTGGCCGCCGTCAACCGGGGCGACGCCGGGCCGCTGCTCGACGAGGCCCGTCGCCCGTTCGACCCCGGCCTGCTGATGGCCGAAGCCCTGATCCGCCAGGGCCGCCGCCCCGACGACCGGGCCGCCTTGGGCCACGACCATTTCGTTGAGCCGCTTGCCTTGTTCTGCCATGGGCTAGAGCACGAGGCCGACCTCACCGTCATGGGCCGGTGGATGTCGCGGCGGATGATCCTGCGGCTCCTGGAAGTCCGCATCCAGCTCCACGACTACCTGGCCTTCGATCCCGCCACCCTCGACGAACCCGTCAAACAGCCCATCTTCGTGATCGGCGCCCCCCGCACCGGCACCACCGTCATGCACGGGGTGCTGGCCCAAGAC
>JAPYOC010000101.1 GCA_028278955.1 Candidatus Poriferisocius aerobius
GCCCCGCACCTCCACCCTGACCGCCCCCAGCTTCCCCTCAAGATGCGGTGGCCGCAACATCGGCAGCCAGGAACTGAAGCGATCTCGGCGGGTGGCCGCCATTCGAGCCGTGATCCGATCCACCCCAGGAAACTTCCGGATCAGCAACAGCGGGTCGGCAAGCGCGGCCCGATAGCAGTCGGCCGCGTCCACCGGACTGGGAAACCAGCACAGTTCCCGGCCTGACCCCCCCGGGCGCTGCCTCCACCCGTGCCGCCACTCCAACGCCCGCGAACTCAATGCCCGGTGGTGCTGGCGGGCGCAATCCGGTCCTCCAGTACCGAACTTGGCCACATGCACTTCCGTCACCAGGTCGAAGTGCTCGGCCGCCCGCGCCGCCAGGACATCGCTCAATCCCGGTGCCATGCCCACCCCCGCGACCACCAGCGAGCCCTGCCGCTCAGCCGCGCCGCGCATGGCCAGCAGCCGACGCACATCAGACACCGAGTCAGACGTGGCCAGCACCACCCGAGGGCCGCTGAGAAACCGGTGGGCCAGACGGGCTTGGCTGCCGGATGCGGTGGCCAGCACCACCACATCTGCGGGATCATCCAGACGGCCCACGGTCACCGAAGAGCCGTGCCTTCGGGACAGCTGCCGGGCCCGGTCTGGGTTCCGATCTACGACCCCCACCCTGCCGACGGGGCCCGACGGTGCGTCGGCCAGGCGTTTCACCACACTGGCCCCCACCACTCCCGCACCGACAACCAAGACGTCCATGCGGCTCAGCGAGCGGAGATCAGAACCTGTTGCTGCCGCTGATCTGGCGCCATCCGCCCGATCGAGGCGGGAAGCCGCCCGGGCCCCGAACCCGCAGAACGCTCGCAATGGCCACCGCCCCGGTCAGAGCAACCAGCGCTCTTCGCAGAATCTTCACGGCTTCCATCCTAATGGTGTGGGGCTAGCTGGATTCGAACCAGCGACCTCACCCTTATCAGGGGTGCGCTCTAACCGACTGAGCTATAGCCCCAAAGCCAAAGCAGACTACGAGCCTACCGAGGAGGGTTCCAGACAGGCCAACGAAATCGCCGAGGCCGGCTACGAGGCCGTTGGCGAGCCGTCTCCTCCTCGATGACCGTGACCCGCACCCCACCGGTCAGGTCGCTGATGAGGTTGAAGAGAACGCACAGCAAGACGTTGAAGAACGTGCCCGCCACCACGAGCACGAGCCCGCCGACGGCAAAGCCGCGGAATATTTGGCCGGCGTTGAACGTGAACTCCGCCAACGCGAACAGTTCCTCAATGAACGATTCTGTGTCATCCACGGTGCCCGACCCCACTGCGATGCTCCACAGCATCACGCCGGCCAGCATCACAATGAACCACAGGCACAGATAGAAGATCAGCGATATCTTCAATACCGACCAGGGCTCGACATGGCGGACTACTCGGCGCACCTTGCGGGCCTGCAAGCGCACCGCCCGGCGATACTCCCTCGGGGTGACCTTCACCGGTTGGCGCGCCACTGGCTGAGAAGGCAACGAAGGGCCAAGGGGGTCGCTCACCCGACCGGGGTCTGTGGACACGCTGCGAAGTGTACGGGATCGCCAGCGGAAAGCGATTGGCACTGCCACCAGCCGCGAGGGCGGAACTCCGCTCTGGCCGTTGCCACGGACCCGTCCCGGCGCACGGTCACCTCCGTTTGAAAAAGTCCTGGTTCAAAGACCTCTCGGCGCGCCGAGACCAGCGTCGCCCGATTGGCCGCAGCAACCCTCGGAGCCGCATGCGGGTCAGCTGCGGCCGCGAGCGCCACCACATCGGCGACGGCGGCCGCCCGGGCCCGGTGGACCGTTTCCGCGCCCAACTGGCCCAAGAGCACCACCGCCATCCCGATCACGGCCAAGATCCCCACCCCCACCAACGAGATCGATCCCCGCTCGTCCATTTCACTGCTCCGTTGCATGGGGAGGGGGAAGTTTCGCCGAAGCAGAGGCTACTGCTCTTCTGCTGCACTGGAAAGAACGGGGGCGACCGCCACCACCAGCTGCTCTTTGGCCAAGCTCATGACCCGCACCCCCGAGGCGTCGCGCCCCATCACGGAGACCGACGAGACCGGTATTCGGATCGTCACCCCATTGGACGCCACCATGAACACCTCGTCTTCGGGAAGCACTACCCGCGCCGCCACAACAGTGCCTCTTCCGTCCATCATCCTCATCGCCCGCATTCCCAACCCGCCTCGGTGCTTGGGTCGAAACTCATCCAGCGATGTGCGCTTTCCGAATCCCTGGTCGGTGACCAGCAGCATTTCGTCGCCGGGCTGCACCGCGCTGGCAGCAACCACCACATCGTCGTCTCGCAGCCTCATTCCCCGCACCCCGGCGGCGTTTCTTCCCATGGCTCGGACTTCGTTCTCCTCAAAGCGCATCAGCTGGCCTGATGCGCTTATCAGGCAGATGTCGTCGGATCCAGTGGTAGGGAGCACTCGCACGAGTTCGTCGCCGGATCGGAGGTTGAGGGCGATAAGCCCCCGGGAGCGGTTCTTGTCGTACTCCAAGAACCGGGTTCGCTTCACCACCCCTTGCCGGGTGACAAACAGCAAGTACCGCATCGTCTCGTAGTCGCGGGTGTCGATCACCGCGGAAACGGTCTCCTCGGGCGCCAGCTGAAGCAGATTGACGATGGCCATGCCTCGGGCGGTGCGGCTGGTTCGGGGCACTTCATGGGCCTTTATGCGATACACCCTTCCCAGGTTGGTGAAGAACAGCAAATAGGCATGGGCAGTGGTGTGAATGAGGTTGGCGATGTAATCGCCGTCCTTCAGGTTGGCCCCGATGACTCCCTTGCCTCCTCTCCCCTGGGTCTTGAACTCGTCGGGTGCGACGGTCTTGACGTACCCGGCCGCACTCAAGCTGAACATCAGATCCTCATCGTCGATCAGCGCCTCGATGTCGATGTCCCCCTCATCGGCGGCGATCTGCGTCCGCCGGTCGTTGGCGTAGGCCTCTCGCACGGCCAGGAGCTCTTCGCGAATAACCGCTCGCAGTTTGCGACTGTCGGCCAAAATGGCTTCCAACTCGACTATGAGGGCGCGTTTGTCGGCCAGCTCGTCGCTCAGTTCTTGACGTCCGAGCTGGGTCAGCCGGCCCAGCGGCAGATCCAAGATGTGGTTGGCCTGGATCTCGCTGAACCCGTACTGCTCCCCCGTCAGCGTGGCTCGGGCCGCGGCCCGGTTCTCGGAGGCCCGAATGGCGGCGATGATCTCGTCGATCAAGTCCACCGCCCGCACTAATCCCTCCAGGATGTGCTCCCGTCGGCGGGCTTCGTCCAACCGGAACTCCGTCCGGCGGCGCACCACCTCCTGCTGGTGGGCGGCGTAGGCAGTCAGACACTCCCGCAGGGTCATCGTCCGGGGCACCCCGTCGACGAGGGCCACCATGTTCACGGAGAAATTGGATTGCAGTGGAGAGTGCTTGTACAGGTTGTTGAGGACGACCAATGCGGGGGCGTCTTTCTTCAACTCGAACACCAACCTGGTTTGGCCCTTGGCCGACTCGTTGTGAATCTGGCGTATGCCGTCGATCACTCGCCGGTTCACAAGATCGGCCACCTTCTCCTCAATGACCTCGGCGCTGGTTTGGTACGGGATCTCGGTGACCACGATCCTGGTGTTGGCGCCGCTCTCCACAATCTCCGCCGCAGCTCGCACTTTGATGGCACCTTGGCCGGTGGTGTAAGCCTCCCGAATGCCCCGATAGCCCATGATGAGGCCGCGTGTGGGAAAATCCGGGCCCCTCACAAATGCCATCAAATCCTCGCTGGTGGCCTCGGGGTTCTCCAATAGATGGTTGACGGCGTCGATCACCTCACCGAGGTTGTGGGGCGGGATGTTGGTGGCCATCCCCACCGCGATGCCCTGACTGCCGTTCACCAGAAGATTGGGGAAACGCGAGGGCAGAACCAACGGCTCCTGCTCGGTGGAATCGAAGTTGTCGGAGAAATCGACGGTCTGCTCGTCGATGCCGTCCAACAGCCTCATGGCCAGCTCGTCGAGGCGGCACTCCGTATACCGCATGGCCGCGGGCGGGTCGTTGGGAGAGCCAAAGTTCCCGTGCGGGTCGATCAGCGGATGCCTGAGCGAGAACAGCTGCCCTAGGCGAACGAGGGCGTCATAGATGGCCTGATCGCCGTGGGGGTGGTATTTGCCCATGACATCGCCCACCACTCGAGCGCACTTCACATAGGGCCGATTGGGCCTGTTTCCCTGATCGTACATTCCCCACAGAATGCGACGGTGAACCGGCTTCAGACCGTCCCGCACGTCGGGGAGCGCTCGGGCGGTGATGACCGACATGGCATAGTCCAAAAAGGACTGCTCCATCTCGGTCTGGATGTCGATGTCCTGGACAGTGCCGCCCAGTGCGTCCTCGGATTCAAACACGTCGTCGGGCTTATCGGACACGGGTCTTCTTGCCGATCAGATGTCCAAGAACCGGACGTCTTTGGCGTTGTTCTGGATAAACCTCTTCCTCTCCTGCACATCTTCGCCCATAAGCTTGGAGAACACCCGATCGGCGTCAGCGGCCTGCTCTACAGAGACTCGCAGCAAGGTGCGCCGAGCCGGATCCATGGTGGTCGACCACAATTCGTCAGAATCCATCTCGCCGAGCCCTTTGAGCCGCTGGAATTCGGCACTGTGCTTGGGATTCTCAGCCAGGAAGGCTTCTTTGGCGTGATCGTCCTTCAAGTATTTCTTAGAGCGGCCGACTTCTGTGGAATAAAGCGGGGGCTGGGCAATGTACACCCGACCCTCTTTGACCAGCTTGCGCATTTGCCGGTAGAAGAAAGTGAGCAGCAGAGTTCGTATATGGCTGCCGTCCACATCGGCGTCAGCAAGCAGAATCACTTTGCCGTAGCGGATGCGAGACTCAGGGGTGAGAGCATCTTGACTAGCCGTCTTGTTGTCGTCGCCGTTTTCGCCGCCGCCGTCGAAGTGCTCGCCGAAGGCGGCGCCAATGGCAGCAATCAGCGCTTGAATCTCCGTATTGCGGAGCATCCGGTCCACTTGAACCCGTTCGACATTCAAGATCTTTCCCCGAATAGGAAGAATAGCCATGGTCTTGGGATCGCGGGCGTCTTTGGCCGATCCACCAGCCGAGTTTCCCTCCACAATGAACAGTTCGCACTCCTCCCGTTTGGTGGATGTGCAGTCCACCAGCTTCCCGGGAAGTCCCGCACCGTCGAGAGCTGACTTCCGCCGGGTGGCATCCCGGGCTTGCCGAGCGGCCAGCCTGGCTTTTTGGGCCTGGAGGCATTTGGCCGTGATCTTGCGGGCGTCAGCAGGATTCTCTTCTAGCCACTCCGCCAGCTTCTCGTTGGTGGTCCGCTCCACCAGTGAGCGGATAGAGGCATTGCCCAATTTGGCTTTGGTCTGCCCTTCAAATTGCGGTTCTCGCAACCTCACACTCACAATGGCCGTCAGTCCTTCTCGGATATCCTCGCCAGCCAGATTGTCGTCTTTGTCCTTCAGCTGTCCTTTGGCTCGGCAATAGTCGTTCACTACTCTAGTGAGTCCTTTTCGGAACCCTTCCTCATGCATACCACCCTCAACGGTGTTGATGCCGTTGGCAAAAGAATGAAGGCCGTCGGTGTTGTAACCGGTGTTCCATTGAAAGGCCACTTCCACTTCATCGCCATCTTCTTGCTGCGAGAAGAAACCAACTTCTTCGAACAGAGCTTCTTTGGAAAGGTTCACTTCGCGAACGAAATCACTGATGCCCTCTTGATAGCAATACGCGGTCCAATCAGCACCGCCAGTGCCGTCCAATCTCAAATCCCGGAACTTGATCTCCAGATCACGATTCAAAAATGCCATCATCTGAAGCCGCTCGCACAGTCCCTGAGCCCTGAACCGCACATCATCGAAAATGCTTCCGTCGGGCCAGAAGCGAACCGTCGTGCCGGTATGGTTCTCGGAGCTGTCGCCCACAGCCCGCAGCTCATCTACGATCTTCCCGCCGTTGCCGAACGACATCGAGTAGCGGCGGCCGTCTCGATCGATTTCCACCTCTACCCGGGTAGACAGAGCATTGACCACCGAGACGCCCACACCGTGCAAGCCGCCCGAAACTTTGTAGCCATTACCCCCGAACTTGCCACCCGCATGCAAAATGGTAAGCACTACTGCCACTGCGCTCATCTCCGGGTGCTGGGGATGGGGATCCACCGGAATACCCCTTCCGTTGTCGCGAACCTCGCAACCGCCGTCGGCCAACAGTGTTACTTCAATGGTTGTGCAATACCCGGCCATTGCCTCGTCGACGGCGTTGTCCACCACTTCGTAGACCAGATGGTGCAGCCCGGTCACCGAGGTGGAGCCGATATACATGCCCGGACGCGTCCGCACGGCATCAAGGCCTTCCAAAACGGTTATGTCCTCAGCTCTGTAAGAGTCAGAGATGTCAGTCACGACATGGCTTTTCTGCCCCGCTAGGCGGGTCTCGTGGATGGGCAGAGCGGCCGCTGCCGCCGGACTTTGGGTCTTGCGACCAGCCTGGCGGAGAGCACCGCTTCCAATCAGATCATTCTATCAGTTTTGAGCACCCGTTTGGCTCACCGAGTACGGACTTTGACTGTCAGCGAGGCGACAGCCTCCTCCTTGGCCGCCGCGTTGATCCGACCGATGAGCTCGCTGCTGAAAAACCTCATTTCGGTCGCCCATGCGGGATCGTCCACCGTCACAATCAACTCGCCGGCGACGAGCCGCACCGGCGACGAATGGGTGGCCAGTACCTCGCCCACCAGATCCTCCCACGCTCTAAACACCATCCTCAGCACATGCGCCCGAGGCGATTTCAACTCCGACGCCACCTGGTCCAGTGCTTCTTCCAAGCGTCGAGGTCCTCTCGGTTTGCCCAATGGCTCCCAGCCCATCGGCCAAGTCTGCCCCGATAGCATGGCCAATACCACTAGGAGGTCACACTTCCCGGACGATTTGATGGTCCTGCACTCGAAACCGGGCGTTGTAGTTGAGAGAGGACGGCAATGCCCCCGCGGCGGTCAAAAAGGTCTGCTCAGAGCGCAAAGCGCTCAGCACCCCACGCGACCTATCCGGATCAAGTTCCGAGAACACATCGTCCAAGAGCAACAAAGGCGACTGGCCGGCGGCCTCACCCAATTCTCGGTGGGCAGCAAGACGTAGCGCCAGGGCGAGCGACCGCTGTTCCCCCTGGGAGGCGTGCGTCCGGGCCGGCTTCCCGTTGAGCAGAACCAAGACATCATCGCGGTGGGGGCCCACGGTGGTCACCCCTCGACGCAGATCCTCCTGGCGAGCGTGATGCAGCGCTTTCTTCAGCTCCCCCGGTTGCCACATCGACTGGTAGGTGAGATTGATCGGAATTTCTCGGAGGGCGATCTCCTGATAAGCCGTTGCCGCCTTTTCAGCTAAATTTGCCAGCAAGTTTTGACGAGCTGCAACTACCTGCTCACCGATATCGGCCAATTTCTCATCCCACACATCTAGCGTCATGGCTGTTTCCGGGTCAAGACGACCCCTGGTTTGGCGAAGCAGAGCATTTCGCTGCCGTAAGACGTTTTCCATATTCGACCGGGCTGTATCATGTCGAGGATCAATTTGGCTCAGAGCCTCATCAAGAAATCGGCGCCGTTCTTCTGGACCTTCTTTGAGCAATGCCAGATCATCGGGCATGAAGATTGATATCGGGACCACCCCTAGCAGATCGCGACGTCGAACTCTCTGGCGGTTCATCTGAAACTGGGAACGGCCAGTCGACCGCAACACGGCTTCAAAAAGAACTTCTCTGCGGTTGATTCCCATCTGGCCTCGAACCACCGCTTCTTTGATGTTCGGACCCTTTCGAATCAAAGCGTCGGTGGTGTTGACTCGAAACGATGTCATCGTCGCCAAGTAAAAGATCGCCTCCAGTAAATTCGTCTTGCCCGCACCATTGGGCCCAACAATGAGACTGGTGCCGAGCGGAAGCTCTAACTCAAGATGAGAATAATTGCGAAAATCCGCTAACCAAAGCCGCTGAAGATGCACACTGCACTCAGTTGATGCGAACGGGCATCAACAAATACAGGAATTCCTCCGCCCCAGGAGTGCGGATCACAGCAGGCTTCAAGGCATCCACAGTATTCAAGACTATCTCCTCACCCTGAGCTGCCTCCGCCCCGTCCAACAAGTACTCCGGGTTGAAATCCCCCTCAATCAACCTGGTTGTCACCGTGACTGCTCCCAAATTGAAAGAAGCCTCTTGATCGCTAAAGCGAACACTGATTTTCTCAATACCTTCCAGCAAGCGAATCACTTCTTGCAATGTTCGTGATGGAACCAGAACGCTCTGAGCAGAACCAAGTACTTCTAAACCAGGAAGATCACACAATGCCAATCGATATGAGTCTGTTGTAACCAAGCGAAGTCCTTCTTCTTCTGCAGACAGCAGCACCCCCGTCAACACTGGCCGCGATTCATCCGATGAAGCTGCTTTCACAACTTGTTTGAGAGCCAGCAGCAATGTTTCTGTCTCCAACACTACCGGATCACTGTTAAGTTCTGCGGTAAGGGGAAAATCTCCCGTTCTCATAGTTTGCAACGAAAACTTCGAGCGCGCTGAATCGATCTGAATGCCCTCCTCATCTACGGCCACATTCACCGCACCAGCGTCAAGCGATCGAACCACATCACTTGCTAGTCGAGCTGTCACCACCGTTTCACCATCAATAGATCCAGCCACGGCCAAGGTCATTGAGATACTCAACTCGCGGTCGGTAGCCGTAAACGTCAATTCATCTCCTCGCAGCGCCATATGCACACCGGAAAGAATCAGCTGGAACCCTCCTCGGGTTCCAGCTGCCCGACCAGTTACCGTCAATGCTTCTAACAAGGCATCTCTTTCGCATCGGAATTTCACAGAGTGCTCACTTTCTTATCTGCATAGATAATTTTAAATAACTGTTGTTAGCAGTAGGTCGGTGGAAATGTGGAAAAGTGCTATTTTCCCTGGTAAACCCCCATATATTGCACTGATTAGTTTCCCCAGGTGAGGGGATAATCTTCAACGTTGGCTTTTCACCTGTGGAATGAGTTTGAGTTATGCCCAGAAGATGGATATTTTCCCCAGCATTTTCTTCCATAATTCCCCAGCGTCGCCCGTTAGACATTTTTGATCTTTTGGAGTAATGCAGTGATTTGATTGAACGTTTCGGGCTGAGTGTTCATTTGTTTCGTGATTTTCTGTACTGCGTGTATTGCGGTGGTGTGGTCACGGCCGCCAAAGATTCGAGCGATGTCAGGATAGCTGAGTTCTGTCAATTCTCTAAATATATACATTGAAATTTGACGAGCTTTTACTAGAGGGCGCTGCCGTCGCGGTCCGATAATATCTTCTATATCGAATCCAAAAAGATCGGAAGTAGCCTTCAAGATCACATCAGCAGTGACTGGTTGCGGTTCACGACGAGCTGTAATGTCTCGTAAAACGTATTGAGCTAATTCAAGGTCAAGATATTGATTATTGAAGCTAGAGTACGCAGTAACTCGAGTGAGCGCACCTTCAAGTTCGCGGATGTTGTCTTTGATATTACTGGCAATGAAGGTGCATACTTCATCACTGATAGTAAAGCTAGATTGCTCAGCTTTTTTGTGAAGTATTGCTAGCCGTGTCTCAAGGTCTGGAGGTTGAATATCGGTCAAGAGTCCCATCTTGAATCTACTGGTCATACGATCTTCAAGTGTTGGGATTGCATCCGGAGGACGGTCACTGGTGATGACGATCTGTTTATTCACTTCGTGCAATGAGTTAAACGTGTGAAAAAACTCTTCTTGTAGACCTTCTTTCCCTTCAAGAAATTGAATATCATCAATAAGAAGAACATCAACTTCTCGATAGATTTTTTTAAAACTACTCAGATTATTTGTACGAATAGCATTAACAAATTGATTCAGAAAAGCTTCTGTCGATACATAGACAATTCTATTTATTGAATGTCTATGATTGTTGATATAATGATTATTTACATAGTGACCAATGGCTTGAAGCAGATGGGTTTTTCCCAGACCAGCATGACCGTGAATGAATAGTGGATTGTAGGATTGGCCAGGAGTTTCTGCTACAGAGAGGGCAGCAGCTAGGGCAAAGCGATTAGAGGGACCAGTGACAAATTTATCGAAGATGTAGTTGGGGTGGAGCGTACTGTTTATTTTACTTGTGGAGTCAGAGTTATCTTTTTGAGAAACTATCTCTAATTGAGACAAATTGGGAGTATGAGAAGCACCATGGTCAGTATTTTGTTCTGCTGATATCTTGAGTGTTACGTGATTAGCGTTTGAATTGGCCAGAGCATCCCGCAACAATGCAAAATATTCTCCTTCTAGACGGTCTTTGATAATTGTGCTGGGAACTGTTAGTTCTAAAACGTTTTGTTCTAGAGAGGTTGCCTTGGCCGGGTTGAAAGTCGATTGCCAGACAGCATCGGGGACTTGAGTTCGGATGCTAGTGGCGCATGAAGACCAGAGAACTGTTGCTGACACCATTTTGGCGTTAACTCCAAGATTTTCAAGGCTTGTCGTCCACAAATGTTCATAACCTGTGGATAACTAGCGAACTTTTTCTTGCCCAACCGAGTTGACACCGGTCTCGACTGCGGCTCTGAACTCTAGCAGCCCCTTGCTGGCGGTGCATGGGCAACTGCAAGGTTTTCGCAGGTCAGAGGCTTGTGAGGAAGATGTTGCCAATGTCATACAAGTGGCAGCTGTGATGTGAAAAGCGGGGCTTTCTCTGAATTGGTTGCCGTAATGGCTGGTGAGGCCGTAGCGTAATGGGGATGCCGGGATATGGGAGGCGCCAACAGGACGGTCCCAGTGGATGGCACCCTGGCTTTGGAGGAACTTGTGAAACGCACCTATCAGCCGAATGTGCAGCGCCGGGCTCGGCGGCACGGATTTCGGCATCGGATGGCGACAAGAAGCGGACGGGCTATCCTAAGCGCTCGCCGGCGCCGCGGCCGTAAGAAGCTGGCGGCCTGATCG
Source organism: Candidatus Poriferisocius aerobius (assembly GCA_028278955.1). GTDB lineage: Bacteria > Actinomycetota > Acidimicrobiia > Acidimicrobiales > Bin134 > Poriferisocius > Poriferisocius aerobius. Next base: position 11,030 of record JAPYOC010000101.1, read on the forward strand.
AGCGGCTTCGAGGACGCTCTGCGTTCGCTCGGCTGCATGTCGAAGGTGTTCGCGTCAATGGTGGGTCGCTCTGGGTTCGGTACGCGCCGGAAGCCTTTTGTGGGGTGGCCAGGGTTGGCTATGCCATTCCCCGGCATGTGGGCTCGGCCGTGATCCGGAACAGGATCCGCCGGCGTTTGCGCGCCGCTATGAGAAGCATCGATCAGGAATCTCCCAGCGGGCTTCCCGCTGGCTTGTACATGATCGGCGTTCGCCGGAGTCGTGGAAGCTTTGCCTATGTTGAGCTGCGGATTTCGCTGGTAGCCTGCCTGTCGAAACTAGATCGGTCGGTGTCGTGACCACCGCGGAGTGCTCCGATAGGGCAGCGCAGTTGAGCTTGCCGGCTCGGGCTGTGAGGTTTTTGATCCTGGCGTATCAGTACCTGACCGCTCATCGACCCAGCCCCTGTCGATATGTGCCGAGCTGCTCGTATTTCGCGCTGGAGGCGGTAGAGGTGCATGGCGCAGCGAGGGGGGCATGGTTGAGCCTGCGACGCTTGCTGCGGTGTCGTCCGGGGGCGCCGTCAGGCTGGGACCCCGTACCGGACTCGAGCGGCCGGCGAGCGCCCGACCCCACGCTTTGCCCGCGGGGCTCGGCAGAGCTCCCCGAGGCGCCTCGGGAGGCCAGGTGATGCGAAGTGTTTGATGCTTTGTTCGACGGGCTCGCCTGGTTGTTGGCGATCTACTACACGGTGGGCCACAGCTATGGCATCGCCATCATGCTGTTCACGCTCACAGTGATGCTCATATTGACTCCGCTCACCTTCTACACCACGCGTTCCATGCTGCGGATGCAAACCCTGCAACCCGAGCTCAAGAAGATTCAGACGCGCCACCAGGGCGACCGCCAGCGGATGAGCGAAGAGACGATGCGCCTGTATCAGGCCAACAATGTCAATCCTTTAGGGAGTTGTCTCCCCATACTTGCCCAGCTTCCCGTATTTTTTGTACTATTTCGCCTCATTAGAGGTCTTACAAGACGAGTCAGCGATTTAGGGACACACGCGGGTTGGAGTGTGGTGCCCCGCAATAGGGGGGTTGTCTCTTCGCCTGATTTTTCCGAGAGGACGTTTAATCCCGAGTACCTGGCTCCAGACTCTGAATTGCGCGTCGCTCTGGAAAGTTCGACGGAAATGAACTTCTTGGGCATGGACCTGTCGGCCAGTCTGACGGATGCCTTCCGAGATTCGTTTTCCACCGCGCTTCCTTTCTTGCTCCTCATCGTATTGATCGGGCTGACGAGCTATGTTCAGCAGCGCCAGATTGCCGGTCGTCGTGACCCAGATACGCCGATCAACCCACAACAGCAGATGATCATGAAGTTCATGCCTTGGTTCTTGCCGGTCATCTCAGTCGGTTTTCCTGCTGGTCTGAACCTGTATTTTGTGAGTTCGAATATCGTGAGGGTCGGACAGCAGGCCGTGATAACCCGCCGCGTCTACCGGCCTCACCAGGAACGTCAAGCCCTTGTCGAAAGCAAGGCCGATACTGAGGAGGATGAGGAGAAAGAGCCCCTCCGTCCAAGCGAGACTGCTGCTCGAGCTCGCCTGCCCGTCGCTGACCATGGTCGCCGCCGGCCCACGTCGCGGACACCGCCAAGACGGCGCCCCGACAGCCGCAGAACCACGAGAGCCTCGTCGGGCTCTCCAGTCTCGCCCCAAAAAACCAAAGAAGTCGAGACCAGGGATGCAAAAGCTCCCGCAGCTAAGACCGGCGGCACAAAATCGTCAAAAGCTACACCGGCACCGCGCCAGGCGAGCCGAACCACCCAAAAGGGTCATCAGTCGCACCCCACGGATCGGCGGCGTAGACGGAAGAAGAGGAGAAGGTAGCCATGGAGTGGCTAGAGGCTACTGGCAAGACAATCGCTCAAGCCGAGGAGGCGGCTCTCGATCAGCTCGGCGTTGACCGGAGCGAAGCCGAGTTTTCTGTTGTCGACGAGCCGAAGTCTGCTCTTTTGGGATTGCGGAGAACAGAGGCTCGAATCAGAGCGCGAGTTCGCCCGTCGCTCCCCCGTGAGCGAAAAAGCCGCAGTGGCCGCCCTGCCAGCAGCAGGGCTCGCACCCGAAATCGTCGGTCTGAGGGGGGAGGCTCAAGGGAGAATAAGAATACTGGTGGCCAAGGCGGCCAAAGCAGGAATCGGAGTAGCAAGCCTCAAGGTGGGGCGAGGCGATCTCCCGAGAAAGCGAAGAATTCACAGAATGGCAGCCGCAACGACAACCGGACCGGCAAAGATCGTCCATCAAAGACCCCGAGAGGGGACAAAACAAGGGAGAGCAAACCCATGGAAGACCCGATGAGCTTGGAAGAGCAAAGCAACTTGGTGGTTGAGTTTCTGGACGGACTGCTAGAGGCATTCGAATTGGACGCTGAGGTGTATACGGAACGCGTCGACGACGAGACCCTGGAAATGCGGGTGGAGAATGTGCAAGGTGTCGGCTTGCTCATCGGGCCTAAAGGCAGCACCTTGAGAGCAGTCGAGGACTTGTCCCGAATGCTGGTGCAGCGCAATTCCGACGGCAACTGCGAAGGACGTATCCGGGTGGACATCGGCGGTTACCGCGAGCGCCGCCGGGCCGCTCTCGAAGTCTTCTGCGAGAAGATCGCCTTGGAAGTCAGAGAGAGCGGTAAAGAACAGCCGCTGGAGCCGATGAGCGCCGCCGATCGCAAGGTCGTCCATGACTTCGTCTCGGGGATCGAGGGCGTCAACACCGTTTCGGAAGGCCAGGAGCCTCGGCGCTGGGTGGTGATCACTCCCGATTGATCCGAATGTTTGGGGGCTTTACCGATGGGCAAGACGAGTTCGTGGCCTCATAGTCCGGCACCGCAACACGCCCAGCTCCCCCAGAACTCTCTGAGCCGCCGCTTCGGCCATGCTGAACGGTCGGTGCTGAGGGAAGTGCTCGGGCAGGCTCAAGAGCGGGGATGGATCGGTCCGCAGGCGATTGATCGACAGGTTGATCACTCACTCGGATTTGCCGGTGCTGCTGCGGCCGAGCCCACCGTTGCCGTGGATCTGGGGAGCGGCGGTGGTCTGCCCGCGCTGGTTCTTGTCGCGATCTGGCCGAAAACCCGGTGGGTGCTGGTGGAGTCTTCGCTGCCTCGGGCGGCATTCCTGGAGTTGCATTGCGCTCGTCTGGGCTGGTCAGAGCGCGTCGACGTCGTCCACCTCTCTGCTGAGCGGCTCGCTGAACGCGGGCGATATCGAGAAGCGGCCAATCTAGTAACCGCCCGCAGCTTCGGTCCTTGGGCTTCGGTTGTCAAAGCTGCTGCTCCCCTGCTCTGCCCCGGCGGAGAGCTCATTGTCAGCGCAGCCCCCGATGCAGCGCCGTGGCCAGCTGATTTCCTCTCAGTCCACGGCTTTTCCTCCGATCGCCTCACCCAGTCACCGCCTCGTTTCCACCGCGCCACACAACGAGGTTCCATCCTCTGATTCACCGGTTTTGGCCGCTGCGTTGTTTCACGTGGAACATCAAAGGCGGGAGCGTGCTGCTGACCATTGCGTTCGAGCCGGTCCCGGTGCCGCGTTGTTTCACGTGAAACATTGAGAGGGTGCTTGATACCGAGTTGGGAGTGGGGGAGAATAATCCCAGTGTCTCTTCATCAAGCCACGAAATCTGGGCCGTGCCGACTGATCGCGGTTGCCAATCAAAAGGGTGGTGTCGGCAAGACTACAACCACGGTCAACCTGTCGGCCTGCCTCGCCGAGATCGGTCGGCGCGTGTTGGTAGTCGATTTGGACCCGCAGGCCAATGCCACCACCGGACTGGGCATCGATCCGTTTGCGGGAGGTGTTTCCACCTACGATGTCTTGTTGCAAAACGGGACTATCCCAGAGGGCATCGTTCCAACCCAGATCGAGAACCTCTGGGTTGTGCCCTCCACCCTGGACCTCGCCGGCGCCGAGATAGAGCTCGTGCCAGCCTTCAACCGCGAGCGGAGACTCGAAGTCGCGCTTGCCGCGGTGTACAGCGAATTCGACTATGTCTTCGTGGACTGCCCTCCATCGCTTGGTCTGCTCACCGTCAACGCGTTGGCCGCCGCCCGTGAGGTAATGGTCCCGATCCAGTGTGAGTACTACGCGTTGGAAGGCCTCGGGCAGCTCATGAGAAACATCGAGTTGGTCCGCAACAGCCTCAACAACGATCTGGACATCTCTCTCATTGTGCTCGTCATGTATGACAGCCGAACCAAGCTCTCTGCCCAGGTAGCCTCAGAGATCCGCAGCTATTTCGGGGACAAGGTCTGTCGGCAGATGATCCCCCGGAACATTCGCTTGGCCGAGGCGCCGTCTCATGGCGCTCCGGTGATCGTTACCCATCCCCGGTCACGCGGTGCGCTGGCCTACCGTGAATTGGCCAAGGAGGTTGCCGATGGTGCGCTCGCCCGGGTTGGGTAGAGGACTCAGCGCCCTCATCTCTGACCCCGCATCCCCTTCCGACGGCATTGGTTCGTTGTCGTATGTGGAACTCCCGCTCGATGCCATCTCAGTGAATCCTTATCAGCCGCGTGAGAGGTTCGATCAGGCATCTTTGAACGTGTTGACCGAGTCCGTTCGGGAGGTTGGCGTGCTTCAACCGGTACTGGTCCGCCTCAGCGCTGAGGGGAAGTATGAGCTGATCGCTGGCGAGCGCCGCTGCCGGGCCGCCCGGCTCGCCGGGCTTGACCGAATTCCCGCGATAGTCCGCACTGCGGAAGACGTCGAGGCTCTAGAGCAGGCCCTGCTGGAGAACCTGCACCGCGATGACCTGAACGCGATCGAAGAAGCGGCCGCATGTCAGCAGTTGATCGAAGAATTCGGGTTTACCCAGGAGACCGTGGCCAAGCGATTGGGTCGAAGCCGATCGGCGGTAGCCAATTCAGTGCGCCTGCTGCATCTCCCCCAGGAGGTCAAGGCGCTGGTGGTGGCTGGTGCCTTGTCGGCCGGCCACGCCCGCGCGCTGCTCGGTGTGGCCAACGAGAAGCACTTGGTCAAGTTGGCGAAGAAGGCGGTGTCCGATGACTTGACGGTCAGAATGGTGGAAGAAGCAGTACGGAAAATCGCCTCGGCAGCCAACGGGCCCAAACCACCGATCGAGCAACCAAGCGGCGCCGAGAGGGGAGCGGCGGTGTTGGAGTTGGAGAGTTTGTTGAGCGATCACCTCGATACCAAGGTGGATGTGACGCTGGGCAAGGGCCAAGGAAAACTGGTGATTCAGTTTGCTGATCTAGATGACTTGGAGCGCATCTATCGGGTGATGCTTCAGAACTGATCAAGCGGGTCGGGTTGCCCAGAAGGCGAGGCTGCTTTCAATGGAGCGGGCGAGGGGGTGCAGGCGGGCTTGGACCAGACCGGTCGGGCCGAGCAGACACTCAACCGCGGTCATGCGGGTATGGCGCAGGACGGGCAGGCGCATGCCCTGCATGTCGGCGTTGTCGATGCCCAGCGCAGCCGGAAGGCGTTGGCCCAAAATGCTGGCCAGACGCTGTCCGCCAGGGGACACGAATCCCTCGGTGGCAAAATAAGCCACCCGGCAGGCCACCCCGTCGGATGAGAGCAATCCTAGAAAGACGTCGACTCCTAGGCGGTTGGCCTCGCTGGCCTGTTCGGATTCGGGCCAGTCGCACGCTTCAGTGACAGTCGCTCCGGAGCGGCGCAACCCGGTTGCCAATTCCCCGGCTACGGCGGCCATGGTCTTGGCGGACGCGATCATGATGTGTCGTTCGGTCAGCTGCCGAGGAGTTTGCTGGAGTTTGGCTCGCTCTCGAACCGCCGCCGCGGTGGCCGGGGTGACCCGGGCGGACATCCGCATCAGGGTGCCGGTGGTGGTTTCTCCGCAAATGCCATCGGAACTCAGCCCGCTGTTGAGTTGGAATTCTCGTACGGCTTCAGCGGTGTCGGGACCGAAAATGCCGTCTACCCGACCGGCATCGAACCCCAAAGATCCGAGTCGCAACTGCAACTCGGCGACATCGTCGCCCTGGAGCATGGGCTGGTTCAAATAGAGATGCCGTTTGCCGAGCGACCAGTTGGCTTCTTGCAAGGCGGTCCAGGTATGTGGCCCGCATATCCCGTCTACACTGAGGCCCCGGCTAGCTTGAAAGTCGGCGACTGCGGCGGCTGTTGCGGCATCGAAGCACCCGTGGGCCGACAGCGTCGGCGCAAAGCCTGCCGTTGTTAGTTGTTGCTGCAAGAAGGCGACTTTGTCGTTCTCGTCGCCTCGCTTCAGGACAGAGGGGTAATTGTCGGACAAGTCCTGCTCTCCTGCCACTCCCCCGCAGAGTTTGGGTGTCGGTGGGTGGCTAAAGGGTGACTTCGCCGATCTCTTGAAGCAGCTGCTGCTTGCCCTTGGCCCCCACGATTCGCTTGGCCGGTTCTCCGTCTTTGAACACTATGATCGTGGGTATGCTCATCACCTGGTAGCGCAATGCCACGTCTTGGGCCTCGTCCACGTTGAGTTTGGCCACACTGATCACACCGGTTTTTTCAGCGGCGATCTCGTCGAGGATGGGAGCGATCATCTTGCATGGGCCGCACCACTCAGCCCAAAAATCAACGACAACCGGCAGTTCAGCGCTGCCGATCGCCTCATCAAAGGTCTCATTGGTGAGCGTAGTGATGCTCTCGGACATCTTGGGTGGTCCCTTCGTTTGCAGCGGTCGGCCATAAGCCAGCCTATCAGCGGCTCTCTGGCTTAACTGTGTCCAGCTGACTCCAGCCACCGCTCGGCGTCGATGGCGGCCATGCAGCCTGAACCAGCCGCGGTCACTGCCTGGCGGTAGAAGTCGTCCTGCACGTCTCCGCAGGCGAATACCCCTTCGACTTCAGTGCCACTGGAGTCGGGATCGGTGATCAGGTACCCGTTTTTCTTGCGTTTCAATTGCCCCTTGAACAAATCGGTGTTAGGCCGGTGGCCGATGGCGATGAACAGCCCGGTCACGTCGAGCGAAGCAGATTTCCCGGTGACGGTGTTCTGCACTTCGGCACCGGTGAGTTTCTCCTCCCCACAGAGAGCAGTCACCGCGCTGTTCCACAAAAACTCGATCCGCTCGTTGGCAAAGGCGCGGTCTTGCATGATTTTGGAGGCCCTCAACTCATCCCTTCGGTGAATAACCGTAACTTTCGATGCAAAACGAGTCAAAAAGATGGCTTCCTCCATAGCCGAGTCGCCGCCTCCCACCACGGCGATGTGCTGATCGCGGAAAAAGAACCCATCGCAGGTGGCACAGGTGGACAGGCCGTGGCCGATCAGCCGCTCTTCGGCCTCGAGTCCCAACATGAGCGACTGGGCGCCAGTGGACACGATTATCGCCCACGCCCGATACGTTGGCTCGGGTGCATCTGGGTCTCCGACCCAGATGCCGTGGGGCGGGCCCGACAGATCGACCCGGGTGACCCTGTCGGTGACCATCTCTGCTCCGAAACGCTGGGCCTGCTCCCGAAACTTGGCCATCAGCTCTGGGCCCATCACCCCCTCGGGAAAGCCGGGATAGTTCTCTACATCGGTTGTGAGCATCAGCTGCCCACCGGGTTGGTCGCTGGTGGACGACGGCTCACCCTCAATGACCAGAGGAGCAAGGTTGGCTCGAGCTGAATAGATGGCCGCCGTCAGCCCGGCCGGTCCAGAGCCGATGATGATGATGGTGCGGATTTGCCGGTTGGTCACGAAGGCCGCCTTGACCAGGCAAAGGTGCCTAGGGAAATGAAGATCAACCCACAGATGCCGTGCGCCGCCCAGGCTCGCCCTGTAGCCACTTCCAGACCTCGCACTGTGGCGATAGTGCCCAGCACCAGCACGATGACCAGGGGGAATACTCCGAAAACCAGATACGCCGAAAGGCGAGTGAGGTTGACCACTGGCCCAGTAGTCGCATTGCGGACTTTGTCCACGGCGTTTACGACGGCATCGGCGGCTTGCTCGGGCCATTCCTCCGACAGCCCCAACACTGAAGCGGCGGCGGGCTCTTCCCTCGACTCAGTGACATCAGCCATAGCGGTTCAGGTTATCGCCGAGGGGCAGTGCCCGCCGCTTCGCCGACGGTCACGCCGCTAGACAAAAGCTTTTCGCCGAGCGCCAGCAGGTCGGTGCCGACCAGGTTGTCGGCACCGACCTGGGGGTTCTCCCGCTTCAACAAGTTGTCCAATTCGCCCATGATCTTGCGTATCTCGGTGGGGTTGTCCGCAGCCGCCAGCAGCCGCCAGCGATAGCACTGCTCGCACAGCCCCACCAGCCGAAGACTGATCATCGCCGCTCTTGCGGCCCCGGGCGAGTCGCCTGCGTCGATGCATCTGCTCGCTAATTCATGGGCAGCGGCATCCACCAAGCACTCGATCTCGGTGCGCAGGCCGAAATCAGCCCATCGGTACATGTCCCCGCCGCCGCCGGTGAACGGAGTTCCCCGCACGAGGTCGAGAGCGGCTTGAAGGTGCCTCCGACCCTGCTCCCCCGGCTCGCTGCGAGCCGCGCAAACCAGCGCGGTGAACCGGTCCACATCAGTTTCAATCCCCGCTTGTAGCCGGTATATCCCATTCGAGCTCGCTCTCGGAAAGTACGGCTTGTTGTTGCTGTCCACTCCGAGGGCTTTGCGGGCGCGGCTGACGGTGTTGGCCAGTGTCGAGTCGGAAGGAGGATGGTCGAGGGGCCAAAGCTGGGCCTTCAGCTGGTCTCGGTCGGCCCCCTCGGGGTGGAAGGCTAGGAACGCCACCAGATCCAGGGCCCGCCGAGACGCCAACGGCTGTCCGCCGCCCACCAGTTCCACCGGGCCCAATACCCGCACTTCGAGGCTTTGGCCCAATGGGTGTTCGTTGTTCGGAGCGAATGGGACAGCAGCGGCGGAATCGTATTGAAGCCTCGGCGGCGGCGACCGAATCGGTGCCGTCTCCTCGGTGTGCTCGGCGGTTGAGGCCAATTGGGCGACGGCGGCGGCCGCGGTTCCAGACATGCGGTGGGCCTGCAGCCGTAGGCCCACCGGTTGCAGCCGTAGGCCGTCTTCGTCGAAGTGCCCAGACCAACGGGCCCCTTCGAGGCCGTGGGCTACTACGCAGACCGACGAACCGCTGGCACTGAGAAAGTGAGCAGCCTCTTCTTTGGCCAGTCTGTTGGGCGCCAAGACCACTGTTGGCGGCCAGCTGTTGCCGTCGGCGCCGATCCTGCTGGCGGCAAGGCAAGGAGGGCGGCCGAGCAAGGCTTGGTTCTCGCGCTGGTGGTACTCGATTCGCTCGATGGCCGCGGCAACATCGGGCACATGCTCAACCCTCTCAAACACGGTCAGATCCTGGCCGAAGCCCACACAGATCACGGTCAGCTCGTCGGCCAGATGGCTGCTAGCCAGCTGGGTGGCGATGGCAGTACACAAATCTGCAATGGCCTCAGAGTCTCCGGTGAGGCTCACAGCGGCCATGTGCTCGAGGTTCAGCAGGCATTCCCGACCGTCGCTGGTCCCGAAAGCAGCCAATGCTGGCAACGGGGCGGCCACGCCATCGGCTTCAGCCAAGAGATCTTCCAGCTCAGTGTCTCTCCGCAGGGTCCAGGTCATTTCGTTGTTGCTGGAGTGGAATCCAGAAGGCGCTTCGACCGGGAAGCTGAGATGAACGGCAACACTCTCCGGGCCCAAGGCCACTCCGAGCACCTCGGGCGGAGTACGGCCGGCAATTCGAGCCGCCATGACCCTCAGAGAGGCATCTAAGAAGAGCGCCCGGTCGGGATCGGCGGCAGCCTGCAATTGCTGATCCACCTGCGCCGCGTCCTTGGAAAGGGAAACGGGTATTCGACCACTTGGCAGTTGGCGCCGCTGGGATTTCCGAAGTCGGGCGAGCACCCAGCCGAGGCTGCTCACGAACACCCCGAGTCCCCCCACCGCGAGGATCGCCTGCGTGCCGGGAGCAGGCCGGTGGTCGGCGACAGGCTCGGCGACGTTGGCCACCACCGTGGGCGTGGCGGTTGCGAACGCCGCCACGGCTTCGGCCGGTCGACCCCGCTCGGCAAAGAGATGGGTTTCGGAAGCGGTCGAGCGGTTTGATTCGCCCAGAGGCCGGATTTCGGGAGCGGCCCAGTCAGTTGGTGCGGCCCGGGAGCGGCGATCAGAAACCGGGGCGTCGTCCGGCTCAGGAAATGGTTGAGTGGGCGGGTGAACAACAGCCGGTCCGCTGCCATTTTTCGGCACCTGGAGATGCCATCCCGGCAAGATCAAATCGGGATCTTGGATGATGTCCTGGTTGGAGTCGAAGATCTCAACCCACCTCTCTGGCTCCTGGAGGTGATGTTCTGCGAGACCCCACAAAGTGTCCCCCTCTTGCACAGTCACGGTGAGGTGTTCTGGCTCTCCTGGGGGGTTTTCGCGAGCAGTGAAGGCCGATTCCCCGAGGAAGGCATCGGGTTGCTCCCCACGGTCCGAAGTCTGGTCGATACTGGGTGCTCCCGCGCTTGGAAGCCGAGCGTCGGCGGGCATGACGAGTTGCCACCCAGGGCGAAGCCGCGCCGGGTCGGTCAACGACCCCCCGTCGGCTTGGGCCTGCCCTCGGTTGAGGACGAATACCTCAGTCCAGCGGTTTGGATCTCCCAGATACTGCTCAGCCAGCATTCGGAGGCTGTCGCGCCGCTCTACGTTGTGAAGGAGGAGCTTGGGGTCGATATAGTCGGTTTCCTCGGGGTTGCTTCTCGGCCTCTCACTGCTGGTGGGGTGGCGCACGTCATAGGACGCAACGGCCTGCGCTGGGCTGATGTCCACTTCGAGGGCTGGCGGGTCAAGCAGTTCTTTGTTGTCGCCCAGCGCGGTTCCGGGATGCTGCACGGAAAGCGCGATGACAAGGGCCGTGCCCATGAGGCGGGCCGACAAGCGCTGCATGAACAAGGGAATGACGCGGACGCGGGGCGCTACTCCCCCACTGAGGTGGGCCCAGAGTTCGATTCCCACCCCGATTGCCATCTGCAACCAGAGGACCCACACCACCAGCGAGAGCGGCTTCAGGATCATGGAGGGGGAAATCGCCCCGGTCTTGAAGGCGGTGAGCACTTCTGATCCTGAGGGCACTCCTTGGGGAAGCGGCCAACCGACACCGAAGGCCAGCAGTAGTGGCACCCCTACAATCAGCCCACCAAGAGATGCCGCAGAAGCCATCCCCCTGAGGAGTTCGCAGCGTTGCCCTTCGTTCGACTTCATGGCTTTCATAGGTCGCCTCCTGTGTGTATTCCTCTGACTGCGCGAGCGGCGGCGGTGCCTGTCACTCGGCGTGAGTCAATTCCGAGCAATGACAGGAATTGAAGGGGCTGATCCAGCCAAACCGTAGTCGAAACCACATCACCCCTCACTGAGATCGACCACGCTGCGTGCGGGCCGAGGAATGCCGAAGCGGCGAGTCGAGCCTGCACCGGATCCACCGTCACGCGGTCGGAGTCGCGGTAGATAGTTTCGGCTGAAACGGCCTGAGCGCCGGCTCTGGCTGCTTCGGCGGCCAACGTGGACGCTTCGCGTCTGCCGTTCAAAATCTGGGCGGCGTCGTGCGCCAGTCCTCCCAGCATGATCAGTGCGGGGGCTAAGACGACGAACACCACGGTGACTTGTCCTCGCTGACCGCCTCTTGATGAGCGGGCAGTGTGACCAAGTCTTGTTGAAGTGCTGTCGATCATGGTGAAGCGCTTTCGCCTCGGTATCGATCGACGACCGACGCGGAGGCTGCGGACACTTCCAAACTGCCGGGAAAGCCGGGCAAAGCCAGATCTGACAGTCGCACAGAACACGAGATCCGCACACTCACCCTCCCGCCAGGCTTTAGATCCAATTCTTGAAAATACACTTTTGGGCCGTCCTGGCAGCTCACCTCCGACTGCCCCAAGGAAGCCACGGCCGTCCTGATGGCGGCTGCTTGGGCTGCTGGAATCGACTGGTAGTGGGTCGCAGCGCGCGCCGCGCCGCTGGCGGCGGTCGTCAATCTGCTCTCCACCGTGCCCACTCGACCGGCCGCGATGACAAAGAACAAGAGGGTGGCCATGACCGGGGTAAAGACGGCCAGCCCAACCACGCTGCTGCCTCGGTCTGACCCGTTGCTGGCTGGCCGGCGCCGTTGGACTTGGTCGCCCGTCTTCAATATCGTCTTTTCGCTCATCGCCGGTTTTGCGGGGTGAAAGCTTCTCGGGGACCAGCCGCGGTGGAGGCGATTCTGGGTGCAAATCCAGGGATCAGCGATTTGACAGTGGCGTGGACTGTCACTGACAAACGGGCTGGATTCGCTTGAATGGCAATGTCCACATCCGAGAGCAGACTCCCTGCGCTCGCCTCCATCACCGACTGGGCCGCCGCCCGAGCCGTTTCCTCGGTTCCTGATTCACCTCGGGCTGACTGAGCCCCGGTCTGGGCGGCGGCGTCAACGATGGACCGAGCATGAAACAGCAGGGCGGCTTGGATGACGACAAAGACCAAGAACATGGCAATGGGAACGGCTAAGACCGTGGTGGTCGCTTCTCCGCGCTCGTGTTCCATCTTTTGATCAGGCTTTCGCTGTCGATCAGCTGATCTTGCTGGTTTGACCGGAGATGAAGTTGGTGATGACCACGCCGGCCGCTACTGCCGCAGCAACGAGCACGGCAATCATGATCACCGTTGATGTCACGTCACCCTGCTCGCACTGCCACGCCGTGCGGATTCGCCGTTCAACCTTATTGCGAGCCGTGGCCATGAAGAGATGGAGTCTGATCACTGTTTTCACTGTTGTCTCCTTGACTATCGAGGGGGGAATATTGGGCAGCGGTGCTGCGCGCCCAGACGCAATGGCGGCCACAGCCAGTTCCTCGGGCCCGCTCATGCGCTGGCGAGAGCCGCAAAGGCCGGGTAGCCGATCAGTCCGAGAAAGCCCGAGAACATGAGCACAACCGGTAGCGACATGCGCTCTGTGGCCTGCTGGGCTTGAGTTTCTGCCTCGTTCAAAGCTCGCTCTCGCAACCCTCGGGCCTTGACTCGCAGGGCGGATCGCACTCTCGATCCAGAAGTTCCGGCCAGATGCAGCCAGGCAGCCAACTCCTCGAGTTCCTTGGTGCCAAGATCCTGCCCCAGCCTCTCGAAAGCGATCCATGGCGGCTCATTGGCCAGCTGTGCTTGTCCGAGCGCCCGCTTGAACTCGACAAATCCCCAAGCGGTTCCCTGAGCCGCCGACTCCGCCAGCGCCCGTTCCAATCCGACGCCTCCCGTCAAGCGGAGGCTCACCAAATCCAGGTACGCGCTGATCTGGTGCATCAGTTCGCGCCGCCGGTTTCGGGCTTTTTGCCGCAAGGACAGATCGGGCGCGAAAAAGAACAGTCCGCCCGCGAAGACGGAGGCTACCACCACCAGCACAGGGGAGATCCACACTCGGGCGAGCCACGAGACCATCCACATGCCCACCGGCAATCCTGAGCCGAAGAGCAGCATTCCCAGCTTGGCGACCGCTAGTTCCTCTGCGCTTTGGCCGGCAATTCTCAGATCTTGCTCGGCTCGACCGCCGTACCATTCGTGGTGCTCGGACCACTTGATGGCGACCCTCCCGACAAGGCGCCGCCGCCGTTCCCCTTCGCCGCGTCTCCCGGCTGGCTGCTCGAATGCGCTCAGGCGGGTGTTCAACGGCTCTCGCGGGGGGAAGAACCCCCAGAAGGCCACTGCGAGCCCGATGCCCATTGCGGTTCCCAGCCCCAGACCGACAATCATGGCTGGCTCCTGTCGGTGGGAGTCGGGGCTGTGGGGATCCGGGCCAGGTCAAGGATTCGAGGCGGGCGGCAGAATCGGCTCATCTTGACCAGGGCAATACCCGACCCGACGAAGAGCCCGCCGATCACCACCAGGGCCACTTGCCCCGTCATGGTGTCGAACGGGGCCAAATAAGGCCTGCTGAAGACCACCATTCCAACGGAGAACACCGCAACGATGCTGGCGATGAACCGGGCAGAAGTGAACTGCCGGGCCCGGGAGGTTTCGATCCGCAATCGCATCGAAACCTCTTGCCGGGTGCTCTTTGCGATTTCAGCCAGCGCTTCTTGCAACGATCCGCCGTGATTGGCTGACGCCAGCCCAAGTGTCACCGCAATGGTGTCGGTGACCGGATGGTCCATCTCGCCGGCGAATTTGGCCAAAGCGTCGGGCAGGGGTTCGCGCTCGGCGCGAGCCGCAAGCTGTTTCACCGGCGCGCGCACCGCGGTCGGGGCCGAGACCGCCGTCGCTTTCAACGCCTCGGTCAATCCTGACGCCGCGCCTACGGTGTCCCGCACCATTTCTACCCAAGTTGCCAGGGCGCCCAAGCGCTCCACTTCTTGGTCGCGGTCGGCTTTGGCTCTGAGCATCGTCGGCATGGCCAACCCGGCTACGGCCGCCACCAGCCCGGCCGCGAGCCATCCAGTCGCCCCGATTGCGATGGCCCCTCCGGCCGCCGCGGCCCCGAGGCGCAATATCGGCGCATCGGGGCCGCATTGGCGCTGCGATGGCGATCTCAGAGCGCGGGCACCCGGTGCCAGGGGTACGCCGCGCCAGCCCAAGACGGCACCGAAGGCCCCACCGCCCATCGCGGCCCCGAGCAGCGCTCCCACCACTATGGTCATTTTCCGGTACCCGTGGCCATTGAGGAAGCGGGATCGAACCCTGCGCTCCGCAACCGTTCTTGGGTGGAGGGCTGCATGCCGGGGCTCGGCGGCATCGTGTTCGCCTCCTTGGCTGTGAACACCTCGACACTGCTCACCTCCCCGGCCAGATGTCCGGTCACCTCCCGGACGGAGGCCACGCGGCGGCGGCGCTCGCGGTCCTTGATCACATGGACCACGAAATTGATGCTCTCTGCAATCATCCGGTTGGTGGCTTCGACGGGAATGTGCTCTGCGGACCGCAGGGCGTAGGTGGCGATCTTGCTGAGGGCCGCTTGGGAGGAGTTGGCGTGAATGGTGCACATCGATCCGTCGTTTCCGGTCGATAGCGCCGCGAGCATGTCCACGACCTCGGGGCCTCGCACCTCTCCCACGATGAGCCGGTCGGGCGACATGGCCAGGGCGTTCCTTACCAATTGCTGCATGGTTATCCCGCCGGTTCCTTCGACGTTGGCGGTCCGGGTTTCCAGCTCGATCACATCGCGGTGCCGTTGGTTGTCGGCGGCCAAGCACAGCTCCAAGCGGTCTTCGATGGTGATCAACCGCTCGTCAGGGTCGCAGGCGTTCAAAAGCGCTCGCAGGAGGGTTGTCTTGCCCGCGTTGGTCCCTCCGCACACGATGATGCTCAAGCGAGCCCGCACCGCTGCTTGCAGGAAGTCGCGGAGAAGGCCGTCCATGGCGCCGAGGCTGCTGAGATCATCCAAGGTGACTTGCTGGTGGCGGTGGCGGCGAATGGACACCGCCGGGCGCTCTGACACTTCCATTACCGCGTTGAGGCGTGATCCGTCGGGCAGCTGCAAGTCTAAGAACGGGTTGGCAACGTCAAAACGCCGCTCGTTGCGACCCAAGTGAGCGGCCGCTTTGCGGATGAGGGTGACCAATTCTTCATCCGATTCGACGAGAGGTTCGGCTCGCCGCTTGGTCCCGTCGGCGTGATGGACCCACACCGTGTCGCAGCCGTTCATGTGTACGTTCTCGACCGATTCGTCGGCCAGCAAACGCTCCAGCGGGCCCAGCCCGAACAGGGTGGCCAACACATCCTCGGTGATTCGCAACTCTTCCGCACGGTCGATTGCGGGCAGAAACGCCCGGGCTCGCTCGGCGGCGAGCCCATCGAAGGCATCGAGGAGGAATTCTCCGGCCAGAGCTTGCTGCTCCAGGCGATTCCCAAGTTGAGCGGCCTCGGCCTGCTCGAGCTTTTGGGTGACCATGGCCAGCACTCGGTCTGCCAGCGGGCACGCCATCAGGCCGCCTCTCGCCCGCTGGTTTCTGCGGGCAAGCGGAATTGGATGCGGCGAACCAGCTCGGTCAGGGTTCTCCACAGCAACAGCCGACGGTGGTGTTGATTGCCCGGCAGACCGCGTTCGAGGGCCTGGGCCATCCTCGGCTCGTAAGCGGTCACGCCCAACAGGCTGAGTTGGGAGGCCTTTGCCATATCCGTTGGGGAGTAGGGCCGGTCGCCGACGCACACCAGCACCGTCGGAATGTCGTGGGCAATCATCCGTCGGGCCTGATGGACGAGGGGGACGAGTTGGTCAAACCGGGGACGGGCCACAAGCAGGAGCAGGTCACAGCGCTTGACAAGCTCGCCGGCAGGGGAGCGGGGCCGCACGCGCCCAACGTCCACCACTGCATCGGTGTCGCCTAATTGGCCCAGGCCCTCTGCCAGTTGCCCGGCCAGCGGTGTGAGCACCACCGTGGTGGTCTCACCACAACCTGGTGCCACGAGGGTGGGCAGTTGACCAGCCAGCATTTGGCAGTTGGCGTGCAGCCGGTCGATGGTCAGCTCATGCCGGGCGGTTGCGGAGAGCTCGAGTAGCGACGGTGCCGATGCCAGACCGAAGCGCGCTGCTAAAACACCGCCGTCGCCATCGGCTTCAATCAGAACGGCCCGTCGTCCGGTGGCCGGTGCCCACGACATCGCAAGCCCCACCGACAGGGTGGTAACCCCGGGACTGGCTTTCACGCTTCCCACAGCGATGATGCTCATTGACCTGTCCTCGCCGCCGCCGGCCGACGCTCGAGTTCGCTACCGGCCTGCCGCGACTCGCTGGGCATCAGAATCAGCCGCAGCTCGTCCGCTGCCGCAGCCGTGCTGATCAGCACAGCTTCATCTTCAGAGGCCAAAAGCGACACGAAAAGGACATCTCGGCCTGAGTCCAGCAGCTCGCTCACTTCGGCGACCGTGGCCTTCGGCGACCCGGCCTCGGCGCTCCACTCTGCTCTGCTGCTCTCGTTGGGCCCGTCGTTGCCGAAGCCGCCGCCGGTAATCACCACTCCGACCTCCTGGCCGGGGCTGAGGCCGGCGATCGGGTATTCGCCAGGATGGAGCACGGTGCCAACCACGGCCATGCCCTGGTCGATCGGCGAACTCGCTGCTAGCAGATCGGGGTGCAGAACCGCCCCTTCGGGAATGATGGCGCGAGCGGTGCGGCCGACCACGGTTTCCAGATCAGCCATGGGGATAAAGTCCGCGCCCTGTCCGCTAGCCACTTCAACGGCCCGCAGGTCGTCGATCTGGATCAGCGACCCGGCGCGGATTTCGCGACCGGCGACCGCCACCGCGGTCCGGTTGCTGAGCGAGGATGCCCAGAGGGAGAAGATGATCGCCGCGGTGAGGGTGACGGTTAGCCCCAGCGCCACCCAGGGAAGCTGACGCTGGCGATCCTCGTTTGCCATCGGCATGGGTTGGGCCCGAAAGGTTGGAGAGGGAGCCGTTGAAGCTGCTCCGATGGCCTCAATCTTTCACATCTCGATGGGCAAATCAAGATATATTTCAACTTATATCATTAATTTCCATTTGGCTCGTATTGGTAGAGGTGGGGAAGTTGGCGGTAGCGCTCGCCAACATCGAGGCCGTACCCCACTACAAAGTCGGGCGGGATCTCAAAACCCACGTAGCGCAAGTCGAGATCTTCGTATTGGCGGCCTTTGCGGACCAAAAGGGCGCACACCTCCAGACTGGCTGGATTGCGGGCGGCCAGGTTCTTGCGGAGGTAGTTGAGGGTCAAGCCGCTGTCGATGATGTCTTCCACCAGGATCACGTCGCGCCCGGCCAGATCGAGGTCGAGGTCTTTGACGATCCGCACCACGCCGCTGGTGCGGGTGGAGCTGCCATAGGACGACACGGCCATGAAGTCGAACTCCACTGGCAACTCGATGGTCCGGGCCAGGTCGGCCATGAATATGAATGCGCCCTTGAGCACCCCGACCAGCAGTGGGGCCCGGTCCTGGTAGTCGGCGGTGATGCGGGCACCGAGACTGGCGATGCAGGCCGCCAGCTCCTCGTTGGGGATCAGAATCGGGCCGGGGTCGCCGGTGCCGGCCGCCGCCTCGCTGGACACGGGGCCAACCTAGTTCCGGTCATCTTTTTAGGCCGAGCCGTTGGGCCGACCGGGTGATGCGCCACCCGCCGCCAACTTCAGCCGAGCGAGCTTCGTTGCGCGCCACGGCCATGACGCGTTCGATAGCCGCGGCGCTGGGCGGATGCTCGGCCCTGGTCTCTCGCTGGATCCACCGACGCAGTGCCGTCTGGGCCAGGGGAGCGGGAGTTTGGGCGAGCGCTTTAGCATCGGTGGGATCTATGGCGCCCGCCAATTGGTCGAGCAGCTCGCGGATGCCTCCCATCAGACCCGCGCTCCGGGCGATGATCGGCACCACGTCGCGATCGGCGATGTCGCACAAGAGCGGCAACAGCTCGTTGCGGATGCGGTTGCGCCGATGGGCGGGGTCGAGATTGGACGGGTCGCGTACCGGTTCGAGCCCCAGGGTTTCGCACACTGCCCAGCTCTCGTGCCGGCGCAGGGCCAGCAGCGGCCGTCGGGCGGGGGTGATGCCGGCTAGCCCGTCCGGTCCGGCCCCTCGTATGAGGTTCAACAGCACCGTCTCGGCTTGGTCGTCGGCAGTGTGGCCGGTGAGAACCCCCTCAGGCAGCACTCCATAGCGGGCGGCCCGGGCCCGTGACTCCAGGTTGGGACCGGGATCGCACGGTGCTGTGCGGGCCTCGAAGTCCGCACCCCAGCGGGTGGCCGTCTCCGCCACCACGTCAGCTTCGGCCGCTGAGCCTTCCCGCAGTCCGTGGTCCACATGCCAGGCGGTCACCCGGCAGCCTGCTTCGCAGGCCAGCACCAGCAGAGCCAGCGAGTCGGGCCCACCCGAGACCGCGCAGTTCACCGCAGTGCCGGCCGGTGGATAGGTGCAGCGTTCGAGCAGATGAGAGATCATCGAACCGGCGCCACCGGCGCCACGTCAGTCTTGCTGGGGGAGCACAGAAACACCGTTGACCCGTTCGATCCACTGTTGCGGATTGCGGATCTCGGCCATGGTGGGCAGCCTCTCAGGCGACTCCCACACCCGGTTCAGAAGCTCGGGGCCGCCCCGGGCCTCTACCGCCTCGATGAATGCCTCTCCCGCGGCGTATTGATTCAGCTTGGCCTCGATGCCGATCATCCGCTGGATCAGCTTGGCCACTCCGCGGGCCGAATCGCGGCGATGGCGCAGCACTCGGGCGAACCGGGAGGCATCGGGGATGCGGCCAGCCCCGGCTCGGTCCATGGTGACATCGCCGTGACCTTCGAGCAGGCTCATCATGCCGCCGATGCGGTCGAGCACTGCCCGCTGCTCAGGAGTGGCCAGAAGGGCGGGAAGGCCTCCGTCGGCAAACAGGTCGTCGCCTCTCCGACGAGCCTCAATGGCCTCCCTGGCCACTTGCTTGAAGTGCTCTAAGTCGGGTTCGGCGCTATCGAGCGCTTCTTGCACCAGGCCCAAAAAGTGGGGTCGCAGCCACTCGACGCCAGTGAACTGGGCGCGGTGGGTGGTCTCGTGCAAGGCCAGCCACAGCCGGAATTGGAGGGGGTCGAAACCGTGCTCGTGCTCGAGGGCCATGACGTTGGGGCCCACGTAGTACACCATGTCCTGGTCCTCGGGCCGGTCGTCCTCGATGATGAGCATGTCGTATTGGCCCAGCACCCGGGTGGACATCCAGCCCAGCACTGCTCCCACTTCGGCGCCGCCCACTCGCTGGGTCATCGGGGCGAGCCAAGAGTGCGACAATCGCTGGGCCATCTTGTCGGTCACAGGGAGCAGCAGTCGTTGAAAGGAGGCCACGTTGGCGGCCACCCACCCGGCCCGAGTGGTCACTTGGGCCCGAGCGACCCCCGACGTCGACTTGAGCCCGGTCTCGGCTGCCACCATCTCCTCGGCTTGGGCGGTGAGTTCGGTCAGTTCCGGGGAGAGGCGGCGATAGTGGTAGGAGTCGAGGAACGGCTCGTGCCCGCCGATCCTCGTGGCTACCCGCTCAGCCAGCCGCCAATCGACTGGGTCGCCTGTTGCCTCCACCCGGGATTCCCGTCGCCTCTATTCGGCTTGGCCAGCACTCTGAGATCTGGTTTCCCGCTGATGCCGATTGTTGTAGCGGGGGGCGACCACCTTGGTGAAGTAGCCGACAATGGTGGCGATGACCAGTGGAACTGTTCCGATCACCAAAAGCAGGGCGATCCACCAGTGCCACACCACCGCAGCGATCAAATCCATGGGGTCACCCTAGTGGTCTGCGGGGCGCGACTCCATGCCGGGCCGGCGGGGCCAGGGTCTTGGCGTTGCCTCAGAAGTCCTGGATGTCCAAGTCGTCGAGGGTGACGCGCTGGAAGGTCTCGGTGATGCGGATTTGCAGGGAGGCGGGAGCGGATTCCCTGCAGGCTTGGCTCATGGCCATTTTGAACCGCACCTCCACATCGAGGATCTGCACACAGGCCAGGCAGTTGTCCAGCTCGGCGCGCACGCGGTCGACGTCCTCGACGGTGGGCTGACCGTCCAAGGCCTGGGCGATGAGCTGGCCCGAGAAGTCGCACTGATTGGGAATCCCTCGGCAACGCTGGTCGCTTCTCATCGCAGTGCCTCCGAAAATCAGATACCGGCCGGCGCCGGCGCCCGGTCGGGGCTGGGCGGATCCACCCAGCCCCTCGCCTTGCCGAACTCCAACAACTGCCTTTGCAGCGTTTTTCTTCCCCGATGGAGCCTGCTCATGACCGTGCCTATGGGAACATCGAGGATTGCGGCGATCTCCTTGTAGGCGAAGCCCTCCGCGTCGGCCAAAAGCACCGCGATCCGGTACTCCTCGGGCAGCGACTCCAAGGCGTCCACGATTTCCGACTCGGTGATCGAGTCCATCAGCACCTCCTCGGCGCTGGCGCCCAAGGCCGCCTTGGTGTCACCCCCCAGCCGCTGGTGCAGATAGAGATCCTCCACCCCGGCCAGGTCCACTGACGTTGGCTTGCGCTGCTTGCTCCGGTAAGAGTTGATGAAGGCATTGGTGAGGATGCGAAACAGCCAGGCCCGCAAGTTGGTGCCCTCCTGGAAGCTGCCAAAACCCCGGTAGGCCCGAAGATAGGTCTCTTGAACCAGGTCTTCGGCATCGGCGGGATTGCGGGTCATGCGCCGGGCGGCCGAGTAGAGCTGATCCATGTACACCATGGCCTGTTCGGCGAATTTGGCTTGGTCAGCCATCTCGTGCCCAGCCTACTGCTGCCACCGGCCCGCGCGACGGCGCCGGGAAAAGGATTCGGAAAGCAACCCTCAACTCAAACCGCCCACTTGTTCTCGCCACGGGACGTTCTTGTCCGTCCGGGGCTCGGGGGGCAGGCCCAGTACCCGCTCGGCCATGTTGTTGCGATGCACCTCGTCGGTGCCTCCGCCGATCGACCCCCAGAACCGGTTCAGCGCCTCGTTGGCCCACACCTCTGTGTCGGCGTGGTCGCCAGCCACTCCGTATCCCCCCAGCATTCCCACCCCCAGGTTGCCCCGGTCCCGACGGCTCTCCGACCAGTACACCTTCAGCACCGACCCGTCGAAGCGGGGTGGGCGGCCTTGGCGAACGCCTGTTTGCAGCCGACGGCCCATCCAGTCCAGCACCTTCTCTTTGCTGTAGGCCCGGGCCAGCCCTTGGCGAACCACGGGGTGTCGGGCCGTCCCCCACCGCTGGGCTAAGGCGATGAGCCTGTCAGCGCTGTCGGCCCGGTCCATGCCCCCGCCGATCATGGCGGATTCGTTGGCCAGCACCAGTCGGGCCACCGCCCATCCGCCGTTCACGTCGCCGAGCACGTTCTCGGCCGGGATTCGCACATCTCGCAAGAAAACCTCGTTGAAGTGGGCCGACCCGTTGATGGTGCGGATGGGGCGGGGTTCCACGCCAACCGTGGCCATGTCCAGCAGGAAGAACGTGATCCCCTTGTGCTTGGGGGCGCCGGGGTCGGTGCGGGCCAGCAGTAGCCCCCAATCCGACAGATGGGCCGAGGAGTTCCACACCTTCTGCCCGTTCACCACGAATTCGTCACCGTCTTGTTCAGCCCGCGTTGCCAGGTTGGCCAGATCCGATCCGGCCCCGGGCTCGCTGAACAGCTGGCACCACACCGCATCGCCCCGCAGCATTGGCTTCAGGTGGCGGGACTTCTGCTCAGCGGTGCCGAAGCGGCCGACGGCTGGCCCGGCCAAGGCGATGCCGGCGGCCACAAAGCCGCTGGTGACGTCGAACCGCGCCGCCTCCCGCTGGAAGATCTGCTGTTGCCACCGCTCGCCCCCCCTGCCGCCGTGGTCGCCCGGCCAGTCGATGGCGGCCCAACCGCCGTCGTACAGCTCTCGCTGCCACGCCCGGCAGCGGTCCATGTGGGCTTTCTCGGCGGCGGCATCGGAGTGGGTGGTGCGGGTGGACCAGCCGTCGCCGTCTCCCCGCCGCGGGGCTCGGGCCGCCAGCCACGTCCGAGCCTCCGCTCGGAATGCCGCTTGTTTCGGGGTGTCCTCTGAGTGCTCGTCCACAGTGCGGCGATACGGTAGTGCGCCGACAGGCACAGAGGGAAAGCATCAAGCCGCCGAAGGCACGATTCGCCGAGTTCGGCTTGTCAGTGAAGGCGGAGGGGAGCAGCCATGGCCGATGAGCGCTACGGGGTTCGCGAGGGGGAGGTGGAGATCGAGCGCAATCGTCTAGAGATGCTGGCTGAGGCCCGCGACCCCCGCACCCGCCGCATTCTAGACGGCACCGGGCTCAGTCCCGGGTGGCGGTGTTGGGAGGTGGGCGCCGGCGCCGGCACGGTGTCGGCGTGGCTGAGCCGAAGGGTCGGACCCCACGGAACGGTATGGTCCACCGACGCCGACCTTCAATTTCACTGCCCGGTGCTGCCCAACGTGGTGGTGGAGCAGCACGACGCGGCCCGCGACCCCACGCCCGCCGCCGCGTTCGACCTCGTCCATGCCCGGGCCGTGCTCCAGCATCTGCCCGAGCGCGACGAGGTGTTTGAGAAGTTGTGGAACGCCTTGGCGCCCGGCGGCTGGCTGGTGGTAGAGGACGGGGCGTTCGCGTCGTTTGCCGAGCAGTCGCTGCCCGAGCCTTACGCCACCGTCCATCGCTATGTCTCGACGGGTGCGACCACCGAGTGGCGAGACGCCGACTACGGGGTGCGCGTAGCTGGTCGCTTCCGGGATTTGGGGGCAGCCGACATCGACATCATCGGCGATGTATGGGCGATGCGGTCGGGCGAGCCGGGAGGTGAATGGTGGTTCATGGCGCTGGAGCGGGCCATTCCCCAGCTGGTGGAGGCTGGCCTGGTGACCCTCGAAGTCGGCGAGACCGCTCTGGCTCAGGTTCGAGAGCCTGGATTTGTCATGATGAGCACCGTCTCAATCGCTGTGTCCGGCCGGAAGAACGCCAAGTAGGGAGTTGAGGAGGCAGAGATGGAAGCCCTGGAGCTGTGGAATCCCGCGACCTTCAAGAACGGATTCCCCTACGATTACTTTCGCCACATGCGCGACACCGACCCGGTGTTCTGGTGCGAGCACCCGGTGTGGGGCGGCTTCTGGAATGTCACCCGCCACGCCGACGTCCAGCGGGTGTCGCGCGACTCAGACTGCTTCAAGAACCAGCCCAATCCGTTCTTGGCCGGCGATCGGGCCCCCTCGGTGGACGACGGCTCCAACTCGCAATTCCTTATCAGCCTGGACCCTCCCGACCACACCAAGATGCGGAAGCTGCTCAATCGGGGCTTCACCCCGCGTCGGGTGAGGGATTTGGAAGCCAAGATCCAGGCCCAGGTCGACCGACTTGTCGATCAGGTGTCGCACAAGGCGGGCTGTGAGATGGTCAGCGAGATCGCGGTGGAGCTTCCCTTGCAGGTGATCGCCGACTTGGTAGGTGTGCCTGAGGAGGACCGCCATCAGGTATTCCACTGGACGGAGACGACGTTCGGGTTCGATGAGAAGTACACCGTTGACGAGATGGCGGCGGCCGGGGCGGCGATGTTTGCCTATGCCGACCAGATGTGCGAGATCCGCAAGACCGAGCCCCATGACGACCTCATCAGCGTGCTGATGGAGGCCGAGATCGACGGGGAGTCGCTCGATCAGATGCAGATTGACGTGTTCTTCATGCTGCTCCAAAATGCCGGTTCGGAGACCACCCGCAACCTGATCACCACGGGGACCTTGGAGCTGATCCGCAACCCCGACCAGATGCAGATGCTCAAGGACGACCCGGCGTTGATCCCCAGCGCCGTGGAGGAGCTGTTGCGCTACACCACCCCGGTCATGCAGTTTGTGCGCCGTCCCATCTGTGACACCGTGGTGGGCGGCCAAAAGATCAAGGCCGGCCAGCCGGTGGTGATCTGGTACTCCTCGGCCAACCGAGACGAGCGGGCCTTCGGCGACCCCGATGTTCTCGACATCGCCCGCGACGCCAGCGCGCATGTGGCCTTTGGCGCGGGCGGTCCCCACTTCTGTCTAGGGGCGTCACTGGCCCGCCTCGAGGCCAAGATGATGTTCGAGGCCGTAGCCAGGCGTTTCGAGGGACTGGAGCTGGGGGTGGATGATCCCCGCGATCTGCCCCGCCTGCACTCCAGCCTCATTGACGGCTACGCCGAGTTGCCTCTGCGCTGGGAGGCAGTCAAACCCGGGGCCCAGGGGGTTGCCCAGTAGGCCGCACCTATAACACCTAATCTAATATCAGGATAATATTAGGATAACTTGACAGTAGGAGAGATGTCCTCTTAGCGTGCTGGGCCATGCAGTTTTCTCGTACTGGCCTTGCCTGTCTGTTCGCCGTCGCCCTCATCGCCGCCTCCTGTAGCGGCGGCGGGGGCACGAAACTCGCAGGCGTCGCCGCCACCGTTTACGACGGCACCTGCGCCGACGACAACGGCACTTCAGTCACCGTCTACTCCGGTCGAAGCGAAAACCTGATGAAACCGGTCTTCGATGCGTTTGCCTGCGAAAGCGGCACATCGGTCCGGGTCCGCTGGGGGTCGTCCACCGATTTGGCCCTTTTGATCGACACGGAAGGCGACCGCACCGAGGCCGACGTGTTCATCTCCCGCTCGCCGGGGCCGGTGGGCTTTCTGGAGTCCAAAGGCCTGCTCACTGCCATGGACAGCAGCGTGCTGGACTTGGTCGACGATGATCACCGGGGGGACAACGGCACATGGATAGGCTTCTCCGGCCGCAAGCGGGTGCTGGTCCACAACCTCGACAGCGTGCCCTCGTCTGAGCTGCCGACCTCGGTGTTCGACCTGACTGATTCCCAGTGGCGGGGCCGGGTGGCCATCCCGGCTACCAACGGTTCGTTCGTGGACTGGTTCACCGTGTTCCGCGATCAGTACGGCAACGATGCGGCCACCCAGTGGCTTTCCGACATGGTGGACAACGACGCTCGCTACTACCCCAACAACGTTGCCATCGTGGAGGCCGCGGCCAGGGGCGAGATCGATGTGGGCCTCGTGAACCACTACTACAACTACCGGCTGGCCGCCGATGCCGCGGCGGCCGGCGAGCAGCACCGGGCGGCCAACTACGACCTGTCCGATGAGGACATCGGCTCGCTGCTCATCATCACTGCGGCCACCATGACCAAGAGCACCGAAGACCGGACCGCAGCCCAGAGCTTCATCTCCTACCTGCTCTCGACTTCTGCCCAACGCTTCTTCACCAGCAACACCTATGAATACCCCCTCGCGGGGGGTGTGGAGGCCAACCCGGTGCTGCCCCCGCTTACTGCCCTGTCGATAGGGTCGGTGGACTTCGACGCTCTCGGCGGCGGTTTCGAGAGGACTGAGGACATCATCCAGCGCAGCGGAATCTTGAACCAGTAGGGAGGTACACTAACGTTCGACACGTGGACGTCGACCCCCTCGATCTCATCTGCCCGAAGCGCTACGGCGAGAACGGCCAGCCTCACGATCTGTTGGCCCGGTTGCGCCAGAACTCTCCTGTTCATTGGTGCGAACCCGACGGCTACCAGAACTTCTGGGCTGTCACCCGACACGCCGACATCATCGAAGTGTCAACCCAGCCCGAGCTGTTCAGCAGCGAGGCTGGCAACATCACCGTGCTGAGCGACCAGCAGGTGGCCGACCAGGCCAAGGGCGGCAGCATCGTTGCCAACATGCGCACTATTATCAGCATGGATCCGCCCGACCATCGGCTTTACCGCAAAGTGGCCAGCGGCTTTTTCACTCCCCGGGGAATCAGCCAGCTCGAACAGATCGTCAACGACAGCGCAAAGGCCCTGTTCGACAGCCTCGGTGACGAAGGGGAATGCGATTTTGTGGACGTCGTCGCCCAGCGCCATCCGCTGCGGGTGCTGGCCACCATCTTGGGCATCGACCGCAATGACGAAGAACGCCTCTTGGTGCTCACCCAGCAGCTGCTCGCCGGCGACGATCCCGACTATCAGCGCGACGCCGGCAGCCGCTACGAGGCCACCCAGGAAGTGGGCATGGAGTTCTACGCCATGTTCGACCGCATCGTCAAAGACCGCCGGGCGAACCCCAGCCAAGACCTGGCCTCCATGCTGGCCCATGCCCACCTGCCGACCGGCGAGCCGCTGGGCGAGATCGAGATGTTCGGCTACTACCTTATCGTGTTCGTGGCCGGCCATGACACCACCCGCAACGGCCTGTCGGGCGCGCTGGAAGCGTTCTTGGCCTATCCCGACCAGCTTCAGCGGCTGAGGGAGAATCCGGAGATGGCCAAAGACGCGGTGGAGGAGGTGGTCCGCTGGTCTGCGCCGGTCAACTACATGAAGCGCACCGCCCTGGCCGATGCCACCGTGGCTGGCCAGCCGGTGAAGGAAGGCGACTTCTTGGTGCTCTTCTACGCCTCGGGGAACCGGGACGAGGCGGTATTCGCCCGGCCCCACGATTTCGACATCGGCCGCTCTCCCAACCGCCATCTGGGGTTCGGCTGGGCCGAGCACTACTGCTTGGGGGCGCATCTGGCTCGGGCCACCACCCAGGCTCTGGTGAGCCAATTGGCCGAACGGGTGATCGAGCTCGAGCCGGCGGGGCCGGTTGTTCGGACCGAGTCCAACCTCGTTGTCGGGGCCAAGAGGCTGCCGGTGCGCTACAAGCTTCGTCCTGCGGCCTGATCGATCTCCCCATGACCCCAAGCCCCAAAGACCGGGATCCCGTCCACTACGACGCAGTGGTCATTGGCGCCGGATTCGCCGGCATCTACATGCTCTACAAGCTCCGCCAGCTCGGGCTCACCGCCAAGGTCTATGAGACCGGCGACGACGTGGGCGGCACGTGGTACTGGAACCGCTATCCCGGTGCCCGCTGCGATGTGGAGAGCTTGGAGTACTGCTACAGCTTCGATCCCGAACTGGAGCAGGAGTGGGAGTGGACCGAGCGCTATCCGGGCCAGCCTGAGATCCTCCGTTACGCCCAGCACGTGGCCCGGCGCTACGGCTTGTACCGGGATATCCAGCTCAACACCAAGGTCACCAGGGCGGCCTTCGACGACGACACCGGCCGCTGGCACATCACCAGCGCGCCGGCGGTGGACCACATCGACCACAATCACGCCCCTGCCGGCCCCGACGCCGAGATGGTGACTGCCGACTACCTGATTACCGCGGTGGGCTGTCTTTCCTCCTCCAATGTTCCCGACCTCGAGGGCATCGACGCCTTCGAGGGCGAACTGTGCCACACCGGCCGCTATCCCAAAGAGGGCATCGATTTCTCCGGCAAGCGGGTGGGCGTGATCGGCACCGGCTCCTCGGGCGTCCAGGCCATCCCGGTGATCGCCGAGACCGCCGAGCACCTCACCGTGTTCCAGCGCACGCCGCAGTACGCCATACCGGCCCGCAACCACCCCCTCGACCCCGCCGAGCAGGCGCAAATCAAGGCCGACTATCGCAGGCTGCGGGAGAAGAACAAAGCTCAGCAGGGTGCGCTGGGGGCCCGATTCCTCTGGAACGAGGGCTCGGTTCTCGATGCAGGCCCTGATGAGGCGGCCGAGGAGTTCGAGGCCCGTTGGGAGATCGGCGGCTTCGCTTTCCTGGGTGCCTACTCCGATATCACCCGCAGCCCCGAGGCGAACCAGGTGGCCGCCGACTTCGTCAAGGCCAAGATCCGCGAGACGGTCGAGGATCCCGACCTAGCGGAGCAGCTCATTCCCACCACCTACCTCGGCTGCAAGCGCCTGGTGCTCGACACCGACTATTTCGCCACGTTCAACCGTGACAACGTCACCCTGGTGGACATCAGCGAGAGCACCATTTCCATGCTCACCGCCGATGGCCTGCTCACCGCCGACGGCGCCTCCTACGACCTCGATGTGATCGTGTTCGCCACCGGATACGACGCCATGACCGGCTCGCTGCTCCGCATCGACATCTGTGGCCGTGGCGGTCTTGCCTTGGCCGAGCAGTGGTACGCCGGGCCCCGCACCTACTTGGGCTTGGGCGTGCCCGGCTTCCCCAACATGTTCACCATCACCGGCCCGGGCAGCCCGTCGGTGCTGGCCAACATGATCGTGTGCATCGAGCAGCACGTCGACTGGATTGGCGAATGCATCGACTACTTGCGGTCCAACGGCCACCGCCACATCGAGGCTACCGAACATGCCACCGACGCTTGGGTGGATCATGTGAACCTCGTGGCCAGCTACACGTTGTACCCCACCTGCAATTCCTGGTACCTCGGGGCCAACATCCCCGGCAAGACCCGAGTGTTCATGCCCCTGCCCGGCTTCCCCGATTATGCCGAGAAGTGTGATCAAGTAGCGGCCGCCGGCTACGAGGGGTTCGACCTTATCTCGTCTTAGAGGACGAGATATCGCCTATCTTCTGACTCCATGACGGACTACCGCATCGGGCTGACCCCAGCCGACCGCAACGGGGTGCCGCTCATCGACGACACCTCGGCCCACCGGTGCGCCCCCTGGACGGCATAGCCGTGTATCCGTCACAGCGCTTCGGCTACAGCGACGATCCTTGGTTCCGCATCGGGGGATTCCCGGTCTCCACTACCGCTTTTGTCGTGGGGCTCGGCGTGATCTCGACGATCATCTGGGGGATTGAGGGCCGTTTTGGCCCCATTTTCGGCGAATTGGTGCTGGTCTCGGAGAACTACCAGCTCGGAAGCGTGGTGGAGGGAGACATTTGGCGGTTGGCCACCTGGCCGATCCCCAACGAACCCGACATCTGGACGATCATTTTGTTTGCCATTTTCTACATGCTGGGATCTCAGATTGAGTCTCTGCTTGGGCGCTGGCGATTCGCGTTCTTCCTCATCGCCCTCACGCTTGTTCCCGCCGTGGTCGTGACTGCGGTGGAGGCGGTGGCCGGCACCACCGGCTATGTGGCCGGCCTCCGCATGGTAGAAGTGGGGGTGCTGGTGGCGTTCGCGGCCCAGTACGCCCAGGCCCGGTTCTGGCCTGGCATTCCCGGTTGGGTGATCGCCGTCGTCATCGTCGGCCTCGACGCCCTCCAAGCCCTAGGTAACCGCAATTGGTTTGCCCTGATCGTTCTGGCCTGCACGGTGGCCGTGTCGCTGCTCGGCATCAGAGCGTTCGGCTACGCCGCGAATCTGACGTGGATTCCGAAGCTGTCCTTTGCGGCGGGCTCCGGGCAGTCTTCGGTCGGCGCTCGCTCTTCGAGGGCTCGCCGCCGGGGCCGAGGGCGGGAACACCTGCGGTCAGTCCCGATCCGCGATGAGTCCGCCACCCCCGAGATCGACGCCCTGCTTGACCAAGTGTCCAGCCAGGGCCTGAAGAGCCTGAGCCGCAAGCAGCGCAGACAGCTCGAGGCCCATGCCCGCCGCCTCCGCCGACACCGCTAAGGCCAGCGGAGTCTCTTGCGGTCAAGAAAGCAGTTGCTGGTGAGCGCAAGGATTGAACTGAGCCATGTGTTCAAGATCTTTGGGGTCCGCCCGAGGGGGCGTGCTTTGAGGATGGCTCAAGCGGGCGTCACAAAAGACGACGTGCAGACCGCCACTGATCACGTCGTCGGACTGCATGATGTCACCTTCTCAGTGCTCGACGGTGAGATTTTCGTGATCATGGGCCTGTCGGGCTCGGGGAAATCCACCGCCATCCGGACCGTGAACCGCCTTCACGATGTCACTGCTGGAACGGTGACGGTGGATGGCACCGACGTGGCTCGACTCGCCAAGAGGGATTTGGAGAACTTTCGGCGGGACAAGATGGGCATGGTGTTCCAGCACTTCGCCCTCTTCCCCCACCACACTGTGGTGGACAACGTTGCCTACGGGCTCAAGGTCAAGGGGATGGCCACCGGCGAGCGTCGGCGGCGTGCCCTTGAAGCTCTTGAGTTGGTGGGCCTAGAGCGGTACTGCCTGTCGCTGCCCCGCGAGCTGTCGGGAGGGATGCAGCAACGGGTGGGGTTGGCTCGAGCATTGGCCGCCAACCTCGACATCTTGCTTATGGACGAGGCATTCAGCGCTCTTGACCCCCTCATTCGCCGCCAGATGCAAGACGAGTTGCTGGCGATGCAAGGCGATCTGCTCCACAAGACCATCCTGTTCATCACCCATGACCTCAACGAGGCTCTGAGGGTGGGCGACAGGGTATGCATTATGAAAGACGGAGCGGTCGTGCAAATCGGCACTCCTGAAGAAATACTGCGTAATCCGGAGACGGCTTATGTCGCCGAGTTTGTAAAGGATGTGGACCAGGGTCGCGTGCTCCAAGTGGAAAGCGCGATGAGCAAGCCATCGCCGGTCGTGCTCGGAACCACCGTGAGAGAGGCCTTGGCCACGCTCGACTCCACAGGCGTTGCGTTTTGCGTGGATGACGAAGGCAAGCCGTGCGGGATCATCACGAGGGATTTGCTGGCTGGGTCTCAGCAGCGCTCTGTTGAAGCGGTGATGATGACTGAGTTCGGTGTCACCACTCGCACTGCGCTGTTGGTGGAAGCCTATGAACTGTGCGCCCAGAGCGAGCTGGTCGCCGTGGTCGACGATCGAGGAATTCTCGAAGGGCGTCTCTATGCGTTGGATGTGTTGGCAGAGTTGGGTGAGATCGAGTCCAAAGCCGAGCAGGTCAAAGCCGCTGACATCGCAGAGGGGAAAGCCTAGCTCATGGGTGTGGTCGCAGAGAGCTGGTTCAACACCGGTTGGCGGGATGACCAGTGGTTGAACGACTGGGAGATTCCTTTTGGCTACTGGGTTCAGGAGAGTATCGACTGGCTCAACGTCAAAGCTGAAGTTGTCTTCGACATCATCAAATGGCCCTTCGAGAACCTGCTCGAGTTGGTGACCTACGACATTTTGTTAAACATCCCCTGGCCTTTTATGTTGTTGATCTTTGTGATCATCGGCTTCTTAGTTCGAGATGTAAAGATCGGACTTGGTGCTGCGGCAGGCATTTTTATGTGTGGTTTGCTCGGTGCCGATTATTGGCTATTGACGATGCAGACCATTGGTATCATTTCGGTTGCCGTCATAATTTGCGTAGCTATAGGATTGCCTTACGGGGTATTGTGCGCTCGCAGTGATCGAATATGGAATCTCACTAGGCCGATATTAGATGGCATGCAGCTGGTGCATGCTTTCACTTACTTAATAGCCATTATTTTCTTTTTTGGTACCGGTCCAGTTGGCGGCACTATTGCCACCATGATCTTTGCTCTGCCACCGATGATTCGCTTAACAAATCTGGGAATCCGTCAAGTGCCTAGCGATACGGTTGAAGCCGCTCGAGCTTATGGAGCTTCCGATTTTCGAGTGCTGATGGATGTTCAACTCCCACTAGCTCGACCCGCCATTATGACCGGTGTCAACCAGGTTTTGTTGCTCTCGTTATCATTTGTGGGTATCATCGCAGTTATTGCTGGCGGCGGCTTGGGGCAGGAAATTTTTCGAGGGATTCAGAGCAGCAATTCCGCTGTTGGAGCGGCATCGGGCTTGGCACTCTATCTAGTCGGAGTGGTTCTGGATCGTCTAAGTCAACCACAACCCCGCGATAACCGCACGCTAGTTCGTAAAATAGGCGCTGCGCTCCGCGGCAATTACCAAATCCCATCATCAACCGCGCTTCCTGATCTTATTTCAGAAGAGCCAAAAGACTTTTCTGCTCAGACTTCGTCAACTCGACGCACAGCGTACAAACATATATGGCTGGCTAGCATAATCGGCCTGACCGGAGGAATTTTGGCTGTTGCCAGTGTGTTCTTTACATGGACAACTGGGTCTGGTCGAGTAAGTGGTTATGCTCGATCTGAAGATTTGGATGCCAATGGAACGTTCAACGGCTATGATGCCAGCGGTGGCAGCTGGTTTGGCTTTCTGATAATTATCGTTGGAACAGCGCTCGTTATCATATCCGTGTTGATCCTCCTTGGCAGCAGGATGTCTTTCACGTATTGGTTGAGTGCGCCGATGGGAGTGATTTTTGCCGGGACGTCTATCGTTGGCATGATGGTGGTCTATTTGTTCATTTCTCCCCACGATCTGGCTCGACCTACAGAGCATGGAGTTGGTGTATTCCTTGCACTGAGCAGCGGAGCGATACTGCTTATCGGAGGATTCATTGCCTATGGGATACAGCGCTATTCTCCAAAGACGGTTGCGTTTTCCCCTCTGTTGGCTAGCCTCGCTATCGCTGCGGTAGGATTTCTCGTCGTCAGTTCGTTTGCAAATTGGATAAGCGACTCAAGGATGGGTGCGCTGACCCCTGAACAGCAGCTTCAGATCGAAGCTGAAAGAGCAAACCCAACCGATGCCGGGACAGCGATTTTGAACCAAAGCCTGTCTCGGGATGATCCGCTTCGATATGCTGGCTTCAATGATAGCGGTCCCAACTTGAGTGTGGGCATGATAGTGGTTGCGGTTGTTATTGGGGTTGCCGCCCTCGTTGTTTTTTCGGTGCCTAGAATTGCTCCAGTATTTGAGGCGCTGCTTCTCGGAGTTGGTACTGCGGTGCTGCTCAGCATTACAGCGTGGGCGGTGAGCTTCCTCCGAGTGGCCGAAGATGGTTTGCAAACCGGAGCGGCGGGACTTCCCAGTTTGGCTGGTGGCGCCTTGGCATTGGTCGTGGCCGTCTCTCGAATGCGTCAGCGCAGTCTTGACGAGCGCGAGACCGCTCTTGGATCCCTGCGAGTTGTTGGAGGGCATCCTTTGGACTAGTGTTCTACCTGCCTGTGATCTGGGCATTTCTCCGTAAACAGAAAAACAATTTGGAAGGCGAGAATGATTATGAAGAAGTCTTGGAAAGTTTGGCTTGTGCTGTTTGCGGTATTCGCCCTAGTGGTCGCAGCCTGTGGCAACGACGACGATGATCTGGGAACCGCGCCGGCGTCTGGTGGCACCCCGGCGGCTGACGACACCACATCTGATGGGCCTACGCCTGAGTCTGGGGAAATGGCTTTGCCCGGTGAGGGCAGCTCGGTGTCAATGGCTCGGGCGAACTGGTCTGAGGGCTATATGCAAGCGGCGATCTATCGTGCGTTATTGCAGGAGCTGGGCTATGAGGTGTCCGATCCCGCAGAGCAGACGCTGCAGCCCGCGGTGTTCTACCCGGCGTTGGGCGAGGGCCAGTTCGATTTGTGGGCAAACGGGTGGTTTCCGATCCACGCCACGCTGATCGAGAATGCCGGCCTGTCTGATGTTGTGCAGCCCATCGGGAGCCAGATATCCGCGGGGGCGTTGCAAGGGTTCATTGTGGACAAGGCGACTGCTGAGGCCAACGGGATCACCAAGCTAGATGACATTGGTGACAACCCGGAGATCGCAGCGCTGTTTGACGTCGACGGGAATGGCAAGGCCGACCTGATGGGCTGCGACGATGGCTGGGGCTGCTATGTGGTGGTTGAAGACACCATCGCCCAGAACGGCTGGGAGGACACCATTGAGCAGGTGTCAGCGACGCACGCAGCGCTCTTTGCCGATTCGTTGGGCCGGTATCAGCGCGGCGAGCCGATTTTGCAGTATGTGTGGACGCCGGCCACGTTCACGGCCAAGCTCGTTCCAGGAGAGGATGTGATCTGGCTGTCGTTGGACAACCCGCTCCCTGATCAGGCGGGCGCGGTGGATCTTCCCGCTGAGCAGTGTCCCGGCCAGCCCTGTCAGATGGGGTTCGTCCCCGCTGACATACGGGCGGTGGCCCGCAACGATTTCTTGGTCGCCAACCCGGCGGCGGCCAAGCTGCTCGAGCTGATCGCGATCCCGACGGTCGACGTGCTGCTGTACGCGCTGGACTACGAAGGCGGTGCCAACAGCGAAGCCGACGTGCGTGACGCAGCCGCCCAATGGATCGCCGCCAACCGCGCCACTATCGACGGGTGGCTCGACGAAGCCCGCAACGCGAGCGGCTTCACTCCCGCTCTTGCTCCAGAGCCGGAGGACACGGCGCCGTTCCGCGTCGCGGTAGTGGCCCCGAGTGCGAGCAACGACCTGGCCTTCACCCAGAGCATGTTCGACGCGGTGAACATCCTCTTGGACTCCGGGCAGATCTCGGAGTTCGCCATCACCGACGGCACGTTCATCGTGGAGGACGCGGCCGCAGCCATTCGGGGCTATGCCGAGGACGGCTATGACCTGGTGATCGCCCACGGTTCTCAGTACGGCGGCCCGCTCGAGGAGATTGCCCCGGACTTTCCCGACGTATCGTTCGCCTGGGGCACCGCGGTCGACACCTTCGGGCTTCCCAACGTGAACTCCTATTCGGTTCGCTCCGACCTCGGCGGCTATGTCAACGGCGTGGTCGCGGCACAGCTCACTGAGAGCGGCGTGCTCGGCGTGGTCGGCCCGATCGAGGTGGGCGACGCCAAGCTCTACGTCGACGGGTTCGCTGCCGGTGCCACGGCTCAGAATCCCGACGTGGAGGTCAACGTCGTCTACACCGGTTCGTTCTCCGACGTAGCGCTGGCCGCCGAAGCTGCCCAATCTCACATCTCCGCCGGTGCTGATGTGCTGACCGGTTCGGCCCAGATGGTGGTGGGCGCCACCGGAGTGGCCCAGGAGAACGATGTGCTGTGGTTCGGAACCCAGTCCAACCAAACTGCTCTCGGAGAGGACATCGTGGTGGCCTCGCAGGTGTACCGCTGGGAAGCTGTGCTCTCAGAGGTTGTCGAGGAGGTCAAGGCCGGCACCTTGGGGGGCACGACCTTCATCATGACCTTTGAAGACGGAGGACTGGAGATCCAGTTCAACGAAGCTATGAGCCTTCCCGCCGATGTTCGAGCCTCAGCTGAGGCCACCATCGCCGGTCTGGCCGACGGGTCGATCTCCACCGGGCAATAGCCCCCCGGCAGAAAAGCTGCACATGGGCTCTGACTCGGCCGTGCCGATGCTGGAGATGCGCGGCATCACCAAGCGTTTCCCCGGCGTCGTGGCCAACGAAGACGTCGATTTCACGGTGCTGCCCGGTCAGGTTCACACCCTTTTGGGCGAGAACGGGGCCGGCAAGAGCACGCTGGTGAAGATCCTCTATGGGCTCTACCAGCCCGACGAGGGGTCGATCGCCTTCGACGGCGTTCCGGTGAGCATCGACTCTCCGTCGAAGGCGATTCAGACTGGCATCGGCATGATCCACCAGCACTTCATGCTGGTGGACACCCTGACCGTGGCCGAGAACGTGGCGTTGGGGCTGGGCAAACCGCTCAGCCTTACCAAGCTCGCGCCGATTCGCCGCCGCATCCGAGAGGTTTCTGAGGAGTTTGGCCTGCACGTCGACCCCGATGCCTACGTCTGGCAGATGGCAGTGGGGGAGCGGCAGCGGGCTGAGATCGTCAAAGTGCTGTACCGAAACGTGAAGCTGCTGGTGCTGGACGAGCCCACTGCGGTGCTGACCCCGCCTGAAGTCGCCGACCTCTTCGCCACCCTCCGCCAGTTAACCGCAGACGGAAAAGGTCTGGTGTTCATCTCCCACAAACTGAACGAGGTGATGGAGATCTCCGACGAGATCACCGTGTTGCGCGACGGAAGAGTCTCGGGGCGCACCACTCCTGCGGCGTCCCGACGGGAGTCTTTGGCCATGATGATGGTGGGTCGTCCGGTGGAGTTCACCCGCATCCTGGCCGAACAGGAACCAGGCCCTCCCAAATTGGAGGTGGCCGGCCTGCGGGTTCGCGGCGACCGCGGGGAGTTGGCAGTGCGCGATGTGGACATCGACGTGCGGGCGGGCGAGATCGTGGGCGTGGTGGGCGTGTCGGGCAACGGGCAGCGAGAGTTGGCCGAGGCCATCGTGGGGTTGCGGGCGATCGAGTCGGGCGAGGTCTGTGTCAACGGCTGTCCAGTGAGCAGCCCCACTCCCAAGCGGGCGCGGTCGATGGGCTTGGCCTATGTGCCCGAGGAGCGCATGAAGTACGGCAGCATCGGAGACTTCACCGTGGCGGAGAACTTGATCTTGGTGGAGTACGACCAGCAGCCGTACGCGCGACACGGAGTATTGAGCCTCAATTCCATCGAGACCCGTGGCGAGCAGTTGATCGACGATTACTCGATTCGCACTCCGAACACCAGAACCCTCACCCGGAAGCTGTCGGGGGGCAACATCCAGAAAGTGGTGATCGCCCGAGAGTTCAGCGGCAATGCCGAGATGCTGCTGGTGGCCCAGCCCACTCGGGGGGTCGACATCGGTGCCGCCGAGTACATCCACGAGCAGTTGCTGGCCCAGCGCTTGCAGGGCAAGGCCATCTTGTTGATCAGCGAGGACTTGGATGAGGTGATGGCGCTCTCAGATCGGATGGTGGTGATGTATGAGGGGGCGGTGATGGGCCGAGTGGCCCGGGCTGACGCCTCCGTCGAGCAGGTGGGTCTGTTGATGAGCGGGGTGGGCGAGCCCGAAGAAGCGTCGGTAGCGAGCTGGGCCGATCAAGTGAAACGGCAGTAGGCTAAAACCTCTTTTGGGAGGTGTCTGAGTACCTGGTGGGCTCCCCCGCCTTCAAAGCGGGTGGGACGGGCGATCCCCGTCCGGCGGGTTCGATTCCCGTCCACCTCCGCTCGCTGGCGGCCGTTTGCTCCGACAGAGGAGTGACGGCGAAGAGCGAAGGCGAACCTTGGGTTGCGGCCCACTGCTGCAAGAGTTGATCAGCAACTCGGGCGATTTCTGTGGCATCTGGATTCAGGCCGACGTTCGCGAGAGCAGTCTGAGCATCCCTTTCCAAGCTGGCCTGATCGTGGCGAAAAACGGCAGCGAGATCGATGCGTTGCAGCAGTTTCTTCGTCACTGGCCGCTTGGCATCGGCAAACAGCAACGACTTGAGGAGCAAGGCCGTAGCTTCACTCGTCAGCGCACTGAGAAGAATTGCCGCTTCGGTTGCTGATCGGCAGGGCAGAAAATACGACGTGTCGTCGAACAGGACGGGTTGGCCTTCGCTCGGACCTACAAGCTGGAACCTAGGGGTCTTGTGGAACCCCGAGACGGCGACCTTCCAGGGCGCGAATGTGTAGGGCCCGATGCCGAACATCGAAAAAGCCGGTCGGTTTCGATATATTGACGACTTGCGGGCGGCGAATAGTTCTCTGTGGACCTGTAAATAGTTCCAGAGTCTAGGTGCTGCGTAATAAAGGTTTCTTGTTTGATCGGTCAGCGACCGTTGAGTGACTACGACCCAACGTTTTGGATGCCGGCCGGCGTTGACGTCTGAAGCCTTGAGAAGTGGGTAGATCCAATCGTTTTCGATATCAACGACCTCACCGAGAGCATTGTAGAGTTTTCCATCCTCGTCAGAGCGAAGTTCCATGACAGATGCCAAGTCGTGTTTGACGCCTTGTCGCCATTCTACTGGTGACAGGCCGTCAAACTGTCGAGACACTTTGTGCGCATCCATATCTGCAACGAGAGCACCCTCTACCAATCCCATAGTGCTGGTTGGAAAATTCTCCTCTAGTGATTCAAATATCTGGCACCGGTAATTGCGGCTACTGCTGTCGAGCCGAATAGCAAAGAGGCAGGCATCGACTGCCACCCCGAACGATTTCTTGGCATCGATGCGCCACAAGAACGATTCAGCCACATGCAATTCCAGATGGGCTGCCAGGGCGAGCACCCGACGCGCAACGGAGGTTTTGCAAAGCAGGGCTACGGTCGGCTCTTCTCGCTGCAACTCCGTGAGGAGTCGCATCCAGATATACTCGGCTACATCAAAGTTCGACTCGCCCGTCAGCGCGTCAATACCGCGGATAGATCGCATATTCGTGCGGTCGGGAATCTGGCTTGAGCCCATAGCGCCGAGTTCGGCCACCGTGACCCATGGAGGATTGCCGAGGACCAGCAGAGGGCCTTCCACCTCCCACTTGAGCGTGCCCAGGTCGTGCTGGAACATATCGCCCACCTCGATTCGCCAGAAGACGTTCTCGGCGCTAAAGCGGGTAAGGAGACGGCGGGCGACATCGGCGTGTGTTGGCTGGATCTCCACTCCCAGCATTTCGACGCATGGCTCGAGAACAGAAGCCGCAGCGAGCATAAAGCTGCCCTCTCCACATGTCGGCTCTAGTACACGACGCGTTCTTGGCTGAATTGTTGTCAGCACTTGAGCACACTTGACGGCAAGCTCTCGAGGCGTCTGGAAGTCGCCGAGTTCCTTATGAGAGAAGCTCTTGGACACCATCGAAAAAGAAGCCGGGGCTGGTTTGCGGTGCCAGCGGCGTTGGCCCAGCTGTGGCGGGGGGAGGCGGGGTTGAGG
>JAPYOC010000102.1 GCA_028278955.1 Candidatus Poriferisocius aerobius
CGGCGTAGGCGTCGCGGCTGTTGCGGTCGAGGCCCACATGGTGCCAGAAGTAGTAGCCCTGGAAAACGCCGTGCATCTGCACCATCCAGTGGTTGGCCTCTGACACGAATGGCTTGACGATGGCTGCGGCCAGGTCGGGGTGGTTGCGAGGGGTGAGCAGGTCGCCGATGTCGTGGACCAGAGCGCACACCAAGTACTCGTCGTCGCGCCCGGCCTGTTCGGCTCGGTGGGCGGTTTGGATGCTGTGG
Organism: Candidatus Poriferisocius aerobius; assembly: GCA_028278955.1. Lineage (GTDB taxonomy): Bacteria > Actinomycetota > Acidimicrobiia > Acidimicrobiales > Bin134 > Poriferisocius > Poriferisocius aerobius. The sequence continues at coordinate 249 of JAPYOC010000102.1, forward strand.
GTCAGCCGGTCGACGGCGAAGCCCTGGGGCCCGCAAGCCAGCTCCCGCAGCTCCCGCAGCACCCGATCGGCCAATCCCTGCTCCAGGTGGCGGTGGGCCGGGACGGTTGCCTCCCAATCCTCGGCGGTGCACTCGTCCATGCGGGTGAACGTTGCTTGAGTCAGCGTTGCCATGTCCGAAGCCTACGGCATGGGTGTGGCTGCGGCACTCCCGCAAACAGCCCCGCATACCGCTGGATGGCGGGGCTGACACGGTGCGGTGGCGAGGTGGAAATAGCGAAGGCTATGGTCCGCCCCCGTGGATGTGCGGGATCGAGTTGCTGTGGTCACGGGAGGGGGTTCGGGAATAGGCAGAGCGCTGGCCCAGGCGTTCAAGGGTGCGGGTGCCTCGCATGTGGTTGTGGCCGACAAAGATGGCGATGCCGCGACCCAGGTGGCCCGCTCCATCGGGGGAACGGCCGTTGAGCTCAACGTCACCGACGAGATCGCGGTGGTGGACTTGGTCGGTGGTATCGAGGCGACCCATGGCCCCATCGGCGTCTTTGCGTCGAATGCGGGATTTGTGACCACCGGCGGTGTCGAGGACGCCAACGAGCGGATCCAGCACATGTGGGAAGTGCATGTGATGTCGCACATCTATGCCGCACGGGCTGTGCTCCCGCAGATGATCGCCAACGGTGGCGGCTGCCTGCTGAACACCGCCTCGGCTGCGGGCCTTTTGACCCAGATAGGTTCGATGTCTTATTCGATCACAAAGGCTGCTGCGGTCTCGCTCGCTGAGTGGCTCTCGATCACGCATCGTCATCAGGGCATTCATGTATCGGTGTTGTGCCCACAGGCGGTGGACACGAGCATCGTGGACAACAGCCCCGACGCTCATCTGCTCGAAGAAGGCGGCATCGAAAAAGGCGTTTCTTCGGTAGACGGCGTGTTGGACGCCGAGGCCGTGGCGGCGGCCTGTCTGCAAGCGATACGCCATGAGCGCTTCCTTGTGCTGCCCCATCCCGAGGTGGCTGAGTACGCCCTCAGGAAGGCCACCGACGTCGATCGCTGGCTGAACGGGATGCGGCGATTTCAGCACTCGCTGTTCCCGGACGGCGACCTGCCGGGAGACGCGCTGGTCTGAGCGGGCAGTGAATCGTCGCTGTTCGAGGCCATGGGCTGGTGGTGCATCTTTAGATCGGATGTGATTCCATAGCGCCATGGAGACCCTCTTCGATCTAACCGGCAAAGTCGCCCTGGTCACCGGGGGAAGTCGTGGCCTCGGACGAGAGATGGTCCATGCTTTTGCCAGGGCCGGTGCCCACGTTGCGATCGCGAGCCGCAAAGCGGAGGCGTGTGAGGCGGTTGCCGACGAGGTTGCCCAGATAGCCGATGTCGAAGCCTTCGCCCGCCCCTGCCATATGGGTTCCTGGGATGCCGTCGGCCAGCTCGCCGCTGACACCTGGGACCGCTTCGGACGCATAGACATCTTGGTGAACAACGCGGGCATGGCCCCCCTCTACCCATCTTTGGGAGAGGTCACCGAGGCGCTGTGGGACAAGGTTCTCGACGTCAACCTGAAGGGGCCGTTCCGCCTGTCTGCCCTGGTGGGTGAGCGCATGGTGGCTGACGGAGGCGGCGTCATCGTCAACGTCTCGAGCCTCGCGGCATCACGCCCCTCGCCGGGCGAGGTGCCATATGGTGCGGCCAAGGCGGGGCTTGAGAGCCTGACTTTCGCGATGTCGAAGGCGTTCGGCCCGACAGTGCGTGTGAACTGCGTGGCCCCCGGCCCGTTCCTCACCGACATATCCAAGGCGTGGGATATGGAGGCATTTGAGAAGTCGGTGAAGACCGGCGCCGCGCTTCAGCGCGGCGGCCGCCCCGATGAGATCATCGGTACCGCCCTTTACCTGGCCAGCGACGCCAGCTCTTTTCTCACCGGTGCGGTGATTCCGCTGGACGGCAACGGTCGCTGATGGCGTCCTGCCTCACCGAGCGGGGCCGGCAGACTCGCGCCAAGCTGGTGGAGGCTGCCCGAACCGTTTTTGAAAACTGCGATTTCCGTGATTCGCGGGTGCGCGACATCACCAAGGAGGCGGGTGTGGCCTACGGCAGCTTCTACACCTACTTCCCTTCGAAGGAGTCAGTCGTGCGCGAGGTGGGGATGGCCGTGGCTCAGGAGATGATGGTCGGCCCGGACGCCGAAAGCGGCGTTGAGGCCGACCTCGTGGGCATGGAGTTGGAAGAGGACTCTCCACAGGCGCGCTCCCGGCGAGTGTATGACCGTGTATTGCGGGCGAACCGCTTTTATCTCGAGTCGTTCGCGCGAAACGCCCGGCTGTTGGCGGCGATCGACCAGATGGCCCTCTACAACGACGAGTTGTTCCAGATCAGGCAGGACATGAGACGCGACATAGGCGAGCGTTCCCGGTCGACCATCGCCCATTGGCAGGCAGAAGGCCTGGTCGACTCGGAGCTGGACCCGGCTTATGCCGGCGCCGCGCTCGGTTCGATGGTCTACCGGTTTGCCTACACCTGGTTCACGTTTGGCGGCGACTTTGAGCTTGAGGCCGCCGCACGGAACCTGTCCCGCCTCTGGGTGCAGGCGCTCGGTATGACAGTGGAAACGGAGCTGCCGCCAACCCGCCATGCGACGTCTGCCGCCGAGCGATGTGCATAAGCTGTGTGCCCATAGCTTCCTGCCAGCTCCAGTCGTTTAGAACCCCGGGGGTCATCGGCTGGCCATTGCCACGAGAAAGCGGAGGTTCCCAATGAGCGAGATCATCGAAGTAGCCGATGGGCTCAAGTTTCCGGAAGGGCCGGTGGCGATGCCCGATGGCTCGGTCATCCTGGTCGAGATGTTCGCCTGGCGGCTGACCCGTGTGTATCCGGATGGGGCGAAGGAGACGGTGGCCGAGGTGCCCGGCGGCCCCAATGGCGCAGCGATGGGCCCCGGCGGCAAGCTGTACCTCTGCAACAACGGGGGCCGGTTCACCGAGATGGAGTTGGAGGGGCTGTGCTTTCCCGCCGGGGTCACCCCTGAGAACTACATCGGGGGCAGGATCCAGACGGTGGACATCGACAGCGGTCAGGTGGTCGACCTTTACACGGAGTGCGACGGCGTTCCGCTTGGGGCGCCGAACGATCTCGTGTTCGATGACCAAGGGGGCTTCTACTTCACCGATCACGGCCTTGACGAAGCCCACAAGCGCCTCTATCACATTCCGGGCATCTACTATGCAAAGGCGGATGGCTCCGAGATACGGGAGATCGTCCACCCGTCCCGCGACCCCAACGGCATCGGGCTGTCGCCCGACGGGACCAAGCTGTACTGGGCCGAGACGTGGACCGGCCGCATCTTCCAGCGCGACATAGTGGCACCGGGCGAATTGGCGGAGGTAAGCGTTCTCGACATCACACAGTGCCTGCACGGCTTCTCAGGGTTCCAGCTTCTCGACTCGCTCGGCGTTGACGCTGCGGGGAACGTGTGCGTCGCGACGCTGGTTGCCGGGGGCATCAGCGTGGTCTCGCCCGAGGGCGAACTGATCGACTACGTCCACACAGGCGATCCCTTGACCACCAACGTGACGTTTGGAGGACCAGATCTGTCAACCGCCTACATCACGCTCTCGGGCACTGGCAAGCTGATCAAGACGCAATGGCCTCGGCCCGGCGTCGCCCTGAACTATCTCAACCAATGAGGAGGTGGTTAAGCGCTGGTGGGAGGGGCATAGCCGGAAGCGCAGCGACAAAAGTTGACACGCGAGTCAACATTTGGCATCTTGGACTTTGCCTCAGTGTTCCGCCGGGCGCGGAGGACGCGGGCATCTTCATACAGGAATCGTTGAAAACTCAGGGGGAGCGATGATGACGACCGGATCTGCGCCGAGGGGCGCCAAGCTCGGGTTCCGAGCGCTCACGCTGTTGATGGCTGTTGTGCTGGCCGTGGGCTTCGCAGCTTGCGGGGACGATGACGATTCGCCCAGCGCGGCGTCCACCCCTTCGGCTGCCCAGCCAGAGGCCACCGCCGGCAGCGGGGCGCCCGGTGCGGACCGCGACCTCGGGCAGCAGATCCGCGATCTGACCGGCTTCGACACCAGTGCAGAGGCATGTGCTGGTCGGGAGATCCCGATTGGAGCGGTGCTGGCTCTCACCGGCCCGGGCTCTTTCTACGGCGCGACCATGAGCCGGGGGCTCGACCTGGCGGCCGACCACATCGAAGCGGCCGGAGGCCCGGTGTTCGAGATCGACTACCACGATCACCAGTCCGGCGACCCGGCATCCGGGGTGCAGGCGATGACCGAGCTCGGCGAGGGTGGCTATGTGGCCAAGCTGGCCTCTTACGTGGACGACCTCGGTGCGATGCTGCCCCAGACGGCGGAATACCAGATGTTCACGCTCGACGGCGGCGGCGGCACCTCGGTCTTCGGCCAGGGCCAGCCCTACTTCTGGGGCACGAGGGCGATCACGCCAAACGATCCCCTGCCCGGGCTTTTCCAGTATCTGGCGCAGACGCGGCCCGACGCCCGCACCGTCGGCATGGTCATCTGGGACCTCGGCGATCCGGGCAACGGCATCGTCCGAGACGATGCGCTGGCCAAGATCGAAGATGCCGGCCTTGAGTTCAACGGCCTGTACGAGTACACCCCAGTGGGCTCGCAGGACTATTCGCAAGTGCTTCCCAAGATCACATCCAATGAGCCCGACATCCTTCTCCTCGGCCTCTACGGCCAAGACGTCGGCTCGTTCGTCAATCAGGCGGAGACGGCTGGCCTCGATTCGATCTTGATCGGCTTCGAATTCACCCCCGACGGCATCAACGCCGCCAAAGGCACCTTCGAGGATGGCTACACGTTCGCCTACGACTACTTCGACGCCGCCAATCCCACGAACCCCTGGGCGCGACTGTTCGTGGAGGAGTTCGAGGCGGCCTATGGCGAGCTGCCCGACTTCTATGCCGCCAACTACTACGAGGACCTCTTCGGCATGTGGGACCTGGTGAGGCGGGTATGTGCGAGCGGCGAGGAGCTCACTGGGGCGGCTCTCGACGCGGCGTTCCGCGAGAATCCGACGTTGGCAAGCGTCTACGGCGGTGATGAATCGGGTCCTGGCAGCAAGACTATGAGCTTGGAAACGCACAGTGTTGCCGCGCGGACGATGGGCGTGTTCACCTACGAGGACGGGGAGGTCACCCCCCACGCCTATTTCGACCTTGATGGGGCCGACTTCAATTTGGCACAGTGATCGCGATAACTGCTGGCTAGCCATGCGGTCGGGCCGGTGCCCGATCTTCGGGCGTCGGCCGAGCCGCAATCCCCTCCGGCTCGGCGGGCCCGAATCGGGCACCGGCTAGCACTGCCAGTCTGCTCGCACAAGGGGTTCCCTGTTGCATCTGGCCGCTGTCAATCTCGAGACATTCCTCCAGCTCACCGCCAACGGCGTATTCAGGGGCGCGGCGTACGGAATCCTCGGCGTGGGCCTGGCCTTGATCCTCGGCGTCACCGGCCGGTTCCACTTCGCCTACGGATCGTTTTACACCCTCGCCGCCTATCTGGCGTACACCTTCGAGGATCGGGGGCTCTTCCCGCCACTGATCGAGGCCACGCTTCCCTTCTGGATTGCCGCCTTGGCGGGCGTGGTCGTGGTCGTCGTCCTCGGATGCCTCGTCGAGCGAACGCTCTACCAGCCGCTGGCCAGGCTGGCCGGCGCCACAGAGCTGCTGGCTGTGTTTGTGGCGGCGCTCGGCATCGCCATCGCTCTGGAGAACCTGATCCGGCTGCTGTGGGGTTCGTCGAGCCAGCCCTACTTCGGCCCGTCTCGGGAGGCTTGGAGCATCGGCAGCGTAACGTTTCTCAACTTCGACGTGTACTCGGCCATCACCTACGCAGTGCTGACCTTGGCTCTCGCCGCGCTGCTTCGGTACACGCCGCTGGGTCGTATGGTCCGGGCCACGCGTTCCAACCCCGGACTCGCCAGCACAGTCGGCATCGACTCGAAACGGGTCTACGTCTTGGCCTTCGCCATCGGTACCTTCCTGGCCGGCACCGCCGCGGTGTGGACGGGCCTTCAGTTCGCGGTGGAGCCGGGCATGGCCACGCGTCCGGTGATCTTCGCATTCGTCGTCGCATTCCTGGCCGGCACGTCGAGCTCGCCCATCCGGGTGTTTCTCACCGGCATCGGCGTGGCTCTGGTGGAGCAGTGGTCGTCGATGTGGCTCTCGGTGAGATGGACCCAGACCGCGGTGTTCGTGATCCTGGTGGTGTACCTCTCCTGGCTCTCGTTCAGGCGATCGGGGGTCTACGTCAAGTTGCAGATGCCCGGACTGCGCCGGCAGAAGATCTGAGGGCAAAGTGCAGATCTGGCTGAACTATCTCGTGCAGGTGCTCATCTACTCCAGCTTTGCCGTGTCGCTGAACATGCTCTTGGGCTATGCGGGGCAGGTCTCGGTGGCCCACGCCGCGTTCGGCGCCATTGGCGGCTACACCATGGGGTACACCGCCACGGTTCACGGCTGGCCCTTTCTTGCTGGAGCCATTCTGGGGGCCGCCCTCGCCCTTATCGCCGGTGTTGTCGTGGCGCTGCCGGCGATGCGGCTCACGGTCGAGTACCTCACCCTTCTGACCATCGCGGTCGCCTTTGTCATCCTCGGTGTGATCTCGACCTTCTCCGAGCTCGGAGGCACATTCGGCCTGATCGGCATTCCCAAGGCGTCGATCTTCGGGATCGAGATGGACCGGCCGGGAGATTGGTTGATTCCCTGCGCCGTCATGCTGGGGCTGGTCATGGTGGTGTGCCACCGCATGGGCGAGAGCGCCTACGGGCGCGTGCTCAAGGGGATCCGCGAAGACGTTCTCTCCGTGCAAGCCATGGGCAAGAACGTGGTGGTGTTCAAGTTGACGGTGTTCGGTTTGACCTCGGCGCTGGCTGGATTGTCGGGGGCCTTCTATGCCGGCTGGCTGCGGCTGGCCACGCCGGGGGTCTACGGCTTTCCGTTCGCGTTGACGATATTCGCAATGGTGATTCTCGGCGGCATGGCCAACATCTGGGGATCGATCTTCGGCGCCACCGTCGTGGTTCTGCTCGAACCCCTTCTGCGAGACACCGTCAGACTGGACGCCTCGACGGCCAGCATCGTGCAGCTGATCGTCTATGGATCGCTGCTCGCCGCTCTGATGCTGCTGCGTCCGCAGGGGGCAATCCCAGAGGGGTCGCGCCTGCTGCGGCGCCTTGGAATCCTGGTTGCCGGAGAAGGCTCGTTGCGCAAGCGCTTGCGGACCGGACCCTGCGGCGAACGGCGGGAAACGCCGGTCAACGAAGACTGGGCCCCCGACTTCGCCAACCGAGAACCGACGGAGGCGCGGTTCGCGGGGCCTCGCCGGGAGCGCTGGGACCACGCCCACGCCGTGCTCGAGGCGCGGGGCATCACAAAGCACTTCGGCGGCGTAGTGGCAGCCGAGAACCTCGACATTGAGCTGCGTGCCGGCACCATCACCGCCCTCGTCGGGCCCAACGGCGCCGGCAAGACCACCGTGTTCAACCTGCTCACTGGCTTCGTGCCTCCCGACAGGGGGTCGGTGCGGCTGAACGGTCGGGAGCTGGTCGGGCTGAGCCCGCACCGGATCGCTCGGATGGGGCTGGTCCGCTCGTTCCAGGACGTCCGTCTGATCGCCCGCATCACCTGCCTCCAGAATGTGATGATGGCCGTGCAGGGCCAGGACGGGGAGTCGCTGCTGAAGCTCTATCTCGGCGGCCGCGGCCCGTCCCGCTGTGAGGCCAGAACCCGTGAGCGTGCTATGCAGTGGCTCGAGTTCGTCGGCATGGCAGGCTTCGCCGACGTGCCTGCCGGCGCGCTCTCCTACGGGCAGTCGAAGCTCGTCTCGCTGGCTCGATTGCTGGCCACCGAGGCGCCGGTGCTGCTTTTGGACGAGCCGGCTTCGGGCATCGACACCCGCTGGGTGGAGACCACCCTGCAAATGGTTGAGGCCGTCCGGGACCAGGGGCGCACGGTGTGCATCGTGGAGCACAACCTCCAGGTGGTAGGACGGCTCGCCGATCATGCCTATTTCATGGATTTGGGCCGAATAGTCGCCCAGGGTGCTATCGACGAGCTCACCGCGTCCGCAGAGCTGGCGAGGACCTACTTTGGAACCTGACAGCCGAAGCGACGCGCACGCGGCATCGCCGGGGCACGCAGTGCTCGAGGTGGGCGACTTGTACGCTGGCTACGGACGCAAGACCGTTGTGTTCGACGTGTCCATGACCATCGGCGCCGGCGAGATCGTGGGGGTGTTCGGCCACAACGGCAGCGGCAAGAGCACGACCATCTCGGCCATACTCGGCACCAATCCCGCCCAGCGCGGCACGGTCGTCTACCGGGGCAAAGACGTCACGCGCGCCCGGCCAAAGGCCAACGTGAAAGCCGGGATGGCGCTCATCCCCTCGGAGAGGTTTGTCTTCTCCGATCTCACGGTCAAGGAGAACCTCCTGTTGGGCGGCGCCGTTGAGCGGGACCAGGACAAGCGGGCGGAGCGCCTGGCTCTCGTTCACGACCTGTTCCCGGTGCTGGCCGAGCGGGCGGACCAGCGGGCCGGGACCATGTCCGGAGGACAGCAGCGGATGGTCAGCCTCGGACTGGCCCTCATGACCGGTCCCAAACTGCTCATGCTGGATGAGCCTTCGCTCGGCCTGGCACCGGCCATCGTGGATGAGATCTTCGCGCTTACACGCCGGTTGGCCGATGAGGAGGGCCTCTCGGTGCTGCTCTTGGAGCAGAACGTGCCCGCTGCTCTTCGTGTCTTGGACCGCGTGTACGTCATGCGCTCGGGCCGGATCATCCTCGAGGAGACGGTGGAGGAGATGCGCAGGCGCGAGAGTTACTGGGATCTGTTCTGACCGACTCGTGGTGAGTTCTCTGGGCCAAGCGGTGATGGCCGCTACATTGCAGTTCTGATGCGAGCGGTGGTTTTCCAAGATGGGCAGGCGACAGCCGGGGCAGTCGCCGACCCGGAGCCTGGCCACCGCCAACTGTTGGTTGCGGTGCGGGCCGCGGGGCTGAACGGGGCCGACATCGCCCAGGCTCGAGGCGGCTACCCCCCGCCGCCCGGAGCGCCAGCCACCGGCGGGCTGGAGATGGCCGGAGAGGTGGTGGCCGCCGGGGACGGCTGCCAGCGGTTCTCGGCGGGCGACCGGGTGATGGCGGTGGTGCAGGGGGGCGGGCAGGCCGAGCGGTGCGCGGTGGACGAGCCGCTGGCCATGCCGGTTCCCCCGTCGCTGGAGTGGCACCGCGCCGGGGGTTTCCCCGAGGTGTTCGCCACCGCCCACGATGCCCTGTTCACCCAGGCCGGGCTGGCCATCGGCGAGCGGGTGTGCATCCACGGCGCCGCAGGAGGGGTGGGAGTGGCCGCGGTGCAACTGGCCGCCGCCGCAGGAGCGGAGGTGACGGCGACCGTGCGCAACCCTGAAACCCGGGCTGCGGTGGCCGAGATGGGGGCACAGGCCATTGACCCCGCAGACTGCGCCGAAGCCGGGCCGTTCGACGTGATCCTTGAGCTGGTGGGTGCCCCCAACTGGCCCGCCAACCTCAAGGCGCTGGCCACCGAGGGGCGTATTGTGGTGATCGGCGTGGGCGCGGGAGCAGAGGTATCGCTGAACCTGGCGCTGCTCATGGTCAAGCGGGTTCGGCTTCTCGCCTCCACGCTTCGCCCCCGGTCATTGGAGCAGCGGGCCGCCGTGGCCCGTCGGCTGGAACGCCATGTGCTGCCGCTGGTGGAAGCAGGGCAAATCCAAGTGCCTATCGCCCGCACCTTTCCCCTGGCCGAAGCGGCCGCGGCCTACGAGTATTTCGCCGTCCCCGGCAAGCTGGGCAAGGTGGTGCTC
>JAPYOC010000103.1 GCA_028278955.1 Candidatus Poriferisocius aerobius
GGTTGGCAACCACAAAGTGGTGACCCATGAGCGAGCTGGCAATAGTCGCGGCAAGATCAAGATTCCCGACGCAGCCCGAGCCAACAATGTCGATTGCCTCGATCCCTTCGAAATGCTGCGTCGGGAGAGGGCTCGCTTTGTGCTAGACAACACGCTAATAGGCCCCCGCGCTCGGTAGCCTGCTCTCGGATGCTGGATCACCCTGCCCTTGACCCCCCCGCCAACGTGATCGTGCCGGACCGCCCCCTGCGGGTGGCGGTGCTGGTCAAGCAGATCCCGGTGTTCGAGGACATGGTTCTGGGACCCGACGGGCGCATGGTGCGAGACGGCATCGACATGCACATGAACGACTACTGCCGGCGCGCCGTGGCCAAGGGCGCCGAGGTGGCCCACGCCAGCGGGGGCACGGTCACCGTGTTCACTCTGGGCCCCCCGTCGGCTGAGAATGTGTGCCGGGAGGCCCTCGTGTTCGGGGTGGACGCCGGGGTCCATATCTGCGACCCGGAATTCGCCGGATCCGACACTTGGGCCACCGCCAAAGCCCTGGCCGCCGCTCTCGAGCGCTTCGGACCGTTCGATCTGGTGATGATGGGTCGCAATTCGGTGGACGCCGACACCGGCCAGGTGCCACCGCAGCTGGCCGAGCTGCTGGGACTGCCGTTCGCCACCGGCGTCCGCCATTTCTCCCTTCGCGGCAACCGGTTGGAGCTGCGGCTCGAGCACGACGACGAGTGGGTGGATGTGGCGGTCGGGCTCCCCGCGGTGGTGTCGCGGTGCAGGTGATCGAAGTGCAGCGCCGCCGCCAGATGATGACCGGCACGCTGGACGAGCAGGTCGAACGGGCCGTGGCCATCTTGACTGAGCAAGGAGCGCTGGCCGCCGGCTCGGCGCCCGAGCCGCCCCGGGTGGCCGATCGTTCTGGGGCCGGTTCCGTCGGCCCGGCGATCGCCGTGCTGGTGGAGCCGGGAAGAGAGCAGTCCGCTCGCGAGCTGCTGGGCGCAGCCGCCGAATTGGCCTCCGGAATCGGGGGCTGGGTGGCCGCCATCGGACCCAGCCTCGACGGTGCCGACGACGATCTCGCCCCCTGGGGGGCCGACGAGCAGATCGCCGTCGCCGGCCGCGAAGGCAGCCCCGCGCCGGTGGAGGAAGACCTCGCGGCCGCCGCCTCCCGTTGGGCCGCCGAGGCCCGGCCGTGGGCGGTGCTGGCGCCAGGCACCGCCTGGGGCCGCGAGGTGGCCTCCCGCATGGCCGCCTCTCTGGGGGCAGGGCTCACCGGCGACGCCGTCGGGCTGAAGGCCGACGGCGCTGGGAGGCTGATCGCCTTGAAGCCGGCCTTCGGAGGGTGGCTGGTGGCCGAGATCGGCTGCTCGTCTCCGGTGCAGATGGCCACCGTGCGCCCCGGAGTGCTCCCCCTTCGCCGGCCCAACCCCGACCGCCCGCCGGCCCGCCGGTCGTCGCTTGACGCTCCCAGCCGCAGCCGCCTCGAGGTCGTCGGGCGCTATCGGGACGACGACAGCGGCGAGCTGGCCAACGCCTCGGTGGTCATCGGCGTGGGCCAGGGAGTGGACCCGGCCGACTACACCGAGCTGGAGAAGCACCGGTCCGCCATCGGGGCTGCACTGTGCGCCACCCGCAAGGTGACCGACCACGGCTGGATGCCCCGGGCCCGCCAGGTGGGCATCACCGGCCGCAGCATCAGCCCCCGCCTCTACGTCGCCATCGGCACCAGCGGGAAGTTCAACCACACCGTCGGAGTCCGCAACGCCGGGACGGTGGTGGGCGTCAACCCCGACCCCGACGCCCCCCTGTGGGACGTGGTGGACATCGGCTTGGTGGGCGACTGGGCCGAGGTGTTCGACGCGCTGATCCCCCGACTGGCCGAGGCCCAGGCCGGCTAGCCCCCGGCTCGGAAATGGACGCTGGCCGAGCACCGGCGGCGGGCGGAGGCAGGGCCGCTCGGCTCCTCTTTGTCGCCAGGCAGGCCGTGTCGTGCTGGCGGGAGGGCGAGGGCGGCACCGGGGCGGCGGAGATCGCCTTCTGGTCGGCGGTGTCGCTGTTCCCCGCCGCGGTGGCCGCCGCGGCCATCGCCTCCACCATCGGGGCGGTTTCGGACCGGATCGCCGACCGGTTCAACGAGTGGCTGGCCGACGCCGGGCAGAGCGCGCTGGGCGATGTGGACAGCACCATCGGCGACGAGTTCGCCGCGGTTGTCTCCGCTCCCCCGGCCGCTACCTCCATCGCTGCTGCGGTGGCGGTGTGGGGCACCATGAGGGCCGCGGCGGCAGCCTGTCGGGCGGTTCGCCGGGTGCGGGGAGAGTCCCGCCGGTCGTGGTGGCTGGAGCGGTTCACCGGGTTCTGGCTGTTGGCGGGCGCTCTTCCCCTCATCGCCGGACCCACCGCCATCGCGGTGTGGGTCGATCCCCGGCTGGCGCCGGTGGTCGGCTTCTTGGCCGTGGTGGCCGTGTTCTCCCTGGTGCAGAAGATGGCCTGCCCCCGCCGCCCCCTCCGCCACGCTGTGATCGGCGGGCTGGTGTCGGCTTTGTGGTTCTCGGCGGCGTCGGCTATCGCCGCCGTCGCGGTGAACTGGACCGTCGGCGGCACCGCCGTCACCGTGGCCACCACGGGCACCCTGGCCGCTCTGAGCTGGCTGTGGGTCGCCGCCTGTGGCGTCACCGCCGGCGCTGCCGTCGCCGGCGCCCTCGATCAGCGCACCGGGGCTACAGAGGCGCCCACGGGTTGACGACCTCTAACTCCAACTCGGAGAAATCAACCACGTTCCGAGTAGCGACTGCCAGTCTCCTGGACTTGGCCGTTCCAGCGATGAGAGCATCGCCAAGTTCCAAGACACGGCCTGAGCTATGGGCGTGGGCCCGAAAGCGCGCCGCCCACTCCGCCCCTGCCTGGTCCAACGGCAGGATGCGGCCACGGTGCTCCGCGAAAAAACTCTCCAGCAGTTTCTGCAAGTTGCGGCGACGGCGGCCAAGCGGAAGAAGCTGGAGACCGTATTCCAACTCGTGTACAACCACGGAGGAAATCCAAAACTCGTGCTGATCGGCCGATAAGAAATCAACCACCCGGCGAGTCGGTGTGTCTTTTGCCAACTCTGAGATCACGTTGGTATCGAGGAGTAACCCACTCACGCCCTATCCTCGTCAACGAAGGGGACCGGCCGGTCGGACTTCCTGTCGGGAAGCTCGAGATTGATGCCCCGCGGCATGTTCTCAACCAGCCAGCGGCCCATGTGCGGGCGCTCTGGGGCCCGCTCCCGCCAGAGATGCTCAGGCACCAGAATGCACGGCTTCCTTACCCCGATGCGCTGCGGCCCCTCCTCTTCAGCCAGGCGCAGCACTTCGGACAGCCGCGCCTTCGCCTCGGCCACCGTCCAGGTATCCCGCAATTCAGCTTCGGCCATCAGGCGCCTCCTCAAGCTATATGGTCTATAATAGACTATATAGCAG
>JAPYOC010000104.1 GCA_028278955.1 Candidatus Poriferisocius aerobius
GCCAGAAGCGGTGTGCGCCGCCCAGACGCCGGCGAAATCAGGCGGCTTGTCAACCGGCAAGAGGGTGGTGCCCGGGATGAAGGCGCTGTGGTGCCGTGTCGCCTCTGCGTGTCGGGCATCGGCGAACAGCACCACGGTTTTGGAGCTGAACTGGGTGCCCGCGTGGGCCAGCGACGTGGCCTCGGTTCCGTCGACCGCCGCCGTCACGGCCACGACCTGGCCTCCGCGGTGCTCTCGGCCAAGCTTTTCGACCGTTTCCGCCAAGCTGCCGAGATCGGGTATGACCAGGGCCAGGTGCTCGTAGATCTGGCGGAGGTGGGACAAGTCGGCGCCGTACCCGCTGTCGAAATCCGCCGTGGTGACCAACCGGATCCAGTCGCCCCGGCGCTGGCTGGCCCGGCAGATGCTGGCCGCGGCCGACACCATGGCCTCAAATCGCTCGCTACCAGACTCGACCGGCAAAAGCGCGCTCCGAGTGTCCAGCACGACGACGGTGCGGGAGTGGGAGAATTCCTCAAACTGGCGCACCATCAGTTCGTCGTGATGGGCTGATAGCCGCCAGTGGATGCGTCGAGGATCGTCTCCTTGCTGAAACGGGCGCAAGCCGTAGAGTTCATCGCCGGTCTGGGCCATGGGAGTGCGCCGCACGGTGTCGAACTCGCTGCCCGGCAGTCGCGGTGGAGGTCCGATGGGCAGCACCATGGGATACACCAGCGCTGCTGTTCGGCGGCCAAGCCGGCGGCGCCGGGCTGATAGGCCCAGGGGATCGGACACCGTGAGCTGGAGCGGCCCGATGACCACCTGTCCCCGCTCCTCGGTGGGAAGCCGGTAGGAGATCGCGATGCTCTCTCCGGGCGGGACTGGCGCTGCCGACAGGCTGGGCGACCAGGACGACCCCGTCGATCTCCCGGTGGGCAATGAGATCTCATCGGCCAGGTGCAGCACCGGGGTCCGCAGACGGCGATGGTTGGCCGTCTCCAACGTCACCCGGCAATCGTCGCCGACGTGGATGTGCGAAGGCTCGATGGAGCGCCTGATCACCCGCAGCGGATGACGGAAGCGGACGTAGGCCACCGAGAGAATCGCCACCACCGCCCCGGCGGTACCCACGGCCAGCAGCTCGTCGGCACCGAATAGCCAGCCCGCGGCGGCCAGCAGCCCCGATCCCCCCAGGAGCAGCCAGCCCGGTGGCGTCAGCACGGTCCTCGGCGACCAGTTGGCGGATGCTCGGTGCCGCGGCCTGCCATCGGGTGCGGGCGATCAGGCGACCGGGGTCGGAACCGAGCCCATGATCTGATCCACGATCTGATCGGGCGGGGTGGCCCGGGCCTGCGGGTTCAAGAGAAGCCGGTGGGCCAGAACGGGCGCGGCCAGCCGTTTCACGTCGTCGGGCAGCACGTAATCGCGCCCCTGGGAGGCCGCCCGCACCCGGCTGGCTCGTTGCAGGGCGAGGGTGGCCCGCGGGGATATCCCCAAAGCCAGGCTGGGGTGCTCCCTGGTGGCATGGGCGATCTGTACCAGGTAGTGCTTGACCCCCGGGGCGGTGAAGACGGCGCCGGCCTGTTCGGCCAGCACGCGAACCGCCTCGGCGTCCACCGCCGGGCGAAGGGAGTCGAGCGGGCTGTCGGCACCGTGGGCGTCGAGGATGTCGAGTTCGGCCTGCTTGGTGGGGTAGCCCACCTCGATTCGCATCAAGAACCGATCGAGCTGGCTTTCGGGCAGAGGGTAGGTGCCCTCGTGCTCCAGTGGGTTCTGGGTGGCTATCACCATGAACGGCCGGGGCAGGCCATGGGTGGCGCCGTTGACGGTGACCTGCCGTTCGGCCATGGCTTCCAACAGCGCCGATTGGGTTTTCGGGGAGGCTCGATTGATCTCGTCGGCCACCACGATTCCGGAGAACACCGGTCCGGGCTGAAAATCGAGGGTGCCGGCCGACCGGTTCCATATTGTCGTGCCCACCACATCGGAGGGGAGCAGATCGGGGGTGAACTGGATGCGGCCGAACTCAGCCTGCACGGTGATGGCCAAGGCCTTGGCCAGGCTGGTCTTGCCCACGCCGGGGGCGTCTTCGATGAGCAGATGCCCCTCGGCCAAAAGGCAGGTCACGGCCAAGTCCAGCACCTCGGGTTTGCCGATGATGGCCCGGCCGATGTTGGCGGTGATGGACTGGAACTGCTGGGCGAACGGCCGCTCCTCCGATGCTCCTAGCGCCATAGCCGGAGCCCCTCAGGTAGCCGGTTCTGGGAGCGGCGGGGCCATGCCGGTTGCGTCCAATGCCACATAGCGGAGTCTTTCAGTCGTTGCGGAGCTGAGGCCAACGCTCAGGCATGTCGGCGAGCATCCCGTCGGGGTTGGGGCCGTGGTCGCGCAGCGTTCCCCGGCGGCGGAAGGCAACGTGGAATCGCTCGGGCTGGGAGGTCCAGCACACGTTCGCCACCAGCCCCGACTCGATGGCGTCGTCGCAGTCCTCCAGCTCGCTGCGCCGGGCGTTGGAGAGCCAGGTGGTGCGCTGAAGCACCCAAGCCGCCTCGGCCTCCTCGGGTTCGAGGGCCTGCTCGCACCAGTGGGCAAACCCTCCCTTGAGCAGGCGGCCGTTGAACGGCACAGGGGACTCGATCTCTAGACGGGTGGCCATTCGCCAGCGGAGCACCTCGGCGCCGTCCCGCTCGACCCAGGCGTCGAACGGAGGCTGATCCCAGTCGGGCACGGTGGCGTCGTACTGGCGGGCGCCCACCTCTCCCCGGGCGGCGTGGCGCACCCCGAGCACGGCGGCATCGTAGAGGTGGGTGCATTGCTGCCGGACGTCGGTCCACGCGAACACCTGTGATGGCGTGCTGGTCAGGGGGCAGCCCACCAGATGCCGGAGTTGGTCGAGCGCTCCCGAGCACGGCACCCAGGGCATGCGGGGGCCGATGGCCTGCACCCCGGTGATCTTGGCGCCGTCGTGGGTCAGCGCCGCCTCGTAGTGGTGCATGTCGTCTTCGAGGCCGACCACCACGGTCTTGGGGTCGGGGGCGACCATGCGCAGCCGTCGGCGGAAGGCGCCGCTGCCGTGTCGGTTCCGGATCAGATCAGCCACGAGCCGATGTTGGCACATCGGGAGCGCACGGCCGGATTCAACACTGCGACGAGTCACGGCAAGTTGCGGCGAGTGCTGGGCAGGTACTGTCGGCTGATCGTGTCCGCCCCGCCCTCTGCGCTACGCGCCCTGTCCCACCGATCTTTCCTGCTGTTCTTCATCGGGGTGACCATCGCCACCTCCGGTCAGTTCATGCAGTCGCTGGCCGTGCCCTTCTATGTGAACGAGCTGACCGATTCGAACTTCTGGGTGGGGGGCTCGGCGTTCGCGGTGCTGGTGCCGTCGCTGATCATGACGCCGGTGGCGGGCATCTGGAGCGACCGCATCAGCCGCAAGGCTATTTTGCTCGGGTCGTTCTCCACCCAACTCGCCGCGGCGGCCGCGTACTTGGCGCTGTTCGCCGCCGACGCCTTGACTCCGTGGCTCATCATCGCGATCCAGATGGCAGTCGGGGTGGCATCGGGGTTCCAGTGGGCCCCCTCCCAGGCGATGACCGCGCTGCTGGTGCCCCCTCAGGATCTGTTGGCGGCGGTGCGGTGCGTGTCGCTGTCGTTCACGGTCGGACGGGCCCTGGGGCCTGCTCTCGCCGGCGCCACGCTGTACCTGTGGGGGCCCGGGCCGGCTTTCGCGGTCACCATCGTCGGCTTTGCGGTGGGCCTGCTCATCATGGCCCCGGTGAGGCCCCGGCTCGCTGAGCCCGTCTACCAGGAGCCGTTCTGGTTGCAGTTCCGCCGAGGGCTGGAGTACATCTGGCGCCGCCGCGAGATGCGCCTGGTGATCTTTGTCTCGTTTTTGGTCGCCTGGCTCGGGGCGGTGTTCGCCTTCGCCCTCGTGGCCAGCGTGGCCGACGACGTCTTCTCGCTCGGCGACGGCGGCTTGGCCTGGCTGACGGCAACCTTCGGGTGCGGATCCCTTGTTATGGGCCTTTATGTGACCGGGCTCGGAGATCGCCACCTTCGCTCGCGAATGGAGGTGTTCGCCATCGGGGTGTACGCCCTGGGAATTCTCCTGGTCGGCGCCACGCCGTGGCTGGCGGTGGGTTTGGCGGGCTATTTCATCTTTGGGGCGGCCCACATGGCCCACGGGGTCACGGTGAACAGCGCCCTGCAAGTGCAGGTCGACGAGCAGTATCGGGGCCGGGTGATGTCGGTGTGGCTGATGTCGGTGCTGTCCGGGCTGCCGCTGGGCGCGCTGTTGGGAGGATTTCTGGGCGACCTGGTGTCGATGCGGTTTCTGCTGCTGCTCTATGGCGGGCTGCTGGCCGTGTTCTGGGTTGCCACCGTGGTGCGCACCGACGGCTTCGCCGGCCTCGATTTGGGCTCAGAGTGATTATTCGGCCGCGGGCGGCGGTACTCTCGTTGCCAGCTGATGAGAGGCAAACCCGAGATCAAGCTGATCGCCACCACCGAGGTGCCCATGAGGTGGGGTCGCTTCACCTGCCATGCCTTTGAATCGATCGAGGACGGCGAGGAGCACGTGGCGTTCGCGCTCGGTGATGTCGACAGCGCTGACGAGGTCTTGGTGCGGGTCCACAGCGAGTGCCTCACCGGAGACGTATTCGGCTCATGGCGCTGCGACTGCGGGGCACAGCTCCACGCCGCCATGGAGGCCATCGCGGCTCGCGGCACCGGCGTTTTCGTGTATCTGCGGGGCCATGAGGGACGAGGGATCGGCATCGGCCACAAGATGCGGGCCTACGCCCTTCAGGACATGGGTCGCGATACCGTGGACGCCAATCTGGAACTGGGCCTGCCGGTGGACTCTCGCACCTACGGCATCGGCGCGGCCATCCTGGCCGAGATGGGAGTCAAGCGGGTGGCTCTTATGACCAACAACCCCGCCAAACACGACAGCTTGGCCGCGTCCGGCTTGGAGGTCGCCCGTAGGATTCCCCTCGAGGTGCCCCCCCGAGTGGAGAACGAAGGCTACCTCCGCACCAAGCAGCAGCGCCTCGGCCACCTGCTCGATTTGGTTTAGAGCCTGGTTGGCGTCGAGGTCGGCCAGACCCCTCCTGATCACGTTTCGGTACGCCTGCGGATGCCCGGGGGTGGAGGCCGACGTAATCGTCGAGCAGGTAGACAGACGTGTCGACGAAGATCTCCATGGTCAGACCCCGTCGCCCGAGTCGGTGCTGCGGGCGCCGGTGATATAGGACACCAAGTCGTCCTTGCTGGCACCGGCCACGTCTACTTCGGCGCATTTCCGGCCTTGGTAGAGCACGACGGCTTGGTCGCACACGGCCAGCACCCGGTCCATGTTGTGGGTGATGAGCAGTACCGCGACCCCCTGGTCGCGCAGATTGACGATGAGGTCCAGGACTCGCTGGGTCTGCTCGACCCCGAGGGCGGCCGCCGGCTCGTCGAGCAGAACGATCTGCTGGCCCCAGGCAACGGCACGGCCAATGGCGACAGCTTGGCGCTGCCCGCCCGATAGCGAGCCCACCGTTCGCCGCAGTGACGGGATGCGAATCTCGAGGCGAGCCAGCGTGGCCGCGCATTCCCTGCGCATGCGCCCTTTGTCGAGCAGGCCGATACGGGCGCCCAACCATCCCCCTCGAGTGTGCTCCCGATTCAAAAAGAGGTTTTCCGCCACATCAAGGGGGTCGATCACCGACAGCGTTTGATGAACGGTTTCGATGCCCAGCTCCCGGGCGTGACGCGAGGAGTTGATGCGATGCTCCGCCCCCTGAACGAATATGCGGCCGGCGTCGGGTTGGTAGAGGCCGGAGATGCATTTCACCAGCGTCGATTTCCCCGCGCCGTTGTCGCCCAGCAAGGCGGTGACCTGGCCGTGGTGCAGCTCGATGGATACGTCGTCGAGGGCTTGCACCGCCCGGAATGACTTGGAGATGCCAGAGGCGACCAACGCCGGTGCAGCGCTCATCGACAGCTCTCTTTGCTCATCGCTGGCTGCTCATCGCTGGCCCTTCCAGGCCACCGGGTTGCCCAGCACATCGCAGATACCGGCAACCGACGGGGTGCCTGAGCGCACGCCGGCCACTCCGACGACGAATGCCCTCGTCACAAAGGCCTGGATGCGGAATCCGAAGATCACGGTGTCGCCTTCGCTGAGGGTGCGGGCCTTTCCAGGCCCCAGCTTGGCGTAGTAGTCGATGGCGGCGGGGTCGGGCATGTCCACGGGCACGGGCCGGGTTGCCGCCTCGCTGGGGTCGCGGGCCACAACGGCGGTGGGCTGGTAGTCCCCGAAGACGGGGTCGGTGTAGAGCCCACCGCCGAAGCAGAACGGGGTGCCCTGATGGATGTGGGCGATTTCGCTCACATAGCACACCGCCGGTTGTTCGGGCAGATCGCCCACCGCATGCAGGGGCGTGGTTCCTGTGAGGCCATGGCCGGGTTCCACTTGCGTGGCGCCTGCCTCGGCCAGCTGGGCCAGCACTGTCGTCGAGGTGGTGCCCGGCGCGTTGATCTGGAGCTGGCCTTGGCCGTCGCCGCCCAGCTGGCGCCGCGCCGCTTCTGCGCCTCGGGCCAGGGTTGCCATGTTGGGAGTCACCCGGGCGCCGCCGCTCGTCGGGTGGTAGAGCAGCGCGGGAAAGGTCGTGAGCCCCGCCAATCGGACGCCGGGCAGTCTGCCGATGTGGTCGATCATGGTCTCCAGTTCTTCCAGCGCGACGCCTCCCTCGTGGCCGGCATAGAACTCGTCGCCAGGAGCGAACACCCGCACCAGCAGATTCTGAACCCGCCCCAGGGAAACGGCCGCGTCGGAGGCCTCCGCCGCCTTGTGAGGGGAGAACACCGTCCAGTAGCCGGGTTCCATGGCCATGGCTTCGCCGGTTTCGGCCGCGGCCACCTGCACGAGATGCCCGATGTGTCCGAGGTTGTGCCCATTGGCGGCGATGGTTCGGGCGCAGGCCATATCGACGGCCACGTATCCGTCGATTCCGGCATCGGTCATGGCGGTGAGGACGCTCGGCGCCCTTCCCAGCTGTTTGGTCATGGCGTATGCGGTCAGCCCCAACGCCTTGGCCTCGTCCATGAGACAGGCGGTGTTGGCGGCCACGGCGTCGAGGTCCACTGCATAGCTGTTGGCCGGGATGGCGCCAGCCTGGTGCAGCGCCACCACCGCTTCCAGGAAGGCCGGGTTCTTGGCGAGCAGCGATTGCAGGAACAATGTCAGCCCTCCTTGGCTTCTCGCATGCTCAGTGCCACCGCCAAGATGATGATCACACCCCGGGCGATGAGCTGGTCGGCCACCTCTAACCCCATGAGGATGAGGCCGTTGTTGAGCATGGCCATGATGAGAGCCCCGGTGACCGCTCCGAGTATCGATGCCCGACCGCCGAACAAGTTCGTTCCGCCGATCACCACTGCGGCGATGACGGTGAGAAGGTAGTCCTCCCCGAGATCATGACGTCCGATGCTCAAACGGCCGGCGAGGAGAACCCCGGCGAAGCCCGCCGCGGCGGCGCTGACCACCAGAGCGGAGATCCTCACCCGGGCCGTATTGATACCCACTGCGTTGGCCGCGTCGCGGTCGGCGCCCGTTGATAGAACGTGGCGCCCCCACCGCAGGTGGTGGAGGGCAATGTGCCCGAGCGCCCCGACGACGATGGTCCAGATGAGCAGCGAGGAGACCGGTCCCAGCCCGCCGGCCCCGAATATCCCGCTGAAGCGGTCGTTGCGGATGGGCAGCGACCGCAAGTCGTTCCAGTTGCGGGCGATGCCGCTGATGATGCCCAGCATTCCCAAGGTGACCAGAAACGACGGGATTCGCACTTTCACTGTGATGAGCCCGTTCACCAGCCCCACCAGCGCCGATGCCCCGAGGGCGGCCAGTGTGCCGGCGAGGAATCCATGGTTGCCCACGATTTCCGCGGCCACCAGTGACGAGAGCGCAACCACAGAGCCGACCGAGAGATCGATCTCGCCCGCGGCCAGCGCGAAAGCCATCCCCACCGCCATGACCGCGATCGGCGCCGCCTGCCGACCGATGTTGAGCAGGTTGGAGGAGCTGAGGAACCCGTCGTCGTGCAGGATGACGCTGAACGTGGCCAGGATCAGGACGAACGCCAGGTAGACGACGTACTGGCGGAGCCCGCCGTTGTGGCGATAGCGGTCGATCAATGCCTCGACCGGGGAGGGGAGGTCGGCCGAGGCCTTTTCGCTGATCGACTTCCTGATCACCGGTGCAGGCTATTCCTATCTGCGGTGTTCCTGCGGAAGACCGCTAGCCGCCGAGGGCGTCGAGCACCTCTTGCGGCGGGTCAGCGGCCAGCGACAGCCGGTAGGCCTCGACAATGTTGTCAGCAGTCACCTCGATGGCGGGCACGACCACGAAGGGCGGCGTTTGCTTCCCGAGCAGGCCGTAGGCGCCTTCGGTGGCCATTGTGCGTCCGATCTCGTAGGCCTCATCAGCCGCGATGCCCACCATGTTGCCGCCCTCTACGAGATCGAGGGAGACGTTGGTGTCCAGATCCATGGTCACAACCGCCACATCGCTGGCCCCCGCGGCCCGCAGCGCAGCCAGCACGCCGTCGGCCGGTCCGGCCGCCCACGGGGCGTAGATGCCGTCGAGGCCGGGATTGCGGGTCAGCATGGTGGAGGCGATGTCCTCGGCGGCGGCCGGGTCGGCCAGGCCCTGCTCGGCCACGATCGAGATTCCGGGGAAGTTAATCTCGATCCATGCCTTGAATGCCTGGTCGCGCTGGTTGGTCACATAGAAGGGGGCGTCGTGGAAGATGTAGCCGATCTCCCCCTCGCCGCCGAGCGCGTTGCCCAGCAGGTTGGCGGCGGCGATGCCCATTGCGGCGAGGTCGTCGGTCACCACCCCCACGAACTCTTCGCCCTGTGAATACCCCTCGGGGGTGGTGGACAAGAACACGAGTTGCACGCCGGCATCGACCGCTGGCCTGAAGCCCTCGGCTGCTGAAACCGGGTCGATGGTCAGGCTGAGGATGATGTCGGGGTTCAGCGCCATGGCGGTCTCGACGTCGTTGGCTTGTTGGGCCGCGTCGAAGCCGGCCTCGGTTTCCACCACCACGTCGATGCCCATCTCCTCGAAGGCGTCCCGCGCCCCCTGGCTCACCGCATTGGTGAACGCACCGGAGGTGTGCCAGAGCAAAGCCGCGGAGTAGTCGCCCTCTTGGATCTGGGCCAGCTCGTCGGCGGTGAGGGCAATCCCGCTCGATGGGCTGGCCGGCTCGCCGTTGGGCCCCTGGGTCACCGGGGCCTCCCTGGTCGGAGCTTGCTCTTCGGTGGGCTCAGGCTCGGGGGCGGACGCCGGTTCGCCGGGCGGCTCGGGCGCAGCGGTGGCCGGCATGTCGCTTGCGTTGTCATCGTCGTCGTTGCCGCAGGCTGCGGCCATCAAGACGAAGGCGACCAACAGCGCGCTCAGCATGAGCCATTTCGATCTCTTGGGTGTTTGCATGGGTTTCTTCTCTTTCAGTTGGTGGTTGGGACTGGTTCGAGTCCGCACCACGACGCCACGAAATGGGCAAGGGTGCGGGCCGCGTCGACGAGTTCGTCGATTTCCACCCGTTCGAACGGCGTGTGGGCGTTCGAGATGTCACCGGGCGCGAAATACACGCCGGGTATGCCGATAGCGGAGGCGAACGACTTCTCTGACCAGTACGGCGCAGCTTCGATTCGGGGCGCAGCGCCGGTGACGCTGGCGATGGAGGCCCCAAGGGCTTGCACTGCGGGGTGGTCAACAGGGGTTTCGTCAGGGGTGCCCCCAACCGGGTGGTCCCGAGGGGCGGTGAATTCGACCGAGGCTTCGACGCCGTGATCTCCGGCCACCCGAGCGGTTATGTCTCGGATGGATTGCGCCGCGTCGTCAAGGCTCTCGCGGGGGAGGACTTTGCGGATCAAAGACAGATCGAATCTCCCGGGCACGGCGATGCTCTCCCCCGAGCGGACTTCGGTCACGAGCAGGAATGCCTCTCCGATCAGCGGATGCGCTGGTTGGGCGCGAAGGCGGTCGGAATGCTCCCAGAGCGCGGTGAGAAGGCGATGGCCGGCTTTCAAGGCATCCACTCCCAATTCGGGCCGTCCGAAGTACGCGGACTGTCCGGTGAGGGCGATGTCGGCGATGAGAAAGCCCATCTGCGCGGTGTAGATGGCCGAGGTCGTGGGCTCGGTGTATACGAGGAAGTCCGGCGGCTGGTCTCGCGGGATTCCCCCGCCTGCCATTGCCGCTTTCATCCCGGCGGAAACGCCGCTGCCGGGCTGGCCCGACTCCTCGTCGCTGACGAAGAGTGCTCTCACCGACCCTTTCGGCCGGCAGCCGGAACGGCGGACGGCTCGGAGTGCTTCCAGAATGGCGCAGATCCCGGCCTTCTGATCAGCGGAACCTCGGCCCCAGATCTCCTGGTCGATGATCAAGGCGCCATAGGGATCGGCTCGCTCGGTCCCGGCCCAGTGCCTCGCCCAGTCGTCGGCGTGAACGGTGTCGAGATGCCCGGCCAAGAGCAGCGATGGGCGCCCATGGCCGATGCCGGCGTATACATTCGCCCGGGTGTCGTCAAAGGGGGCCAAAACCCTTTGGTCCCATGCTTCGTCATCGAGCTGATCGTGTACCCAGCGGGCGAAATCCCCTTCGTGGGGCGTCACGCTGGGTATGGCGATGGCTTGCTGGAGGATATCCACCAGCGCGTCGGCATCCACTGAATCGGCGACGGTTTCGGGAGTCACTGCAGGCGTCCCAGCGTGTCGGTCACCAGTGACTCTTGCAGCTCGTCCAGCGCTCGTGACACCGCCCCGAGGAGCGTGGCCCGGCGCCCGAGCGTCGAGGCGAGGACCTCCACCGGCTCAGGGAGCCGTCGGCGCAATTCGGTATTGACGGCTCCCACGAACACCGGGTTGGCGCCCACGCCGCCGCCGAAGACAATCCGCTCCGGGTCGATCACGCGGCACACGTGCATGACGGCGGTGGCCATGGCTTCTGCCGCGCTTTGCAGGGCATGGCCGGCGGCCGGGTCGCCATGAGCGGCGGCATCGAAGATCTCGGGGACGTCAGCGCTGCTGTGCAGCTCGGTCGGGTAGCCGAACTCCGCGGCCTGTCCGAACTGCTTGCGAATGGCGGGCGCCGAGGAGACGTCCTCCAAGATGAGAGGGGTGCTGGAATCAGCAGGGGTGCCTTGGAGCACCAGCGACCCCACCTCCCCGGCGGCGCCGGTTCCCCCGCGGTACAGCTCACCGCCCACGATGATGCCCATTCCGATGCCGGTGCCGACCGAGATGGCGGCAAAATTGGTTTGGTCGATGTCCAGGTCGGCTTCGGCCA
>JAPYOC010000105.1 GCA_028278955.1 Candidatus Poriferisocius aerobius
GTACCCCGCCACCCACGCCAGACGGCCTCGGTGGGCCGTGCCCCAGGCGGCGGTGAACCGGGTGGTGGCCCCGATTGGCCCACCCCATCGATGGCTGAAAGACAGCCCCTCGAGCTGGGGGAACGTCTGGAAGAAGTGCTGGGCCAGCCGAGCATGCGTCTCGCCGCTCTGGTCATGGTGGGGGCCGATGTCGTTGTTGAAGTGGTAGGTGGCGTCGTAGCCGCCCCACAGAATTCGGTCGTCGGCCGTCAGGCGGTAGTAGTGGAACTGGTTGGACACGTCGCTCATCCCCTCACGCTCGGCCCAGCCCACCGAGGCCATCTGCTGGGCGGAGAGCGGCTCGGTCGTCAACACATGGTCGTACACCGGGACCGTGTAGCGGCGGGGGCGGCGGACCGGGCCGGAGTAGGCGTTGGTGGCCATCACGGCGCGGTCGGCCAGAACTCGTCCTTGAGGAGTGCGGATTTCGAGACGGCCTCCATTGCGGCAGACGGCTGTGGCCGGCGAGTGATCGTGAACGGTGGCCCCGAGCGCTTCGACCACCGAGCGCAGCCCCCACCCGAGTCGGGCGGGATCGACCAGGGCCACGCCCTTGCGCCGGATCATCCCCCCGAGGTAGGTGGGAGAATGCACCCGGGCCCGCATCTCATCGGCGTCGAGGAGGTCGACGTCTTCGCTGAAGGACCGGTAGTGCTGCATCTCCTCGGCCAGACTCTCCACATGCCAGGGCTCGGTGGCCACGCCGATCTCGGCGCCGGCCCGGAAATCGGCGTCGATGCGATGGCGCTCCAAGCCGGCGGCCAGCCCGGCGAAGTTCTCGCGACCGAGCCTGAGCAGGGTCTCGGTCTCTGCGGGCCAATGAGCCAGCCCGTTGGCCAGCCCGTGGGTGAGCGACGAGTCGCAGAAACCTCCGTTGCGGGAGCTGGCCCCGAACCCGCAGTGCTCCGCTTCGAGCACGGTCACCCGCAGGCCGGGCTCGTCCTCCAACGCCGCAAGCGCGGTCCAAAGACCGGTGAAGCCACCGCCGATAACGGCCAAGTCGGCCTCGATGTTCTCCGTCAGCGGCGGCGTGGCGACAGGGGCGTCGCCCCGATCCGACCAGAACACCGCGGGTTTGGCGGCCGCCAGCGCCTGCGGTGCCCAGCTCTTGGCGGTCATCTCGCCCAGCCTGCCGCTGATCGCTGGGCCATGGCCGGGCTCAGTGCCTCACCATGACGTGCTTGAGCTCGGTGTAGTGGTCGAGGGCGTAGAGCGACATGTCCTTGCCGTAGCCCGACTGCTTGAAACCGCCGTGGGGCATCTCGGAGATGATCGGGATGTGGTCGTTGACCCATACCGTGCCGAAGCGCAACCCCTTGGCCATGCGCATGGCCCGGCCCACGTCGCTGGTCCACACGCTGGCGGCCAGCCCGTAGTCGCAGTCGTTGGCCCAGGCCAGCGCGGTCTCCTCGTCGGGCACCGCTTGCACGGTGATGACCGGGCCGAACACCTCGCGCTGCACGATCTCCGACGCCTGATCAACGCCGACCACCACCGAAGGCTCATAGAAATAGCCCTCGCGGTCCCCCCGGACGCCCCCGACGGTGATCTCCGCGCCGGCTTCGGCCGCCCGCTCGACATATCCCGACACCCGGTCGAGCTGAGCGCCGGACACCAGCGGGCCCATCTCGGTGCCGGCGTCGGCGGGGTCGCCGGTCACCACCGAGCCCGCAGCATCGGTGAGCTGGGCCACGAATTCATCGTGTACCCCGGCCCCGGCGATCACCCGGCACGGGGCGGTGCAGTCTTGGCCGGTGTTGTAGAAGCTGTTGTCGCGCAGATTGGCCACCACTGCTTCGACGTCGGCGTCGTCGAACACGATCACCGGCGCCTTGCCGCCCAGTTCGAGATGGACCCGCTTGAGCGAGTCCGCCGCCTCTTGGACCACCGATTTGCCAGCGGCCACCGATCCGGTGAGAGAAACCATGGCCACCTCGGGGTGCTGCACCAGCGGAACTCCCGCGGCTTGGCCCTGGCCGCACACCACGTTGAAAACGCCGGGAGGCAGCACGTCTTGGAGCAGCTCGGCCAGCCGCAGCGTGGTGTAAGGCGTGAGCTCGGAGGGCTTCAGCACCACGGTGTTGCCCACCGCCAGCGGCGGGCCGAGCTTCCACGTGGCCATGAACAGCGGATAGTTCCACGGGGCGATCGAGCCCACCACCCCGATGGGGTCGCGGCGCACCATCGAGGTGTAACCCTCCAGGTATTCGCCGGCGGCCTTGCCGTCGAGGAAGCGCCCCGCAGAGGCGAAGAACCGCCAGCTGTCGCACAACTGGTCCATCTCGAACTCGATCATCGACACCGGCTTGCCCACGTTCTCGCACTCGAGCTCAGAGAGCCCAGCCACATTCTCCTCCACGATGTCGGCCACCCGATGGAGTATCTCGCTGCGCGCCCGGGGGGTTTTGGCCGACCACTCGCCGAAGGCTGCGGCCGCAGCCTGGACGGCGGCGTCCACATCGGCCGCCGAGCTAGACGCCACCTCGCCGATCACCTTGCCGGTGGCCGGATTCACCACCTCGTCGGTCGCCCCCTCGATCGCGGGCTGGAATGCCCCGTTGATGTAGTTGTCAGCCAACTTCATGGTGCCGCCCCCGTTGTCTCTGACGCTTCGCTCATATTTGCAGCACCAAACCCGCGCAATCAAGCCCCAAAGCAGGCGGAAAGATCGCCGAGTTGTCTTTGACAACAGATTTGGTTGCACAAAGCCGGTTTATGGAGTTAAATCGCCACCAGCCGATCGCAGCAGGGGGCGCAGCGATGCAACATGACGACCTGGTTGCGCTGGCCGACCGCCACTTGTGGGGCCACTTCAGCAGCATCGGCAGCGCGGTCGACCGAATGCGAGTCATGGAGCGGGGCGACGGCTGCTACGTGTGGGACGCCAAGGGCAACAAGTACCTGGACGGTTTGGCCGGGCTGTTCGTGTCCCAAGTGGGCCACGGGCGCCAAGAGCTGGCCGCCGCCGCCGGGCGCCAAGCCTCGCAGCTCGGCTACTTCCCCATCTGGACCTACGCCCATCCCGGCGCGGTGGAGCTGGCCGCCCGCTTGGCCTCGTTTGCACCCGGCGACCTCAACCGGGTGTTCTTCACCAGCGGGGGCTCCGAATCGGTGGAGTCGGCCTGGAAGCTGGCCCGGCAGTATTTCAAGATTGTGGGCCAGCCAGAGCGCCACAAGGTGGTCAGCCGCCACCTCTCCTATCACGGAACCTCTTTGGGCGCGCTCTCGATCACCGGGCTGGACTCGCTGCGCCAGCCCTTCGAGCCGCTGGTGCCGGGTGCCTGCCATGCGGCCAACACCAACCGCTACCGCTGCGAGCTGTGCTCCGGTTTCGATGCCTGCACGCTCGGATGCGCGGAGGACATCGAGCAGGTGATCCTGCGGGAGGGCCCGGAAACGGTGGCGGCGGTTTTCGTGGAGCCGGTGCAGAACGCCGGGGGCTGCTTCGTGGCCCCCGACGGCTATTTCACCCGCCTCCGCGAGATATGCGACCAACACGGCATACTCCTGGTGTCCGACGAGGTGATCTGCGCCTTCGGCCGCCTCGGGACCATGTTCGGGTCGGAGCGGCTGGACTACCGGCCCGACATCATCACCTGCGCCAAGGGCATGACATCGGGCTACGCGCCGCTGGGGGCCATGATTGCCAGCGACCGCATCGCCGAGCCGTTCGTGGGCACCGACGAATCGTTCCTGCACGGGTTCACCTTCGCCGGCCACCCGGTGAGCTGCGCGGTGGCTATGGCCAACCTCGACGTGTTCGAAAAAGAGCACCTGCTGAGCCATGTGCAGGCCAACGAGGCGGCCTTCAGGTCGGCCCTCGACGACCTGGCCGACCTGCCCATGGTGGGCGAGATCCGCGGCATGGGCTACTTCTACGGCCTAGAGCTGGTGAAAGACCGCGACACCAAAGAGTCCTTCTCCGCCGAGGAGTCGGAGTGGCTCCTGCGGGGCTTTCTCTCCAACCGCCTCTTGGACTTGGGCTTGATCTGCCGGGCCGACGACCGGGGCGAGCCGGTCATCCAACTCTCACCGCCCCTGATCGCCGGCCCCGACGAGTTCGACCGGATCAACCAGGTGCTGCGCACCGCGCTTACCGAGGCCCAGGCCCGCCTGAGGCAATGAGCGCGCCGGCCCACCACGTGGGGCGACACCGCCCATGAGCACCGTTTTCGACATCGACGAGATCGACAAGGCGATCATCCGCGAGCTGCAAAACGACGGTCGGATGCCGTACGCCCAGATCGCGCCGGTTGTCGGCCTCTCCCAAGCCGCCACCCGCCAGCGGGTCAACCGCCTGATAGAGAGCGGTGTGGTGCAGATCGTGGCGGCGACCAACCCGATGGGGCTGGGGGTGGGATTTCAGGCGTGGATCGGGCTCAAAGTGTCGGGCGACGCCCGCCGCGTGGCCGACGGCCTCGCGCTCATGAGCGAGGCCGAATACGTTGTGATCGTGGCCGGGCGGTTCGACGTGATAGCCGAGATCGTGTGCGCCGACAGCGAGGCCTTCATAGCGGTGGTGAACGACCGGGTGCGGGCCATTCCCGGCGTGGTGGACATCGAGACGCTTCACTACCTGCGACTGGTCAAGCAAACCTACAACTGGGGCACGGGCTGATGAACGCCGGGGCGTCTGAGCCGATTGCGGCGGTGAGGCTCGCAGGCATCACCAAGCGCTTCAGCGATGTGGTGGCGGTGGACTCTGTGAACCTGGAGATTGCCGACGGCGAGTTCTTCGCTCTGCTGGGCCCGTCGGGCTGCGGCAAGACCACCACGCTGCGCATGATCGCCGGGCTGGAGTTCCCCACCGAGGGCAGCCTCAAGATATTCGGCGATGAGGCCGGCACGCTGCCCGCCAACAAGCGGCCGGTCAACACCGTCTTCCAGGACTATGCCCTGTTCCCCCACATGGCGGTGGAGGCCAACGTGGCCTTCGGCCTGAAGATGCAGCGGGTGCCCAAGCACGAGATCGCCGGCCGGGTGCGAGAGGCCATACGCCTGGTTCGCCTCGAGGGCTTGGAGCAGCGCCGCTCGCGACAGCTCTCGGGGGGCCAACGGCAGCGGGTGGCACTGGCCCGGGCGCTGGTCAACCGGCCCAAGGTGCTGCTGCTCGACGAGCCGCTGGGCGCCCTCGACCTCAAGCTCCGCCAGGAGATGCAGGGCGAGCTCAAGGCGCTTCAGCGCGAGGTGGGCATCACCTTCGTGTTCGTCACCCACGACCAGGAAGAGGCGCTGACCATGGCCGACCGGATCGGGGTGATGAACGAGGGCCGGCTCCTCCAGGTGGGCACGCCGGCGGAGATCTACGAGCACCCGGTGAACCGCTTCGTGGCCGACTTCATCGGCCAGACCAACCTGTTGGACGCCTCGGTGGTGTCGAACGACACGGTGTGCCTGGCCAACGGCGACCACATCGACGGCCACTGCGACCTCCCCGTGGGCACCCGGGTGGCGGTGTGCCTGCGACCGGAGCGGGCCGGGATGCACCCGCCCGAAGAGGTGCCCGCCGATCGCCAATCGGTGGTCGGGCGCTTGGAGGGCGTGACCTACCTGGGCAACGCGCTGGTGTACACGGTGTCGCTGGGCTGGGCCCGCCTGGAGGTGCGCCGCGAGAACCAGCCCGGCGGCTACCGGCCCCCGGTGGGCGAAGAAGTGGCGGTGTCGTGGACACTCGACGCGATATCGGTGGTGCGGGCATGACCACGGTGGCCGACCGGCCCACCGGGCTCGAAGAGGGGGTGCTGGCCACTCCCGAGTTCGAGAAGGCCGCCGCCCGGGCCGCGTCGCGCCGGGGCCTTTTGCTGTCGCTGCCGGCCTACGCCTATCTGGCGGTGTTCTTCGCCGTCCCGCTGGGGATCGTGCTGATCTACTCGTTCGCCACCCGCAACCGGTTCGGCGGAACCGACCTCTCGGGCTGGAACCTCGACGCCTACCGCAAGCTGGGCGAGCCCATCGTGCGCGACATCTTGTTCCGGTCGCTGTGGCTGGCCGCCCTCACCACGCTGATCTGCCTGGTGGTGGCCTACCCGTTCGCCTACTTCATCGCCACCCGCCCGCCCGTGGTGCGCAACCTGATGCTGGTGTTCGTGATGATCCCGTTCTGGACCAACTTCTTGGTCCGCAACTATGCCTGGCGAGTGCTGCTGGGCAACGACGGGCTGTTCACCAACATCTCCGAGGCCCTGGGCCTGGGCGAGCGGGAGCTGCTGTTCACCACCTCCGCGGTGGTGATCGGGCTGGTCTACGGGTTCTTGCCGTTCATGGTGCTGCCCCTCTATGCGTCGATCGAGCGGATCGACCTCAGCCTGATCGAGGCCAGCCGCGACCTGTACGCCTCGGGCACCCAGACGTTCCGGCGGGTGCTGCTCCCGCTGTCGATGCCGGGAGTGATCGCGGGGTCGATCCTGGTATTCGTCCCCAGCCTGGGCGCGTATGTGACGCCGGAGATCCTGGGCGGGGCCAAGACCACCCTGCTGGGCTCCTACATCGTGACCCAGTTCCTGACGGCGAGGAATTGGCCGGTGGGGGCCTCGCTCTCATTCGTGCTGATGGCGGTCATGCTGGTCGCCACCCTGGTGTACTTCCGAACCGGGGGCAAGAACCTGTGAGCAGCACCGTCCAGCCCCGGGGTGCCACCAGGATGGCCCTTGTGGCCCACTCCTGGCTGGTCTACCTGTTCTTCTTCGCCCCCATCCTCGTGCTGATCGTGTTCTCCTTCAGCGACGACAACAACGTGGGGCGCTGGGGTGGGTTCACCCTGGAGTGGTACCAGGACTTCGTCGAGAACAGCCAGCTCCAGAGCGCGGTGTGGGTGTCGATCCGAGTGGCCGTTGCCTCCACCGTCATCTCGGTGGTGCTGGGCACCCTGGCCGCCCTGGCCTTGGAGCGCTTCAAGTTCAGGGGCCGCAAGGTGTTCGACGCCCTGCTGTACCTCCCGATCATCATTCCCGACGTGACCATGGCAGTGATGATGCTGCTCTTCTTCTCCGAGTTCTTCGACCTGCTGGAAGCCTGGTTCGGCCTGGACTGGCAGAAAGGGCTCGGCTCCATCGCCATCAGCCACATCGCCTTCAACATCAGCTTCGTGTCGGTGGTGGTGCGGGCGCGCCTGGCCGGGATGAGCGGGGTGCTGGAGGAGGCCGCCCTCGACCTGTACGCATCCCGGTGGAAGACGTTCCGCTATGTGACGTTCCCCCAAATCGTGCCCGGCGTGGCCGGCGGGGCCCTGTTGGCCCTGACCCTTTCGCTCGACGACGTGGTGATCACGCAGTTCTCGTCCGGCCCTGGGGCCACCACTCTGCCGGTGTTCGTGTTCGGCCTCATCCGCCGGGGGGTAACCCCGCTGATAAATGCCACTTCAGTGCTTATGCTGGTTGCATCCGTCTTCCTCGTCGCTTTGTCGCTGGCCTTCCAGCAGTTCAGCGGCCGCAGCGGCCGGCCGTTGCGGCGCGCCGCCCGACAGGCGACAGCCTTCGCCGCGCCCATGACCACTACCCAAACCAAAGAGGGGATAAACCAATGACAACCAAGAGCCCATCGGGCCGAAAACTGTTCGGGCTGACCGCGGTGCTGCTGGCCTTCGCGCTGGTGGCCGCTGCGTGCGGCAACGACGACGACAGCGAAGGCGGAATCGCCGACTGCGAGGTGAACGAGACCGACGGCGATCTCAACATCTTCAACTGGGCCGAGTACATCGACGAGGAGCAGCAGCTCACTGCGTTCGAAGAGCAGTTCGGCGTGGACGTCACCATGGACGTGTACGACTCCAACGAGGCCATGCAGCCCATCGTGGCGGCCGGCAACTCGGGCTACGACCTGATCGTGCCGTCGGACTACATGGTGGCCATCCTCATCGCCGGCGAAACCATCCAGCCGCTGAACAAGGACGCCATCCCCAACATCGTCAACATCTCGGACGATTTCCGAGGCCTGATCTACGACCCGGCGGGCGACTACTCGGTTCCCTACCAGTGGGGCACCACCGGCATCGCGGTGGACACCGCGGCACTGGGCACCGACTTCCCCCGAACCTGGGGCCTCATATTCGACCCGGCGCTCGCCGATGCCCACAGCGGCTCGATCTCGCTGCTCAACGACCCCCGGGAGACGATCGGCGCCGCCCTCAAGTACTTGGGCTACTCGCTGAACTCCACCGATGAGAACGCGTTGCAGCAGGCCGCCGACCTGGTGGCCAGCTCGCGCGGGCGCCTGGCGGCGTTCAACACCGACTCGGCCGACGAACTCCTCACCACCGGCGAGACGGTGATCGCCCACGGCTACTCCGGCGACATGTTCACCCAGTTCCTGGAGACCGAGAATCCGTCGCGCTACGTGTACTTCGTGCCCGACGAGGGCGGCACCCGCTGGATCGACAACATGGCGATCCCGTTCGACGCCGGCAGCCCGTGTACGGCCCACACGTTCATCAACTGGCTGCTCACCCCCGAGCAGGGCGCGGCGCTGTCGAACTGGAACTACTACTCCACCCCGAACGAGGCCGCCTTCAGCGGACTCGACGAAGACCTCCAGGCCTTCCTCAGCACCCCCGGGGTGGCCCCGGTGGACAATGTCGAGGAGATCGTGGACACCGGCGACTACGAGGTGAACTTCACCGACGCCTTCATCGAGGCCAAGGGCTGATCGCCCTGCTGCGACTCGCGGGCAAAAGAACCGAGTTGGCCGACATGCCTCAACCCCTCGGGGGCAACCAGATGCCCCGCTTCGCGGGCATCGCCACCTTCATGCGGCTCCCCGGCCGGTCGGCCGCGGCCGACCTCGACGTCGCCGTCGTGGGCGTGCCGATCGACATCGGCACGTCCAACCGGCCGGGGGCCCGCTTCGGTCCGAGGGGCATTCGCGACGAATCGGTGCTGATCCGCCCCTACAACATGGCCACGAGGGCCGCGCCGTTCGACAGCCTCCGCATCGACGACATCGGCGACGTGGCCACCAACCCCTACAACCTGGCCGACGCGGTGGCCCGCATCGAAGACTTCTACGACGAGCTTTTGGGCCACGACGTGATGGCGGCGACCATGGGAGGCGACCACACCATCGCCCTACCCATCATGCGGGCCATGCGGCGAAAGCACGGGCCGCTGGGGCTGGTCCACGTGGACGCCCACACCGACATCAACGACCACATGTTCGGCGAGGCCATCGCCCACGGCACGCCGTTTCGCCGGGCGGTGGAAGAGGGGCTGCTCGACACCCACCGGGTGGCCCAGATCGGTGTGCGGGGCACCGGCTACGCCGCCGACGACTTCGACTGGTCCCGCGAGCAGGGCTTCCGGGTGGTGCAGGCCGAGGAGTGCTGGAACCGCTCGCTGGCGCCGCTCATGGCCGAGGTGCGCGAGAAGGTGGGCGGCGGGCCGGTGTACATGAGCTTCGACATCGACGGGCTCGACCCGGCGTTCGCCCCCGGCACCGGCACCCCCGAGATCGCCGGCCTCACCGCACCGCAGGCCCTGGAGATCATCCGGGGCTGTCGGGGCCTCGATCTGGTCGGCTGCGACCTGGTGGAGGTGGCCCCCATCTACGACCCCACCGGCGCCACCGCCCTCACCGCCGCCAACCTGCTGTTCGAGATGCTCTGCGTACTCCCCGGGGTGGCGTACTCGGGCTAGTTCTCGAAACCGCTGTCGTCGAATTTCAAGGTGGCGGCGTTTTCGGTGATGGTGCGCTGGACGCTGTCGGCGAAACCGCCGGCTGAGGCGGCCTCCACTTCGATGGTGACGGTGATTTTGGCGCCTTCGGCTTGGGCAAGCTGGCTCACGACGGCCTCGGCAACGTCGGCCGCGGTCCGGGTCCAGCGATCGGCGCCGACGGTGATGCGGCCGTAGTAGCGGGTGGGCACCGCAGGGCCATCGGGGGCTGAGAGCACCCCATCCCCGTCTCCTCGCGGCCCGGTGCCGACAGGGGCGGCAACGGCGCCGCCCACGTCGCCTTCCATCGCTGCTGGTCGGGCGGCCTTGTCGGCCTCGATTTGGGAGTTGACCGCGTCGGGGTGGACCACCAGGCCGCTGGGGGCGACAGCAGCCAGCATCTCGCCGGCTCTAAGGCCGATATAGCGCTCCCCGTCGCGCCCCTCGGCGTAGGCGATCCCCTCGGTGGCCCAGACAGTGGATTGCACCCCGTCGCGGATGGCGTCTTCCAACACCGTGCGTCGGGCAAGGCGGGGCAGGTAGAGGTACTGGGTGATGTCGCTCCAGAGCTGATTGACCGAAACGGCTTGCTTCTCGCCACCGGTCTCGCCGGGACCGTCCCTCCAGAGGGGGATCCGGTCGAGCTCCCATCGCAGCCGGGTGCCGCCGTATGCCGGGATGAGCGACTCGTCGTGGACCAGCTTGTGGGAAACCCGCTGGGCCAAAGGCCCCGACGCGGTCACCCGGGCCTTCTCCCATTGGACTGCTCCAGTGGGGTTGTCGGGGGGAAGCGACGGGTTCAACACCCAGATGTAGGTCTCGGGAATCCGAGACGCCACCGTCTCGTCGGCATCGGCCGCTTTCGACTCCGCCTGACGGGCGTTCGGCGGATCGAGGTTCAGCGACTCGGCGTCGTCTCGAATGGACTGCCAGGCCAAGTGGTTGCGAACCGCTTGGCGCAGTTCGCCCAACCGGATTGTGTCGGCGGCCAGGAACACCAGCATGTTGCGATGCTGCCTCCCCCCTCCGGCGCGCTCTGTCAGAGTCTGCTGGGCCATTTCAAGGGCTTCGCTCGTCTCGGTCTTGCTGTCGTGGGGCGAGGTCGGGTCGATCACCACAAGGCGGACCTCGTCGGTGTCAGGCACGTCGGCGGGCGTGCGGGGGCAATTGTGGACGCCGGCAAAATGGCCCCGGTCGCCCTTGAGGGCGGCATCGAGCCGGCGGCGGATCTCGTCGTCCACGTCGGTATCGTTGAAGTGGCCCTCGGCCCTGTCTCGGGCGATGCGGTTGACGTTGGCCTGAAGGGAATACCAATAGCGAGACCCGTCTCGATAGAGGTAGGAGGCCTGGTCGGAAAGCTTGCGGAGGGCGTCCCCGAAAATGGCCGGCCGCTCTTCGCCGGGTTGGACGCAGCCGAGCTTGATCGACCGGTCGTCGAGCCCCCTGTTGGCGGCGTGCTGCGAGGGTGCCGACCCGAAGTACACCGTCCTGGCCACCTTGCGGGCAGCCAGGAAACGGCCCAGGTTGGGGGTCTCCTTATCGAGCTTCAGCGGCAGGGCATTGTCGCCGTCCACGTCGGCTTCCACCACCGTCCGCCATTCGCTCTCCAGATGGCGGAGCAGCTCCTCCGAGACCTTGCCGTCGTCGGTGGGGATGGTGGAGGGCAGGATCAGCAGGTTGGGGTCGTCGTTGATCCAGAGGCTGTGGATCACCTCGGCCATCAACCGCAGCACGCCACGGGTGCGCTGGAACCGCTCGAGGTCGGACCATTCCTCGAACAGCCGGTCGAACAGCTCGGGGTGTACTGGATAGGTGGCCTTCATGCGGCGCTGGTAGCCGCCTTCCTTGCATGCGGAGGGGAACTCGCTTGATTGCTTCTGGTAAAGGTCGCTGAAGGCTTTCACCACCGCATCCCGTTTGACGGACGCCTCTGGCGTCAGCTCCTTGAACAGGCGCCTTCTGACGATTTCGAAGCTCTCCTCGGCAGTGGCCGTGCGCCAGTTGGCCTGCATCCGGGCGAACAGGTTCTCCAGTCTCTTGAGCGCGGCCTGGCCTCCCTCACCGCCGACCTCGATCTGCGATGACGGGATGGTGGCCACCAACAGAGCGCCCGGGGAGCTGTTGGCCGCGTCGGTCAGGGCTTGGGCGAAGCTGAAATGGGCGTCGAACGACCCGGCGGGCAGGCCGGACACGCCGTAAAGCTGGCGGGCGTAGCCCACCCATTCGTCGATGAGCACCAGGCACGGCGAGAACTCCCGGAGCAAGTCGGTGAGGGCAGCCCCGGGGCTGGTGCCGGTGCGGTCGGCCTCGGCCACCATGGCGTACCCCTCGGCCCCGCCGAGCTGGTGGGCGAGCTCTCCCCACATGGTGCGGACCACGGTGCCGTCTTCTTTGACCGACGCTTCTCCGGGCAGGAGCTGATGGCCCACCAGCACGGCCCGGCGAATCGGCTCTGCGGGCAGTGCCAATCCGCTGCTGGCCAGCAGCTCCTCCACGCCTTTGAGCTGAGCGGCCGGCGTGCCTCCCGCCAGGTGGTAGAGGGCGATCAGGGCGTGGGTCTTGCCGCCGCCGAAATTGGTCTGAAGTTGTATTACGGGGTCGCCGCCGCTGCCGCCGAACCGCCGGGCCGCCCCCACAATCAGGCTCGCGAGCCCCTCGGTGATGTAGGTGCGCCGGTAGAACTCCGCGGGATCGCCGTACTCGACAGGCGCCTCTCCCCGCCAAACCCGGTGCAGGTCGGCGGCGAACTGGGCTAGCTGGAACCGGCCCAACGCCACATCGTAATGGGGCTCCGCCACCTCCCGCCAGGAGGGCAGCCCGGTCTGCGCCAAGCTCTTTTCCTGGGCAGCGCTCTGAGCCGCTGCTTTCTTGTGCGTCTTGCGGGCCTGGCTCTCGAATCGCTGGCGCAGCAGCTCGTGGTGGAGCTTGTCCACCCCGTCGGCGTGCGGGCCGGCCCCAACCGATTCCAACAAGAGCTTGGCCGTGT
This sequence comes from Candidatus Poriferisocius aerobius, assembly GCA_028278955.1. Lineage (GTDB taxonomy): Bacteria > Actinomycetota > Acidimicrobiia > Acidimicrobiales > Bin134 > Poriferisocius > Poriferisocius aerobius. The sequence goes on from JAPYOC010000105.1 coordinate 12,670, forward strand.
CCATCGCCCTCAGCGCGCTGTCGGCGGTGAAGGCCTCGTTGTGGGCCCACTTGTTCCGGGCATCCTGCAACTCGGAAACGTAGTTGCGCTCCGTGCGTCCCAGTTTCTTGCGGAAGATGGTCTGCCACTCATCCCACATCACCTTCAGCAAGAACTGGGGATCGACGGGATTCACCTTGCGGGTGCGGCCGCCGCCCCGAGTGTCGGCCCGCTGCACCCCGGTGGCCCAGTTCTCCCCGAACTCCACCACGCACTCCCGGGCCACGAACAGCGCCAGCCCCTCGCCCAGCAACACCATCGCCTTGCCCACCCGCTCATGATTCGAAAGCGCCACACCCTGTTTCTACTCCACGCAGCAGGAGTCCCACTGATCGGCCCTGTGATCGGAGGCGCTGGGGAGTCAAGGCATATTCACGAGAGCTGCCGTTCATCGGGCTGAGCCCGTCAAACGCTCCAGAGCGTGGCGATGGGCGTGGAGTGGATGCGGTCGTCGAGCTTGAGCGTCCTGTCGCCGGTATGGAGCAGCACCCCGGCCTTGAACGCGCCCGGCGCGACCGAATCGAGCAGGTCGCGCAGTCGGACCAGCGAACGGGCATGCGAGCGCTGCGGGGAGCTCGTGGCTTTGACCTCGACGGCCACCACGTCTCCGGCAGGCCGTTCCAACACGATGTCAACTTCGTGTCTGCTGTTCTGCCTCCAGTGCATCACGCTGGGCGCTCTTGTTGCAGAGGAGAGCTGGCGCAGCATCTCATTGGCGACAAAGGACTCGAGCAGGGGCCCGGCGGCGGTGGAGGTGGGCCGCGCCAGCGAATCCGGGCTGAGACCCAGCAGCGCGGCGGCCAACCCGGTGTCGGTCAGGTGCAGCTTGGGGCGTTTGATCTCGCGGTTGGCCAGGTTTCGGGACCAAGCGGGGAGCGGTTCGGCGAGGAACACCGAATGCAGCCAGTCCACATACGACTGAACGGTGACCCGGTGCAGTCCCAGCCGCCGCGAGGCCTCAGAGACGTTCAGCTCCTGCGCGGTGCTGCCGGCCATGAGGCGAAGCAGCCGGGGCAGTACACCGGTTTTGCGGATGTCGGCCAGAGCCGCCAAGTCGCGCTGGGTGACCGTTTCGGCATAGCTCTCAAACCAGTCAGAAGTTTGTGGATCCGGTCAGCAGGTATCGGCCGGATTCAGGGGTCTCGTCCACGATCATCTTCAGCTCCCGAACCACCCGGTCGCCCGCGAGCTGCACCTCGTCCACCACGACCGGGAAAGGCCCAGCGAGCAGCAAGGCTCGAGGGTCGTCCTCGGCTGCTTGGCGGACGTCTCGGTGGTCGAGGGTCAAATAGGTGCCGCCCCGTTCTCGGGCCACCTGGCGGGCCAGCGTTGTCTTGCCCGTCTGCCGGGCACCGTGCAGCACAACGACTCGGAACGCGTCAAGCGCCTTGTAGAGCCGCGAGGACAGGTGCCTCGTGATCTGATCGTTCACCGCCAGTTACTCTAATCGCGAAAAAGCACTACCTTTAACCGATAAACCGAGCGCACGATACTCGCGTTTCGGCGCGCTCAGGCTTAGCGGGGCTTCCTGTACATGTCTCCGATGTGCTCAACCTGGCCCTCGGTGAGGCCGTGACACCGTGCTGCCGGCCTTCCGTTTCTCCTTCTTCTTGCCCATGAGCTGCCCCTTGAGACGGGGGGTTGCCGCTTGGTCAGGCGTTGAAGCCGAGGGCGGTCTGGCCGGTGGGGGGTTTGTGGGCGAGGCGGGCGAGCTCGGGCCAGGCTTGGACGAGGGCGTTGTAGGCGAGGGCGTCGGCGGCTTTTCCTTGGCGTTCTGAGGTGTGGTGGAGGCGGTAGGCCAAGTCGCGGGCGGCGTCGGCGAGGCCGCCAAGTTGGCCCAGCAGGGCGGCGGCGGGCTGCTCGCCGCCGCCCTCGAGAGCGCGGGCGAGGTGGTTGACCGCTTCCCAGGCGGTGGGCCGACGGTCGGCGGCGGGGTCCCAGTGCTCGTCGAGCTCGTCGCGGGCCAAAAGGCGGACTTTGCCGGCGTGGGAGGCGGCGATGCCTGCCTCGACAAGCCCGGCTACAGAGGTGTTGCGGGCTTTGGAGAGCTGCTCGGCCTGCCCATAGTCGGCCGAGTCGAAGCCGTGGGCGGCGAACCAGGTGAGCGCCCAGCGGCTGTCTGAGTCGAGGTCGGCGTCGGATGCGTCTAGGGTCTCATCGAGCACAGCATTGACGGCTGCCAACGCCGCCCGCACCCCCATTCGGGTTCCGTCGGCCTCGACCACCCGTTGGTATCGGGAGTAGACGGCCATGCCGGGGCCGATGGCTGCCTGGGCCAGATCCACCGGCGCGATGTTGGCCTGGCGCAAACGGTCCAGCGCGTCGGGCAGCTCGGCGGCGAGCCGGTCCAGGAACTCCCGGCGCGACGCTGCCGGTGCCGCTTCCGGGCGGGGGCGGCACACCAGCACGATCGACGACGCCAACGCGTTGCTGGC
>JAPYOC010000106.1 GCA_028278955.1 Candidatus Poriferisocius aerobius
CACCCGACCCATTCCCCGACAAGGGCTCAACAACCCGGCGGCCCGCCCACACCAACCCCGCCCTGCTGAGCTGAAGCCAGGGTCAAGCCAGGCTCAGCCCAGGGCGTTGACGCGGCGGGCGAACTCGAGGTCTAACTCCGTGAGGCCGCCGGCGGCGTGGTTGGTGATGGCAATCTCGACGGTGGACCAGACATTGGACCACTCAGGATGATGGAACAGGCGCTCGGAGATCAGCGCCACCCGGGACATGAAGCCGAAAGCCTCAGAGAAATCGGAAAACCGAAACACAGCCGCGAGCTTGTCGCCTCTGCGCTCCCATCCGGGAAGCTCCCCCAGAGCAGCGGTGATCTCCTCGTCGCTGAGCAGTCTCTTGAGTCTCTCGGCATCTCCGGCATCTATATCTCCTATATCTCCAGCATCTACAGCCATGGGTCTCCTCCGGGTTCTAAGTGAGAGAGTTCTAAGTGGGAGTGGATCTCAACCGGCGATTCGGCCCGGGTGTCGATCCAGGGGTCGTAGCCAGTCTCCTCCAGCTGGGCGGCCAGATCGGGTCCGCCGGTTTCCCGGATGACGCCGTCGATGAGGATGTGGACCACGTCGGCGTGCAGCACGGTCAAAAGGCGGCTGAAGTGGGTGATGGCCAGCACACCGAGGTTGTCCTGGTGGGTGGCCTGCTCGATGCGATGGCTCACCGCAGCCAGAGCATCCACATCGAGGCCGCTGTCTAGTTCATCCAAAACGGCGATGCGGGGGCGGAGCACGCCAAGCTGCACCGCCTCGCTCCGCTTCATCTCCCCCCCGGACAGGTCCACGTTCAGCGACCGGTACAAGAGGTCGAGATCGAAACCGACCAACTCGGCCTCGGCCACCACCTGAGCCTCAACGGCGGTTCGGTCGCCGCCAGCCGCGGCCACCGCCTCTTCCAGCACGGTCTCCAAGCCCACGCCCGGCACCTCGGTCGGATACTGCAGGGTGGAGAACAACCCGGCGTGGGCCCGCTCACAGGGGGACAACTCCACCAGGTCAATGCCGTCTAACGAGATCGTTCCCGACACCGCCTCATAGCCGGGGCGGCCCATGATGGCATAGGCCAAGGTCGACTTCCCCGACCCGTTGGGCCCCATCACGGCATGGACTTCGCCCGACGCCACCCGCAGGTCGACCCCATTGAGCACCATTTGCCCGCCGACCCGGACATGAAGGCCCTCGACCACCAACTCGCTCATGGCCGACTCACCCGCTCTCATCCACTCTCATCCGCTCTCATCCACTACAGCCCACCTTCAGCCAGATCTGTCCGTCGTCCACGCCCACGTCATAGACCGGCACCGGCCGATTGGCAGGCAGGGTCTCGGCCTCTCCGGTGGCCAGCGAGAACAGGCTGCCGTGCTTCCAGCACTCGATGGTTCGCTCCTCGGGATCTACCTCGCCCTCTGCCAACGAATAGTCGGCATGGCTGCACGTATCCCCTAGGGCGTAGAGGTCATCTCCCAGCCTCACAACCGCAACCAAGTGGACGAGGCCGCCAGACTCCACGTCGAAACGCCGGGCCTGCCCGTCGCCCAACTCGTCGAACGAGCACAGCATCACCCTGTCGGCCCCGTCGGCTCTGTCGGCCCCGTCGGCTCTGTCGGCCCCGTCAGCCCTGTCGACTGCCATGATCCATCCCCGTTGCTTGCGTTGGCCTCGTTGACCCCACTGCCTTCATGCCCTCATGCCCTCATACCTTCATGCCTTCGGAGTGGTGGCTCAGTCCTGCGATCTTGGCCTGAAGCCTCTCCCGCACCGCCGGTACCGCACCGGCAACGGGGAACCGGTCCAGCACCTCGTCGAAGAATCCCGTCACAATGAGGCGCTCGGCGGTCTCGGTGGGCACCCCCCGGCTCTCCAGGTAGAACAGCTGGTCGCCGTCAATGGGGCCGACCGCGGATGCGTGATTGCAGTGGACCTCATTGTTCTCAATCTCCAGGTTGGGAACCGATTCGGCCCACGCCTCCTGCGACAGCTTGATGTTCCGGTTGGTCTGGTAGGCGTTGGTGCCCCGGGCGTCGGGGCGCACCCGGATCAGCCCGGTGTACACCGACCGGGAAGCATCGTCCACCGCCCCCTTGAACAGCAGGTTGCTGGTGGTGTCAGGCGCGGCGTGGTCTTGAAACGTGCGGAAGTCCAGGGTCTGGTGGCCATCGCCGAAGTACAGCGAAACCAAGTCGCCGGTGGCTCCCCGCCCCGACAGGTGGGTGTCCAACCTCATTCGGGCATACTCCCCGCCCAGCGCGGCCGATGAGGCCCGCATGTGAGCCTGCGAGCCGATGTGGCCGACCTGCGAGCCGATATGCCAGGCCCGGGGCCCGAGATCCTGCACGGCCAGATAGCCGACCCTCGCCGCAGGGGCTGCTCTGATCTCGACCACCGGGCTCACGAACGCGGCCACATCGGCCGAGCCGTACAGCTCCAGCACCTCCACCGAGGAGTCCGCTCCTGCATCCACGACCAGCCGGGGGAACACGGCCGCACCGTCGGCGTCGAGCCAGTGGCGCACCACGATTGGGCCTTCCACGCTCACCCCCGGCGGCACCCTCACCAGCACCGGCTCGGCGGAGAAGGCCGCGTTCATGAGGGCGAACAAGTCCACGTCCACCGATGCGGCCAGGGCGGCGTCGCCAGCGCCCAGCACCCGGACCTCCACCCCCTGTCGGGCGGCCTCGGCGGACAGCTCGACGCCGCAAAGCCAGCCGTTGCCGGTGTCGGCCACGGCACTGTGCTCGGGGGCCGCAACCGTCGAAGTGCTGCCGGGGCCGTCGGCCAGCCGATACCGGCTGAGATCAAGCCGCCCAATGGGGGTGTACCGCCACACCTCCTCTTCCACCGAGGGCATGGGGGCAGCAGCCACCTGCTCGGCGGCGGCCAATCGTCGGCGCACCAACCAGTCGGGGCCGGCAATGGCACCGGCCGCATCGGGGGTGAACTCAGTTTCGATCACGAACGCCGACGGCGCCTTCGCCGCTTCGCCTTTCCGCCCCCCCGGCCCAGCCGCCGCCGCGACTTCTCCTTCTCCAGCTCGGCCAGCACTTGGGGTCCGGCTGCGTTCACGATGTCCTCGGCCGCGTCCAAAAGAGCGCCGATGCTGTCGTCGTGGCCCACGCTGGCCGGCTCCTCTGGGGTGGGCGGCGTGACCAGGGTGCCATGCGACCAGTTGACGTCCACCAGCCTTCGCTCGTAGGCCGAGCAGTCGTCGGGACAGCGCCAGGGGGCCTCGGGGGCCAGATCCAAATCGCACTTGCGAACGGTCTCTCCGTTGGGATACGACCGGCTCTCGAAGAACTTGCAGTCCTGACGCATGGGCATCAGCCGACAGATCCCTCCATCTGCAACTCGATCAGCCGGCTCCACTCCACGGCGTACTCCATCGGCAGGGTCCGGGTGATGGGCTCAATGAAGCCGTTGACGATCATGCCCATGGCCTGCTCCTGGGTCAGCCCCCGGCTCATCAGGTAGAACAGCTGCTCATCGGCCACCTTGGAGACGGTGGCCTCGTGGCCGATCTCAGCGTCTCGGGTGCCCACCTCCATGTAGGGGTAGGTGTCGGACACGCTGTCCTCGTCCAGGATCAGCGCGTCGCACTGCACATGGCTTCGGCAGCCGTAGGCGTCGTCCTCCACCCTCACCAGGCCGCGGTAGCTGGTGCGGCCGCCGCCGTTGGAGATCGACTTGGACACGATCTTGGAGGTGGTCTCCGGAGCGGCGTGGGTCATCTTGGCCCCGGCGTCTTGGTGCTGGCCGGCGCCGGCGTAGGCCACCGACAGCACCTCTCCCGATGCCTTGGGACCCACCATCACCACTGCGGGGTACTTCATGGTGAGCTGCGAGCCGATGTTGCCGTCGATCCACTCCATGTGGCCCTCGGCCTCCACCTTGGCCCGCTTGGTGACCAGGTTGAAGACGTTGTTGGACCAGTTCTGGATGGTGGTGTAGGTGACCCGGGCTGATTTCTTGACCAGTATCTCCACCACGGCGGAGTGCAGCGAATCGCTGGTGTACACCGGGGCCGAGCAGCCCTCGATGTAGTGGACCTGCGAGCCCTCGTCGGCGATGATCAGGGTCCGCTCGAACTGGCCCATGTTCTCGGCGTTGATGCGGAAGTAGGCCTGCAGCGGCATCTCCACCGTCACCCCCGGTGGCACGTAGATGAAGCTGCCCCCCGACCACACCGCGGAGTTCAAGGCGGCAAACTTGTTGTCGCCCGGCGGGATGATGGTGCCGAAGTGCTCCCTCACCAGCTCGGGATACTCCCGCAGCGCGGTGTCCATGTCGCAGAACAGCACCCCCTGTTGCTCCAAATCCTCCCGGTTGCGGTGGTACACCACCTCGGATTCGTACTGGGCGGTCACCCCGGCCAGGTACTTGCGCTCGGCTTCGGGTATGCCCAGCTTCTCGTAGGTGTCCTTGATCGAGTCGGGCACCGCGTCCCAGTCGTCGGCCAGGCTCTCGGTGGGCTTGATGTAGTAGTAGATGTTGTCGAAGTCGATGCCCGACATGTCGCCGCCCCAGCTGGGCATGGGCCGCTTCTCGAACCGGGAGAGCGACTTCAAGCGGAACTTCTGCATCCAGTCGGGCTCACTCTTCATCCACGACATCTCCTGCACGATGTCGGTGTTCAGGCCCTTTTTGGGCTTGAACACGTAGTTCTCCTCATCACTCCAGCCGAGCTTGTACCGGCCGAGATCTAGGGCGAGAGCTTCCGACGACATATCCAGGTCCTCTCCAGAGCCTCAGAAAAGGGTTTTCGAGGGAGATTTTGCGGTTGATTTGCGGTTGAGCTGAATACTACCGGCGATCACCCCAACAGGCGCATCTCTGCCCGATATCGGCGGCCGCGGCCCACATAGCTCTGGGCGTCGGATCGATTCTGGCCCTCGGCCATGTGGTTCTCACGGACTTTGGCCGGCACGCCGACGGCCAAGGCAAGAGGGGGGATCATCATGCGGTTGGTGACCACCGCACTGGCCCCCACCAACGCCCCCCGCCCCACGACCGCTTCGTGCAGCACCACGGATGCGACGCCCACCAGCGCCTCGTCCTCGATCGTGCAGCCCTCCAGATGGGCCAGATGGCCGACAGTGACGTCGCTGCCCACCACCGTGGGCAGCTCATCGGTGTTGTGGAGCACGGCATTGTCCTGGATCGACGAGCGGGCGCCGATGGCGATGCCCGCCCCATCGCCCCGAAGCACCGTCCCCGGCCAAATGGTGGACTCGGCCCCCACGCTGACCCGGCCGATGATCACCGCCTGGGGATGGATGAACGCCTCAGGATGGATATCGGGCTCGACGTCTCCAAGGGCATAAATCGGCATGGCTCTCCAGTCCTCGCAATCAACCCAGCGGATGAAAAGAGCCGTATTTGCCGGCCAGGAACACCAGCGGTCCCACATCCTCTCGCTGCACGCCCAGATCCAGCACCCGGCCCAAGACGATCCAGTGGTCGCCTCCCTCCGACACCCGGTCGATCTCGCAGTCGATCCAGGCCAGGGACGCTTCGAAGATCGGAGCGCCGGTCGCTTTTGCCGTCCACTCCAGGCCGGCGAACTTGTCACCGGCTTTGGAGGCGAACAGGCTGGACATCTGCTCTTGGTCCTCAGCCAGGATGTTCACCCCGAAATGGCCTGCGGCCTCGATAGCCGGCCAGCTGGTGGACGACTTGCCCGGCATGAACATGACCAAGGGCGGGTCGAGCGACACCGAGCCGAATGAGCCGATGGCCAGCCCGGCGGGTCCATCGGCGCCGGCGGCGGTCACCACGGTCACGCCGGTGGGGAACTGTCCGAGCACTTGACGGAAAAAGGCCGAGTCGAACGGCGGGCGGTCAGACACTTTGACTCCTTGGGAGGGGCAGACGCTGCCCCGGGTGGCAGCAAGGCTAGCGGCCGCCGTCGGGCAACCCCGCGTTGGGCAGGGTCGCCGTGCCCTCGTCATCGATGACGGCGATACCATCGCGTTCCAACCCGGCCAACAGCCGCCGGGCCCGCACCTGGTCGTCGGGCCAGCCCGCAGCGGCGGCCGCTTCTGAGACGAGCAGCGGGCCGCGGCGGAGCGCGGCCACCAAGCGTCCTCTACCCTGGCGATCGGAGCCCTCGAAGCGGGACTGTCCGCCGCCCACCTGGGCCGAGCCCTCGGCCGGGTCGCCGCCTCGACCCCGCCATCGGCAACTCGAGTGCGCCGGGCACTGGCGGCATCGCGGGGAATGCCGGAGGCACACCTCGGCCGCCAGGTCGAGCAGCGCCTGATTCCAGGCCCAGCCCGAGCCTTCGGGAACCGCGGCATCGGCCGTCGCCTGGGCCTCGGTGGCGGCCAAGCGGCGGCCCTGCCAACGAGCCAGCACCCGACCCACGTTGGTGTCTACCACCCCCACATCGTCCTCATAGGCGAACGCCAGCACGGCTCGAGCGGTGTAGGGGCCCACGCCGGGCAGCTTCAGCAGAGCGGAGAGATCTCGCGGGGGGCTTCCCCCGTGCCGCGCCACAAGCTGCCGAGCACAGCGATGCAGCTGCACAGCCCTGCGGTTGTAGCCCAATCCGTCCCATGCTCGAATCACCGAGGCGACCGGGACAGAGGCACAGTGCGCCGCGGTGGGGAACTCATCCAGAAACCCCTGATACCTGGGCACTACCCGAGCAATCTGGGTCTGCTGGAGCATGACCTCTGATACCAGGATCTTCCAAGGGTCTCGGGTGCGCCGCCAGGGAAGATCTCTGCGGCGGCATTCCCCCCACACCAGCAGCGCAGCCTGCTGCTCGGCCGTGAGCACCATCATCAGCCTCTCACCAGCCTCGAACTCGGCCCCAGTGGCGGGCCTAGGGTTGGCCCGCGAGCATCACATCCACGCCATAGCTGCGAAGCGTGGTCGTGGTCCGGGCCCACGACTGCTCGAGTTGCCCGGTGAGCTCCGGGCTGGATCCGGCGGCCAGTGCGGCACCCACATCGACAATGGCAAAGGTCCGCCTATCGACCCAAGTGGGCACCGCGCTGACTGCGGTGACTTCGAGCTCGCCGGACTCGCCCCCCATCACCTCAACCAGCACGATCACACCATCGGTGCTCTCTGGCGGACACGATCGGCATGACTCGGGAGATTGGTTGGACAGAAAGTTCCCGAGGCCGTAGATCACGAGGTTGCCGCCGACTCGCTCCGCCGGCTGCACCACATGGGCGTGCGTGCCGACGATGAGGTCGATCTCGTCGCCAGCGAGGAGTTCTTCGGCCAATGCCCTCTGGTGCGGTGTCGGGGCAACCTGGTGCTCGGCACCCCAGTGGATGCTCAGTACCACAAAATCGGCCCCGAGGTCGACGGCCGCCCGAGCTTCTCTCAAGATGTCCTCGGCCGAGTTGAGATTGACGGCCCAGGGCTTGTCCTGGGGGAGGACGAACCCATTGAGACCGTAGGTGTACGACAGGTGGCCGATCGTGGCGCCGTCTAGCGGGTACAGCCTCGGGCTGGCCGCTTCCAACGCGGTGCGGGCCATGCCGGCGTGGCCGAGGCCCACTTGGTCGAACACATCGAGGGTGTCCTCGATGCCGGAGAAACCCTGGTCCATGGAATGGTTCGACGCGGTCGAACAGCCGTCATAGCCCACTTCGACGATGGCGGCGGCCAAGTCTGCGGGGGCGTTGAACACCGGATAGCCGGAAAGGCCGCGGTTGTCGGGTGAAAGCGGGGTTTCCAAGTGGCAGATCGCCAAGTCCGCATCGCTCACCGCTTCCCGCACCAGCTCGAACATGGGCCGGTAGTCGTAGTCCAGTTCGCCGCCGCCGTAGGCCTGCGCCTGCCTGAACACCGCAGTGTGCGAGAGGAGGTCTCCCGTGAAGGCCAACCAGAAATGCCAGGACTCCGACTCGGCTGAAGAATCGGCTGAAGAATCGGGATCGGGTGTCGGCGCAGCCGTGGGAATCGGGGGCGCCGGGGCAGTCGGCGCAGGAGCAGCGGAGACGGGATGAGCAGTGACCGCCGAGACGGGATCCGGCGGAGCAGGAGGGGTGGGCGCTGCGGTGGCGGCCGGGAGTGCAGCGGGAGAGTCGGGAACAGGGACTCGATCAGCAGTACCGGGGGCGCCATCACCGCAACCACCCGCCAACACGACCGCCCCGGCGACCAAAGCCGCAGTGGCCCGGCGCGCGGTGCGGTCGATCAGGCGCGTGCCGGTCAAAACGCCGCGCAGAACAACTCGGGGACCACAGGACAGTCGGCGCTCGACAACGCCTCAGGCACGGAGACCAGCCCAGTGGGACCGGCGATCCGGTCTACCAACGCGAGCGGCACGACCTCTTCATCGGCCTCCCACGCTTCCACCATTTCCAGCACCCGCTCGATGAGCGAGTCCCACATGGGGCCGGGAAGCACTGTTCCCCTGCCGGCAGCCAGCCATACCGGCACGCGGGCCGCGTGGGCAACCGAGGCGGCGGCGCGAGACCCGGCAACGGCGAGAAATCCATCGGGGCCGACCGCGGCCGTCTCCAGCAGCACGATGTCGGCTGACGCAGCCGCTGCTCCCAGGCCGCTCTCAGCCACCTCGGCGGCCCAACCGTCCTGCTCCGACAATCGCTGGACCAAATGGCGGCCCTCCCCCAGCACGTCCACCACCAGCACCCGCAGATCACCCCGAAGCCGGAGAGCCCGGCCGATCAGGTCGGGCCACCCGAGGACACAAGCCGTGGCCTCGACGGGCAGCCGGCGCGACAAGAGGCGGGCAGTTCTGTCTCCGGAGATTGCCTCCATGCACGCCCGGGCCTCAGCTCGGGGGTCGGCTGCGGCCAGAACCCGTGCGGCCAGCCACATGAGCGGACCTGAGGACGGCTGGCGGGCGAGCATCCGCCGACAGGCGGTGACCAGCCCAGCCGGGTCGTGGCCGAAGCTCAACAGCGCCCCGGCCGTCTCCTGGACCAGCGCTTCTTGGCCCACACCCGACGATCGGGCCACATAGCGCAGATGCTCGATCGGATGCACGACATGAGGTTACGCCACCCCGCTGGGCTAATTTCAGATGCGATGTCCACCACGCTCGACGCCGATGTGACCCTGGCCCCGCTGAACGGCGACCCCCGCCCCGCCGGCGACTGGGTGACCGTCTTCCACCTGGTGATTGTGGCCCTCGACCCGTATACCTACGAAAGCTCGTGGATCATCAACACCGCCGGCCGCGTGCTCCGCAACTTTGTCGGGGCCGACTGCCGGGTGGCGTTCCTGGTCACGGCGCCGGCCCGAGAATCAGAAGAGTTCCTGGGGCCGTGGACCAAGGAGATCCTGACCTTCGCCGACGAGGACCGCGCCGTGGTGCGGGCTCTGGGACTGGCATCCCTGCCCGCCATCGTCCACCTCGACCACCGGCTGACTCTCCGCGCCTCGGCCGAGGGCTGGAACCCCCCCGACTGGAGGGAATTCGCCGCCCACCTCGGCCGGGCGATGAGCTGGCGTCCGCCGGTGATCCCCGACGGCAGCGACCCGCCGCCCTTCGCCGGCACCCCGGCGCTCGGCTGAGGTGGCGGCGCCGACACGATCTAGCCGACACGATCTCATGGCCGATTTCGCCTACACCGAACTGCTCCCCAAGGGGCCTGACACCACCACCGAATACCGGCTTTTGACCACCGATTTCGTCTCGACGGTCACGCTCGGCCACCGGCAGTTCCTCCAGGTCGACCCCGAAGCCCTGCGATTGCTGGCCAGCGAGGCCATGCGGGACATCGCCCACCTGTTGCGGCCCGGCCACCTCGCCCAGCTCGCTGCCATCTTGGAAGACCCCGAGGCTTCGGACAACGACCGGTTCGTCGCTACCGAGCTGCTCCGCAACGCCAACATCGCCGCCGGCGGGGTGCTCCCCGGCTGTCAGGACACCGGCACCGCAGTGGTGGTGGGCCAAAAGGGGGAGCGGGTGCTCACCGACGCCGACGACGAGCAGGCCATCGCCCGGGGAGTGTTCGACACCTATCAGACCTCGAACTTGCGCTACTCCCAGCTCGCGCCGCTCACTATGTTCGAAGAGCGCAACACCGGCAACAACCTGCCGGCCCAAATTGAGATCTACGCCACTCCGGGAGACGCCTACTCGTTCCTGTTCATGGCCAAAGGCGGCGGCTCGGCCAACAAGTCGTACCTGTTCCAGGAGACCAAGGCGCTGCTCAACCCCGAATCGCTCACCCGCTTCCTCGATGAGAAGCTCCGCACCCTGGGCACCGCCGCCTGCCCGCCCTACCACCTCGCGGTGGTCATCGGCGGCACCTCGGCGGAGTACACGCTGAAGGCGGCAAAGTACGCCTCGGCCCGCTACCTGGACACGCTGCCCACCGAGGGCTCGGCAACCGGCCACGCCTACCGCGACCTGGAGTGGGAGGACCGCATCCTGGACCTGACCCGGCAGTTCGGGATCGGGGCCCAGTTCGGGGGAAAGTACTTCTGCCACGACGTGAGGGTGATTCGGCTGCCCCGCCACGGCGCCTCCTGCCCCGTAGGGGTGGCGGTCTCGTGCTCGGCCGACCGCCAGGCTTTGGGCAAGATCACCTCTGAGGGGGTTTTCCTCGAGCAGCTGGAGACCGACCCGGCCCGCTTCCTGCCGGAGATCACCGACGACGAGCTAGGCGGTCAGGTGGTGAGCATCGACTTGAACCGGCCCATGGCCGACATCCGGGCCGAGCTGTCGAAATACCCGGTGAAGACCCGGCTGTCGCTCACCGGCACCCTGGTGGTGGCCCGCGACATCGCCCACGCCAAGATCAAGGAGCGGCTGGACGCCGGAGAGCCGATGCCTGCCTATCTGCGCGACCACCCGGTGTACTACGCCGGTCCGGCCAAAACCCCCGAGGGCTACGCCTCCGGGTCGTTCGGCCCCACCACCGCCGGGCGCATGGACGCCTACGTGGACCAGTTCCAGGCGGCGGGAGGCAGCCTGGTGATGCTGGCCAAGGGCAACCGCTCCCGCCCGGTGGTGGAGGCCTGCGCCCGCCATGGCGGGTTCTACCTCGGCTCGATCGGCGGCCCGGCCGCCCGCTTGGCCAAGGACTCCATCCGCAAGGTGGAGGTGCTGGAATACCCCGAGCTGGGCATGGAGGCGGTACACCGCATCGAAGTGGAGGACTTCCCCGCCTTCGTCGTGACCGACGACAAGGGCAACGACTTCTTCACCGAGGTCGCCACCCCAGTATCGCTGGCGTGAAGGGTCGCCCGGCTGCCACGGCGCGATCTGCACATCAGCGCCTTGCGCGCAAACACCCTCCCCACCACTAGGGGGAAACTCAGTTGCCCCGTGGTCGAACGCCGGTAGCTATGCTTGAGTTGTGCTACTGGCAGCTTCGACGAATGGGCTGCCTCCTACCGTTGAGGACGCCCGCAGGCTTGGCGCAATAGCGGGGGCGGATCCCCGGGTGGAGCAGGTGATCGTGTTCGGCTCGGTTGGACGCGGCGATGCGTCTGAGTGGTCCGACATCGATCTGGTGGTGCTGCTGGGCGATATTCCCAAAGACGAGCGGCACAAGACACGGTCGGCCATCTCGTCTGCCATGCGCCGTGAAAGCAGCTGGCCTTTGGATCTAGTCGTCTTGCCCCGTCTCGATTTCGAGCACTCGGTGCGCCATGTCACTCCATCTTTCGAGCATTACCTGATGTCTGACGGGGGGGTGGTCGTTTACCAGTCATCCGATCCGCTCCCGCCGGCTACGGGTAAACTTCAGCGGGTAGCGCGAGACAATCTGGCACTCGCAGTCCAGCAGATGGAATCGGCGAAACAGTCTGTGATGCCCCTTGTCCGCACCATCAACAACATCCCGGCGGACGAGGAGCGGTTTGCCTCTTCAGATCCTCTTTTGCTCGCAGAAGAACGCGCCAATCGCTACATGACCCTTCTCCAACACGCCCACATGGTGATTGAGCAGTCCTTCCGCGCGACAGCCTCGGCGGTGGACGGCCGGTCGTTGGGCAGCGGGCATCAGAT
>JAPYOC010000107.1 GCA_028278955.1 Candidatus Poriferisocius aerobius
GCCGAGAAGTACGCCATGATCGAGGACTTGGCCAAGATCCTGGGCGGCGCCGCCGGGGCGTCTCGAGCCATTGTGGACGCCGGCTGGGTGCCGTATTCCCATCAGGTGGGCCAGACCGGCAAGGTGGTCAAGCCCGACGTCTATGTGGCCTGCGGCATCTCTGGGGCCACCCAGCACATGGTGGGGATGAAGGGATCCAAGAACATCATCGCCATCAACAAAGACGCCGAGGCGCCCATCTTCGGCGTCGCCGACCTCGGCATCGTCGGCGATGTACACCAGGTGGTCCCCAAGCTCATCGAAGCCCTCCAGTCTCGGGGCTGACCGACCGGCCCCTGCTCAGACCAGGGGCCAGGGGTGGCGGCGGCCGCTGGGGTCGACGGGAAACCGGCCCCCCGCGGCCAGGGCGGTCGCTCGGGCCAGCAAGGCGTCCCGCTCGGGGCGCGAGAGCAGTCCGGCCGCGCCGTCGGCCAGGCCCTCGTCGGCCATGCGGCCCACATCATCGGCCAGCTCGGGCGGCAGCGGCTCTCCCGCCCACTCCCAGATCACGGTGCGCAGTTTGAACTCGCAGTGGAACGACAGCCCGTTGTCTATGGCGTAGAGCCGCCCGTCGCGGCCGAGCAGTATGTGGCCCCCCTTGCGGTCGGTGCTGTTGATGATGAAGTCGAATGCGCACAGCCGCTGGAACCAGCGGTGGTGGGCGGGCTCCTCGCGCAGGGTGAAGTAGTGCTCGTCGTAGTCGGTGGGCACATAGAGCTGCACCGACCCCTCGCCCAGCGGCCCGTCTCTCACCACGGTGGGGGGCACCAGGTTCCAGTCCAAAGCAGCGGCCAACTCGAAAGCGGCAGTCTCCCGCCGGTGCAGCCCGGCGGGGAAGTCCCACAGGGGCTGCTCGCCCTTCACCGGTTTGTACACCCCTTGGACGATGGGGGCGCCGGGAGCGCGGACGTCTACCAGAAAAGTCATGTTGGAACTCCAGGGCATGCGCCCGAGCACCTCCAACTCGCCGGTGGTCAGAATCCCAACGGCAACCCGGTCTTCGAGCGCAGGCCGCTCGCGAAACGGCGATTCGGCGTTCGGTTGAGGCGGGCCCATCAGTTGAAGCAGGGGCACCACGTGCCGTCGCCGTTCAGCGGGGCGCCGCAGAAGCGGCAGGGAGGCCGTCCGGCGGCCACCACCTGTCGGGCCCGGGCCACGAACCCGGCTACCTGGCCCAAAGAGATGCGGAACCGGGCGGTGGCCAGATCGTCGTCGCCCTCCGAGGAGGGCATCTCGGTGGCCGTGATCAGCATCCGATCGGCCTCGGGGTCGTAGCCGATACCGATGTCTCCCACTGCCCACTCCGCTTCTACCGGGTCGATCAGCCCGATGTCGGTCTCGGGCTCGATGGCGCCGGGGTTCTCGGAGACCTCTCGCAGCGCTCCTTCGAGGTACTCGGCCAAGGCGGCCACCTGTTGCTTCTCCAGCTTCAGCGAGACCAGGGTGCCGGTGATACCGGCTTGGAGATAGAACACCCGCTGGCCGGGCGGCCCGACGGCGCCCACCGTGATGTGCTCGAGGTGGTTCAGCTCGAAAGACGCGCTCACGACGGCACCAGTGCCTGCAAATCCGATGTGCTGTTGACCGCCAGCACCAGCGGGCCGTCCTCGCCGTAGACGATGGCGGTGATCGAGCAGGGCGACACCACGATCCGCTGGAACATGTCCAGATGGGCGCCGGAGGCGTGCGATACCGCAGCCTTGATGGTGTCGGCGTGTGAAACCGCCACCACCGTTGAGCCGGGGTGGCGGTCCACCAGCGACTGCAATGCGCCGGTCATCCGGGCCTGCATCTCGGCGAACGACTCCCCTCCAGGGAAGCGGAAGCCGCTGGGGGTTTGCTGCACCCGGCGCCAGTCGCGGCGCCGCCGCAGGTCGCTCAGGCGCCGTCCGGTCCATTGGCCGAAGTCACACTCGTTGAGGCCGTCGAGCACCCGAACCCGTCGGCCCACCGCTCGGGCGATAGGGGCGGCGGTCTGCTGGGCCCGCTCCATCGGCGATGCGTACACTGCGCCGATGCGCTCGGCGCTGAGGGCGGCGATGCGGGCCGCGGCCTGCTCGGCCTGCTTCTGGCCCCGGTCGCTGAGGCTCAGGCCCGGCGCCCGGCCGGGCAGCACCGCCCCGGTGGTGGGGGTTTGGCCGTGGCGCACGAGCAGCACCATGGTCGGCTTGCGGGTCTTACCGGCCATGGGCCCGGTGGACTCCGTCTCTTGGCGCCTTCGCTTCTGGGCAGGTCTCGTCGGCCATTTCCTCTAGCTTGCCCTTCGTGGGCCAAAGAGACACATTCAACGAGCTAGCCGCTGATGTGATCGCCTGCCGGGCTTGTCCCCGGCTGGTGGCCTGGCGGGAGGAGGTGGCGGCGCACAAGCGGGCCGCCTACCGGGATTGGACCTATTGGGGTCGGCCGGTGCCGGGCTTCGGCGATCCCGAGGCCCGTATCGTGGTGGTGGGCTTGGCCCCCGCCGCCCACGGCGCCAATCGCACCGGACGGATGTTCACCGGCGACCGGTCGGGCGATTTCTTGTACGCCGCGTTGCACCGCACGGGATTGGCCAACCAGCCCGACGCCACCGACGCCAACGACGGGCTGGTGCTGAACGACGTCTACATCACCGCCCCGGTTCGGTGCGCGCCGCCCCAGAACAAGCCCACCCCAGCCGAGCGGGACGCCTGTCGCCCGTTTTTGGTGCGGGAGCTCGAATTGCTCGGCCAGGCCCGGGTTTTTGTGGCCCTCGGGGCCATCGGATACGGGGCGGTGGCCGCCGAGTTGGGGATGCGGCCCCGGCCCAAGTTCGCCCACGGCTTGGAGGCCCCCGCTCCCGGTGGGCTGACCGTGGTGTGCTCCTACCATGTGAGCCAGCAGAACACCTTTACCGGGCGGCTCACCGAGGAAATGCTCGACGAGGTGTTCGCCCGGGCCCTGGCGCTGGCCCGCTCGGCGTAGCCCCCGGAATGGTTCGCGAATCCAGGGGAAGGGGGGATAGCGTTGGGCCGGTGAGAAGGGTCCGAGTGCTCGCAGCGGCGGCGGCGGCGTGCCTGCTGGCGGCGGCCTGCGGCAACTCCGGCGCACCCACCTCCTGGGACGACAATCCTGCCGACTACAAGGGAGAGCCCAACGTGGGCCAGCCCGAGCGGAATTTTCGCGACGGCTGTGAGGAAGCGGGCGTCGACGATCTGGACGCCGGGGTGCAGCAGAACCTGGCCGACGTGTGCGAGTGCGGCTTCGACGAGATCCGGGATGCGCTGAGCTTTGAAGAGTTCAAGGAGCTTGACGACGACCTGCGCAGCGACATCAACACCGACTTGACCGAAGAGGTGGAGTCGATCATGCGCCAGTGCATTCTGGAGGAATCCGGGCTCTAGTCGGACGACCGCTGGTCACCGGGCGGCCGGATTGCCGGCGAAACCCTTCAGACCCCGACTCAGACCCCGACTTTTACTGCGCTCTCGGCCCAGTCGGGCCAGCGCTGGCGGCTCTTGGCGGCCAGCTTGTGCAGCAGCGCCACCGCAGCGGGATCGTCGTCGCCCGGTCGGGCTTGGATCGCGCCGTCCTCCAGCATGGCGTTGACGACGGCTCGCCCGAGCTCGGTGCGCACCACAGTGAGGGTCCAGTCGGTGGCGTTGCCGATGCCGCCGGTGGAGATGTCGGCGTGTTCGGCGGAGAAGTCAGGGCAGAAGTTGCAGCCCTCCCGGGTCCAGGCGTGGCACTCCTTGAGGTCGATCTCGTGGTAGTTGCCGTTTTTCATCCACACCTGGAACACGCCTTTGATGTTCATCTTGGCGATTTGGTCGGTGGGCAGGCCGTACTTCACCCAGAGCAGTTCCTCGAACATGGAGTCGTCGAAGCTCTTGGAGCACAGCAGCCCGATGTTCAGTTTGATGGGACGGCCCACCTTGCCCACTTTGCGGTTCCACATCACCGGCCCGATCGAGGTCTGACAGCTCATGCCCACCAGCGCTAGGCGCTCCACCCCCCGCTCTTTCGCCTCCCGGTAGGCCAGCGTGTTGGCCGAGTAGGTGTAGCGGCTGCCCGCACCCCGCAGCACCTCCTCCCGGTTGACGGCCAAGCCGGGCACCGCCTTCCAGCCGTCGGCGTCGCCCCCTTCCAGAAACGAGGTGAGGGCGCCGTCGATCACGTCGTTCTCCAAGCACCAGATCAAGATGGCCGACACCAAGCCGCCGTCCTGGCCTGTCTCGTACACATAGTCGTCGGAGGCCCGCACCAGCAGGATGTCGCTGTAGATGCCCGACACCTCGTCGCCGTTGCGGATGCGGCCGAAAAGGTGCTCGTCGGCTTCGGCCTCCCACGTGCGGAACCGGGGGCAGGCCCGGGTACACGAGGTACACCCCTTCTGGCCGTGGATGCAGTCGGAGGTGCCCAGCTCCTCCTCCAAGTGGAAGGGCCGGTACTGGCCGGGCTCGTGCTTGTAGCCGATCACATCGTGGGGGCAGGCGATCACACAGCCTGCGCAGCCGGTGCACAGCCCCGAGTCGATGACCTCCTCGTGGAGCTCTTTCCATTGGTGCGTCCAGCGAACTTTGGCCTCGACCACAGACAGACTTTGCCACGCGCCTCACGGGAGTTGTCCATTCGCTGGGCATTTCCTCTACTAACGCCTCCGGGGCAGGTCTGCCTCCTCACCCCCGGCCGCTACGTGGGTGCCAACCTTGTAGCCTTGCAGGCGGCATAGCAGGAGGTGGGGCGACGGTGGCCAATAGCAGGCCGAAGCGGCAGCGCGGCAGCGGGATGGTTCCTGGCGCACAGGGCGCTACCACTGGCTTTGAGTCCGAACTTTGGCAGGCGGCCAACACGCTGAGGGGCAGCATGGACGCTGCCGAGTACAAGCATGTGGTGCTGGGGCTTATCTTCCTCAAGTACGTGTCGGACGCTTTCGAGGAGCGGCGGGCTGTTCTGATTGAAGAAGAGGTCGACGAGGGTGCCGACCCCGAAGACCCCGACGAATACCGGGCCGAGAACGTGTTCTGGGTGCCCCCAGAAGCCCGCTGGGAAGAGCTGAAGGCCGATGCCCGCCAGTCCTATGTCGGCGAGACGGTGGACGAGGCGATGGAGGCCATCGAGGAGGCCAACCCGGCGCTGAGGGATGTGCTTCCCAAAGACTATGCCCGCCCCGTGCTCGACAAGCAGCGGCTCGGCCAGCTCATCGATTTGGTGAGCAACATCGCGGTGGGCACCGTCGAGGCCCGCTCCAAAGACGTGCTGGGCCGGGTGTACGAGTACTTCCTGTCGCAGTTCGCCAGCGCCGAGGGCAAACGGGGAGGCGAGTTCTACACCCCGCGCTGCGTGGTCAAGCTGCTGGTGGAGATGCTCCAGCCCTACCAGGGCCGGGTGTATGACCCTTGCTGCGGCTCATCGGGGATGTTCGTGCAGTCGGTGGAGTTCATCTCGGCCCACGCCACTGGCAACGGCAACGGCGGATCCCGGCCCGCCAGCCCGCATCGGGACATCTCCATTTACGGCCAGGAGGCCAACTACACCACCTGGCGGCTGGCCAAGATGAACCTCGCCATCCGGGGCATCGAGGGCCAGATCGCCCAGGGCGACAGCTTCCACAACGATCGCCACCCCGACTTGAGGGCCGACTTCATCTTGGCCAACCCGCCGTTCAACATCTCCGACTGGGGCGGCGACCGCCTGGCCGACGACAAACGATGGCAGTACGGCATGCCCCCCAAGCGCAACGCCAACTTCGCCTGGGTGCAGCACATGGTCCACCACCTGGCTCCTGCCGGTATCGCCGGGTTCGTGCTGGCCAACGGCTCGATGTCGTCGCAGCAGTCGGGGGAGGGGGAGATCCGCAAGAACCTGGTGGAGGCCAACCTGGTGGACTGCATGGTGGCGCTGCCCGGCCAGCTCTTCTACTCCACCCAGATACCGGCTTGCCTGTGGTTCGTGGCCCGAGACCGCCAGCGCTCAGGCGAGACGCTTTTCATCGACGCCCGGGAGATGGGCGCCATGGTCGACCGGACCCACCGCGAGCTGACTGATGACGACATCGCTCGCATCGCCGATGCCTACCATGCCTGGCGCGACGGATCAGACGGCTACGCCGACGAGCCCGGCTTCTGCAAGGCCGTCGCTCTGGCGGAAGTCCGCAA
>JAPYOC010000108.1 GCA_028278955.1 Candidatus Poriferisocius aerobius
ACCCCAACCCCAGCACCGAAAACCCCCCATCGCCGCCTGAACCCGCCCGGCACTGAACCAGCGCCACCCGCCGGGCGGACCGCTAAGAAACTGCGGTTGCGGCCAACCGCTCGAAGGCGGCTTGGGCCTCGAATCCCGTGGTTTTGGGCACTCGCCGCCACCTCCCGTCGGCCAGAAGCTCCCAGGCCAGCACGTCGTCTTTGAGGTTGAACTCCAGCACCTGGTCAAGCCGGCGGCGCAGATCGGGCTTGTCCACCGCCACCAGAGCCTCCACGCGGCGGTTGAGGTTCCGGGGCATGAGGTCGGACGAGCCGATGTAGTAGGCCGGAACACCGCTGCCCTCGCCGTTGCCGAAGTAGTAGATGCGGCTGTGCTCCAGATATCGCCCGATGAGAGAGCGGACCCGGATGGTGTCGGACATTCCGGGCCCCCCCGGGCGCAGGCAGCAGATGGCCCGCACAATCAGATCGATTTCCACCCCGGCCCCGGAGGCCTCGTACAGAGCCTCGATCATCTCGGCATCGGCCAGGCTGTTCATCTTCATGATGATCCGGCCCTCGGCGCCCTGGGCCGCTTCGTTGCGAATCAGCCCCGTCACCGTGGGGCGCAACCCCTGGGGCGCGGGCACCAGGCGGCGGAATTGAATGTCGCGGCCGTAGCCGGTCAGAGAGTTGAAGAGCTGCGTCAAGTCGACCCCGACTTCGGGGTCGACGGTGAACAGCCCCAAGTCGGTGTACGCCCGGGCGGTGATGGAGTTGTAGTTGCCGGTGCCGATGTGGCAGTAGCGGCGCACGCCGTCGACCTCTTCCCTGACCACCAGGCAGGTCTTGGCGTGGACCTTGAGCCCGACCAGGCCATAGGCGACGTGGACGCCGGCCTGCTCCAGTCGGCGGGCCCACTCGATGTTGGCCTCTTCGTCGAAACGGGCCTTAAGTTCCACGACCACCGCCACCTGCTTGCCTCTCTCTGCGGCTCGAATGAGCGATCGCACGATCGGGCTGTCGCCCGATGTGCGGTAGAGGGTTAGCTTGATGGCCAGCACCTTGGGGTCGTTGGCCGCCTGCCAGATGAACTCCTGCACCGTGGCGGTGAAGGAGTCGTAGGGGTGGTGAACCAGGATGTCGCCCTCGCGGATCCGGGCGAACAGGTCGACCGGCTGGTCGCCGGGTCCGGCCGAGGGCAGGGGGTTGACCGGCTGCCACACGGGATTCTTGAGATCGGGGCGGTCGACGGCAAACAGATCCCAGAGGCTGGAAAACTCTAGCAGGGTATCCACCTCGTACACGTCGTCGTGGCCGATGTCGAGCTCCTCAACGAGCAGGTTGCGGACCTCTGAAGACACCAAGTGCTCCACCTCTAGGCGGACCACGCTGCGGAACCGACGGCGGCGCAGCTCGACCTCCACCGCAGCCAGCAGGTCTTGGGCCTCGCCCTCGTCCACCGCCAAATCGGCGTTGCGGGTCACCCGGAAGGCCACCGACTCGGTGATCTCCATCCCCGGGAACAGCATGGGGAGGTGAGCATCCACTACCTGCTCGACCGGAACGAACCGGTGCTCGTCGGGGAGTTGGAGGAAACGGCCGAACGTGGCCGGCACCTTGAGGCGGGCAAACCGCTGATGGCCTTCGGCCGGGTCGACCATCAGCACGCCCAAGCTCAGGGACAGATTGGAGATATAGGGGAACGGGTGGCCAAGGTCCACCGCCAGAGGGGTCAAGACTGGATAGATGCGGTCGTCGAACTCCCCGGAGAGGAACTTGCGGTCCTCGTCGTCGAGGTCATCCCAGTTCAGGATCTCGATTCCGGTATCGGCCATCTCGGAGAGCAGACCGCTCAGACACTGGGCGGCCCGATCCATCTGGTCGTCCACCTTGATGCGTATCTCGTGGAGCTGCTGGGCGGCCGTACGGCCATCGGGAGTGGTGCCGGTGAACTGGGCGGCGAGCTGGTCTTTGAGCCCGGCCACGCGAACCTGGAAGAACTCATCCAGATTGGAACTCCAAATGGCGCAGAACTTGACCCGCTCCAGCAAGGGCGCCGAGAGATCCTCGGCCTGGGCCAGCACCCGACTGTTGAAATCCAGCCAGGACAACTCGCGGTTGATGAACCGTTCTAACTCAGCCCCGATGGCGGAAGACTCCATAACCCTGCCGCGCCGGCCTCGCCGCGACCCTTAGCCAGCCTCGCTCTCCTCCTCCTCTTCCTCGTATCCCAGATCCCAATCGATGAGCAGGTTCTCCCGCTCGGCATCCCGGTTGATCCGCTCCCGGTTCCGGCGGAACTGGGGATCATGGGGAGGCAGTAGCAGCAGACGGGCCTCGGCCCTGACCTTGAACTGCTCGATGTCTCTGGGGTCGCCGAAGTCGGACATAAAGTTCCAATGGGGGGCTGTCGGGCCCATGTAAACCACCCTGACATGCCCTGCCGGCGGTTCCGGGAGGGCATCTGTGGTGTCTGTCATCGTGCTGCTCCTGTAGGAATTGTGGCCGGCTAATTCTAACCGCGGCGCGGCGACACCCCGAATACGCTCTTCAACCGCCGACGTTGCCGCGGCGCCTTCACGCTCTGGCCCCGCTATGCTGGGCCATCGGACAGCCGACAGCCCACGGCTTTCTCATTGCGAGGGAACTGTTGGCTGCGGTGGGGCGTCATACATGCGGGGGCATGTTCCCGATGGAGGTCCCATGAGCGAGAGCTGGATGGCTTACGGCCGATGCGCCAACGAGTCGCCCGACGTGTTCTTCCCCAGCGATGGGCTTGGTGTGGAGAAGGCCAAGAGAATCTGCCACCAGTGCCTGGTGCAGGAGGCCTGCCTGGCCTACGCCCTAGGCAACCGCATCAAGCACGGGGTGTGGGGCGGCAGCTCCGAGCGGCAGCGCCGCCGGATGCTACGCCAAGCCGCAGCCTGACCGAGGCGCTCGCCGGGCAGGCTGAATTCTCTAGATCATCACCGAGCGGGAGGCGGCAAGCACTCTGGGGGCCATGGTCTGGGGCCCTTCGGTGGCCAGGGAGCTGCTGAATACCTCGGGAAACCATATCGGGGCGGATCCCGATCCGGCGATGATGCCGAGGACCTCGGCGAAGTCCACTGCCCCATCGCCGGGGAGCAGGCGAGCGGTCATGGTTTCGGTGGCAATGTCCTGATCGCGGGGAAGCTCGGCTGCGGCATCGCAAAGCTGGACCACCCGCAATTTCTCCGCAGGGATTTGGCGGAGCAGATCGGCATTGGGGCCGCCCGGCTGGCGATACCAATGCCAGGTGTCGATCATGATGCCGCTGTTGTCGCAGTCGGCCCGCTGCACTATCTCCCACGCAGTGGCCAAGTCTGCAATGCCGGTCCAGGGCAAGAACTCCACGCTCACCTTCAGCCCGGCATCGGCCGCCGCTCGGCACAGGGTGCCGAAGCGCGACGAAGCCTCGTCTATGGGCGGCAGCGCGGCCTCCATGGTGACCGCCACCAACTCCCGGCTGCCCACCGCGGTGGCGTACTCGCTCAGGGCGTTCACCTCGGCCGCAGCCGCGTCACGGTCGGAGCTGAGCCAGCCGAAGGCTGCTTCGGCCACCGGGTGGGTTAGCTCAAGCTCTTGCAGACGTTCAGCCAACCAGGCCGCGTCTACACCGGCCATTCCCAGCACGAAGGGCCAAACGCTGATCCCGGTGTAACCCGCGTCAGCAGTGGCCACCAGAGACGACTCCAGCTGCTCGAAGGACAACTCGAAGGGATTGGCACAAAGCGTGCCCAACGACATGACCCACTCGTCAGAGGTGTTTCCCGACACACCACTAGGCGTCTTTGGGCTTGTCTTCGGCGACCTCTTCGGCTTTCGCCCCCTCAGACACGCCCTCTTTGAACTCCTTTTGGGCTCGGCCCAGCGAGCGGGCCAGTTTGGGGAGCTTGGCTCCGCCGAACAGCACCAGCAGGATGACCAAGACGATGACCAACTCCGTTGCCCCGAGATTCATGGGCTCAGGCTACCCCGAAACTGCCCTTGCTGCGCCAAGACACACCACTAGGCCCCAGAGGTGTCGGCCACCGCGGCCAGCGGCTCCCGCACTCGGGTGAGCCCCCGGGCTCGGCGCACCCGGCGCCGCTCCCGCTCGCTCATGCCCCCCCAAATCCCGAACTTCTCGCCGTTCACAATGGCGTATTCCAAACATTCCTCGCGCACCACGCAGGCCCGGCAGACCGCCTTGGCCTCTCGGGTGGAGGCCCCCCGCTCCGGGAAGAACAAATCGGGATCCACTCCCAGGCAGTTGGCCAGCGCTTGCCAAGCCCGACCGTCCTCGCCGCTCTCCTGCGGCCTCACCGTGTTCTCTACCAATTTCATAGCGCCCTCCTGAACTAAGAACGTGCCGACCCCGGTCCGCCGCCTCCGACCGAGAGCCTGCTCAACCCTGAGCCGTAAAACAACGTACTTGTAATTTCAACAACGTAACCTTGGCATGGAACCAAGCCAAACGCAAGAGGGAATTTCTCAGGCGGCAAAACCCGGCGGGGGCCTCAGCGGCGGCGGTCGCCCAGCAGCTTGCGCTTGTGCTCCACAAAGTCCACCAGCACGTAGTCGCCCAGGGTCTCCGGCGTGGTGAAGAAGGCCCGGCCTCCGTTCATCTTGGAGATCTGCTCGATGAAATTGGTGAGGTAGGAGGTGGCATCCAGCATGAAGGTGTTGATGCGAATGCCCTCCCGGGTGGCCCGCATGACCTGCTCTAGGGTCTTGTCCACCGTCGTCCGGGTCGGCGGGTAGGAGAAGAAGGGGTGCCCGTGGTCGTCCACATGGGCGGTGGGCTCGCCGTCGGTCACCATGATGATCTGCTTGGCGCCGCTGTGGCGGGCCAGCATCTGGCGGGCCAGCATGAAGCCGTGCTGCATGTTGGTGCCGTACACGAAATCCCACGACACTTCGGGCAGCTTCTCGGGTTTCACCTCGCGGGCCACCTCGCTGAACCCCACGATGCCCAAGAAGTCCCGGGGATACTGCGAGCTGATGAGGGAGTGGAGGGCCATGGCCACTTTCTTGGCCGGAAGGAAGTTGTCCCTCATCGGCATCGACAGCGAAAGGTCGAGCATCAACACGGTTGACGACCTCACGATGTTCTCGGTGCGCTCCACCTCGAAGTCATCCGGTGACAGATCCACCGGGGTGCCGCCCCCAGTGCGGCAGACGGCGTTGCGGACAGTCCGCTCGATGTCCAGGTTGAAGGGGTCGCCGAACTCGTAGGGCTTGGTGTGATACTCCCGCTCGTGGCCCCCGCCGAACATCTCCATGCTGTGCTGGCCCACCCGGTCTTGCTGGAGCTTCTTGAACAAGTCGGCGAGGGCGTTCTGCCCGATCCGGCGAATCGCCCGAGGGGTGAGCTCCAGGCGGCCCTCCCGGTTCTCGATCAGTCCGGCCTCTTCCAGCATCCGGGCCAGGTCGGCCATCTGCTCCAGGCTTCGGGCCGCCTCGTCGCCCAGCAGCTCGCGGGCCCGGTCGATGTCCACCTCGGCCAGCGCGCCGGGGCTGTTGGCGCTCCTCAAGAGGTTGTCGAGCTGGTCCAGGTCGCCTAATTCCTGCATCATCTGGGCGGCGGAGGCGAAGTCCAGCGGGTCGGCCCCGCTGAAGTCGTACGACCGATCCCAGCCGGCGGCGGGGAACAGCGCCTGGAGGTTCTGTGAGAGCTGGTCCACCTGCCAGCGCAGGTCCATATCCGCCAAGAGCTGCTCGGACAGGCCTTGGAGCTGCGCCCGCTGCTCGGGCGTCATCGACGCCATCATGGCCGACATGGCCGCCATGCGCCGGGCCATCGCCTCCAACAGCTCGCTCAGCGTCCGGGGGTTCTCGGGGAAGAAATCGCCGAAGCGCTCCATGAAGCGGTCGAAGTCGGCCTGGAGGCGCTCATCCAGCATTCGGCCGCGCTCGGACGGGTCGGCCACCTCGGCCAGAAGCTGGTCTTCGGCCGTCTGGCGCTTCTCCAGCAGACGGTTCAGCTCGGCCATCATGTCCTTGGCCCGGGCCAGATCATCAGCCGAGAGGTTGTTCATGCCTTCGGCCATCTGGTTGACGTAGTTGGCCATGAGCTGTTGGCGGAGCTGCTCCACCAGCTCGTCGAACCGCTGCTGGGCTTGCGCCGAGGTGAACTCATAGTTCTCCAGCTCTTTGATCTGCCCGGCCAGGTCGGCAGGCATCATGTCGAGCTGGAACCTGCGCTGCTCCACCGTTTCGGCGGTGATGGCCGCCCGGCGCTCGTCACCCGATTCGGCCGCTGAGGCGGCCAAGTCGTCGAGGGCGTCGCGCTCCGCGTCGACCACGTCGCGCAGCTCTTGGGCGATGTCGTCGTAAACCCCGCCGAGATCGTGCCGCTCAAGGCGCTCCTGACGGCGGCGGCGGAGCTGCTCCAACACCTCCCGCAGGCCCTGCACCCGCTGGCCGTCGGCGTCGAAGCCCTGCTGGAGGAGCCGCCGCAGAGCGGCGTTCACGTCCCCGTGGTAGAGGAGGTCGTCGTTCATCTGGGCGAATAGGTCGGAGGTGGAGAAGTCGAACCCGGGTTGGGTGCCGTCCCAGCGGGAGTAGGCCACCCGTTGGCCGGCACGGTGGCGGGCCCTTCGCCATCTCCGAAGCATCCCGCCAACCTACACGGTCTCTGTCTCTGCCCTTGCGCACGGTGCCGGCCCCCGAAGCGCCCGGCCAACGACTCAAGCCAATACCCTGAGCCCGGTGGCTGGCAGCACGAGTGCGCTCGGCAGCGAATTCTCCTGGGGATGGACTGCGGACTCGGTGGCGTTGGAGGGGGTTGCCCCGGCGGCCGACTGGTCGGTGTGGGAGCGCCAGGGACGGGTGCCCCGGTCGGGCGAGGGCTGCGGCTTCGGCATCGACTTCCGAGCCGACCTGGAACTGTTGGCCGAGTGGGGCTTCACCCACTGCCGGCTGCCGGTGGAGTGGGCCCGGGTCGAGCCTGAGCCCAACAAGCTGAACCGCGACGCCGTCGACCGCTATCTGGACATGCTGGCCGCGGCCCGCGCCGCCGGGCTGCAAACCTGGCTAGTGCTTCAGCACACTACGCTGCCCGGTTGGTTTGCCGACGACGAGGGCGGCTGGAGCACCCGGCAGGGGCGGACACTGTGGTGGGCCCGCTGGGTGGACCGGTGCGGCGAGTGGTTCTCGCCCTGGGTGTGCGGATGGGTGCCGGTGGAAGACCCGGTGGGCTGGGCGGTGCGGAGCCGCCTTTTTGCCCAGCATCCTCCCGGTCTTCGCAGCGCGACGGGGGCGGTGGAAGCGGCTCAATGCGGGCTGGAGGCCATGTTCGAGGCCTGCCGCCTGCTGCGGAGCGGGCACCAGCCGGTGATGGGGGTGTTCGGCCTCCACACCGTGTTCGCCGCCGACCAGCGGTCCGACACCCTGGGCTGGCAGGGCTGGTGGGACCGCCTGCTGTGGCAGAGCTGGATATCGGCGCTCACCGATGGAGAGATCGCCGTGCCCGACCGCCCGGTGGTGGCTCGCGAGGAATTCCGAGAAGCGCTCGACGTGGTGGGCGTGTGCTTCGACGCCCCGGCGTCGGTGGACGACACCGGCCGCCTCGGGGCGTATCCCCCTGCGGCACGATGCGACGACTCCGGGCTGGCCCCCGAGCCCGAGGAGCTGGGCCGGGCGCTGAGCCGCCTGGCCGACATGCTGGGCAACCAGCCGCTGGCGGTGGCCGGAAACGGCGTGTCCACCACCGACGAGGCCTGGCGCGACCAGCTCTTGGGGCAGACGCTGGACCAGGTAGAAGCGGCTCGGGCCGACGGTGTCAACGTGGCGGGATTCTTCGCCGACACCGCAGTGGACGGCTACCGGTGGCGCTTGGGCACGTCGTCGGCCCGCGGCCTGTTCGACCGGGACCGCAATCCAAAAGACGCCGCCTTCACGCTGCGCGACCGCATCCGGGGAGTCGAGCCGGATCAGAGGCCAAGAGGCTGAGGAGCAAGGAGGCTCAGTTTCGGCCCCGGTAGACGGCCGCGCCGGCCAGGGACTCCTTGTTGAGCCGCCTGGAGAGGTGGAGGCCTTCCAACACGAACTCGATGCCGCTGGCCACCAGCGCCGGGTTCTCCAAGTCGCCGGGCTCGTAGCCCAGCGCAGCCAGCGCGCTGGCGAACGCGGGCACTTCCTCGACGAGGGCGGCATAGTCCACCGAGGAGACGTCGTCTCCCGCATTGACCACCCGGCCCTCTTCAAAGGCCTCCACTACCTCCTGCTGCACCTCGATGTCCACGGCATCTGTGAACGCTTGGCGAACTGCCTCTTTGCGGAGGTTGCCCACGATCTCGCCGTCGCGGCCGTCGTCGATGGTCTCGATCTCGATCTTGCCCAAAGTAGACGGGTCGAGCGCGTCCAAGTCGGTCACCCGGGGCACGGCGGCGGCCTCGCCGCTACGCAGCGTCCGCCGGATGGCGGCCGCGGCCAGCGTCTCGTAGTTGGACACGGTCAGCCGCACGGAGACCCCCGAGCGCTGGTTGATGTGGGGACTCTGGCGGGCCAGCTGGCTGAGATACACCAGCACCTCGCTCATGAAGTCGGGCATGACCACCGCCACGTCGGCCTCGGGCATCGTGGCCTCCTGCTCGGCGATGTCGAGCTCGATGTCCACGTCGGTGGGATAGTGGGTGCGGATCTGGGCGCCGAAGCGGTCTTTGAGCGGGGTGATGATGCGGCCCCGGTTGGTGTAGTCCTCGGGGTTGGCCGAGGCGAACAGCAAGATGTCGAGGGGCAGGCGGATCTTGTGGCCCCGAATCTGCACGTCCCGCTCCTCCAGCACGTTGAGCAGCCCCACCTGGATGCGCTCGGCCAAATCGGGCAGCTCGTTGATGGCGAACACCCCCCGGTTGGTGCGGGGCACCAGGCCGTAGTGGATGGTGAGCTCGTCGGAGAGGTAGCGGCCTTCGGCCACCTTGATGGGGTCTACCTCGCCGATCAGGTCGGCGATGGAGGTGTCGGGGGTGGCCAGCTTCTCTCCATAGCGCTCGCTACGGTGGACCCAGGCCAGCGGGGTGTCGTCGCCTTCTGAGGCAATCAGGTCTTTGGCCTGCTTGGACACGGGGTTGTAGGGATCGTCGTTCACCTCGGAGCCGGCCACGATGGGAAGCCACTCGTCGAGGAGGTCGAGCACCAGGCGGATCATCCGGGTTTTGGCCTGGCCGCGCTCGCCGAGGAAGATCACGTCGTGGCCGGCCAGCAGCGCTGTCTCCATCTGGGGGATGACGGTGTCCTCGTAGCCCCAGACGCCGGGGAACAGGTCCTGGCCTGATCTGATGCGGGCGATTGCGTTGCGGCGAATCTCGTGCTTGACCGAGACCGACTGCCAGCCGGCTTCCTTGAGCTCGCCAATGGTCTTGGGTTGAGGCATAGGGGCAAAACCCTATCCCGCTAGCGCACCGAGGCGGCGATCAGGCCGAGCACCAGCAGGGCCACCATGATCCGGTACACCGCGAACGGCCCGAGGCTGCGGGTGCGGACCACAGCCAGCAGCCCCTTGACCGCGGCGAAGCCGGTAACGGCCGCCGCGGCCGTTCCCCAGGCGAATCCGGCCCGGGCATCGGCGGGAATGCCCCCCCACCCGCCGATGTCGATGAGCTGATACACCCCGGCGCCGGCGATCACCGGCACGCTCATCAGCATGGCCAGCCGGGCCGCGGCCTCCCGGTCGAAGCCGACCAGCCGCCCGGCGGTGATGACCGCTCCCGAGCGCGACACCCCCGGCTGAAGCGAGCAGGCCTGGGCCAGCCCCAGCAC
>JAPYOC010000109.1 GCA_028278955.1 Candidatus Poriferisocius aerobius
CTGGCCGATGCGGTGGATGCGGCCGAACCGCTGCTCGATGCGGTTCGGGTTCCACGGCAGGTCGTAGTTGACCATCATGTTGGCCACTTGGAGGTTCACGCCCTCCCCGGCGGCATCGGTGGCCACCAGCACCCGCACCGCGGGGTCCACCCGGAACCGGTCTTGGATGGCCCGGCGGTCGTGGCGCTTGATGCCCCCATGGATGACCGCCACCGCCTCGGGTCGGCCCAGCTCAGCGGCAATACGCTCGGCCACGTAGTCGAGGGTGTCTTTGTGCTCGGAGAACACGATCAGCTTGCGCGGGCCTGCCGGCGCGTCGCCGCCGTCGGGATTCTCGCCCTGGCCGGTTCGGAACTGCTCTGAGCGCAGCAGGCCCCGGAGCTGGATCCACTTGGCGTCTTCGCCGCTGGCGCGCACCGCGTCGGCCAACTCGACCAGGCCTTCCAGCTCGACCGCCTCCGCCTCGATCTCGGCGGCGGTGGCCGAGGCGGTGGCGGCGTCGATGGCCTGGTCTTGGAGCGCTTCGAGCTCCGCGTCGTCGAAGTTGTCGAAGTCGAAGTCCTCGAGGTCGGCGAACCGCACTCCCCGGGGCAGGTCCGCTGCCGGTACGGGCCCGCCCTGCGCCGTCAGGCGCCGAAGCTCGGCTGCCTGCTCGCGGAGCCGGTCTCGGCGGCGGCGCAGGGAGTGGTAGACGGCCGCGGGCGATGAGGCCAGCCGGCGCTGTAGCGCGGCGAGGGCGAACCCGAAGATGATCCCCCGGCGGCGATCCCCCTCCTGTTGCATCCGAGAGGCCCGGTCCATGCCGCTGCGCACATAGTCGGACACCGCCTCGTACAGCGCCTGTTCGGGCTCGGACAGCTCGAAGTTGGCGCTGTGGGCGAACCGCGGGGGAAACAGCCGCCGCCCCTCGAACGTGCGCAAGTTCTCTTTCACGAGCCGGCGCATCACATCGTCGGTCTCGGGCAGTTCGCCGTCACGAAGGCGCCCGGCGAACCGCTCGGGGTCGATGAGGGTCATGAAGGCCAGGAAGTCCTCGTTCTTGCCGTTGTGCGGGGTGGCCGACAGCAGCAGGAAGTGGCGGGCCTGGTCGCGCAGCACCTCGCCCAGCTCGAAGCGCCTGGTCTTGCGCAGCTCGTCGGGATAGAGGTGGGCCGACATCTTGTGGGCCTCGTCGACGATCACCAAGTCCCAATCGGCCAGCTTCAGCTTCTCGGTGAGGTCCTCGGCCCGCGAAAGCTGGTCGAGTCGGGCCACCAGCAGGTTCTTCTCCAAGAACGGGTTGCCGGTGCGCGACGCCTCCACCGCCGAGCGGGACATCAGCTCGAAGCTCAGGCCGAACTTGTCCCACAGCTCGTCTTGCCACTGCTCCACCAGGCTGCCGGGGGCGACGATGAGGCAGCGGGCCACGTCGCCCCGCAGCATCAGCTCTCGGATCAACAGGCCCGACATGATGGTCTTGCCCGCACCGGGGTCGTCGGCCAGCAGGAACTTGAGCGGGCGCTGCTCCAAGAAGCGGTTGTAGACGGCGTCTATCTGGTGGGGGTAGGGCTCGATGTTGGAGGTGTCCACCGCCGCGTACGGGTCGGCCAGGTGCGCCGACTGCATGCGGCGGGCCTCAGAGGCCAGACGGAACGCCGCACCGTCGGCGTCGAAGCCCCACCGCTGCTCGGAGACCTCCCCGAAGCCAGCCAGGTCGTGGATCGACACGATGCGCTCGCCGAGCCGGCCTCGGGCCGAGCGGTAGGTGAGAGTGGCCGACCCCGCACCATGGGCCTCCACCGCCACGACGGTCACGTCGCCATCGGCCTCTACTCCCGACAGGCGCTTTCCGGCGGTGAGATCGGCGAACCCCAGGCCAGTCATCGGAGCCGCCCCCGCGCTCAGAGGGCGTGCTGGCAGACCCAGCGGTGCATGGCGATGCCCGAGGCCACCGCAGAGTTGATGGAGCGGGTGGAGCCGAACTGGGTGATGGCCAGCACCGCCTCGCAAGCGGCCGCCGCCTCGGGCGACAGGCCGGGGCCCTCCTGGCCGAACAAAAGCACGCAGCGCTCGGGCAGCGAACAGCCCTCGATGGGCTCGGTGCCGGGACCGTTGTCGATGCCCAGGATCGCCAGCCCGGCCTCGGCGGCCCAGGCCACCAGATCGCCCAGGTCGGGGTGGTGGCGAACGTGCAGGTAGCGGTCGGTGACCATGGCCCCCCGGCGGTTCCAGCGGCGCCGGCCCACGATGTGTACCGCGGCCGCCCCGAAAGCGTTGGCGTTGCGGACCATGGTGCCGATGTTGAGGTCGTGCTGCCAGTTCTCCACCGCCACGTGGAAGCCGTGGCGGCCGGCGTCGAGGTCGGCCACGATGGCCTCGTGGCGCCAGAAGCGGTAGGCGTCCACCACGTTTCGGGCGTCGCCGCCCTCCACCAACTCGGGATCGAGGTGGGGCGGGAGGCGCTCAGCCCAGCGGCGCACCGCGGCCAAACTGGTCCGCTCCCACCGAGTCGGCCATACGGTCGGCGTGGCGGTCCAGCGATCCGAATTGCGGGGTGAGCGCCCAGGCCCGCTTGAGGTAGAGGTGGGCGTCGACCTCCCAGGTGAAGCCCATGCCCCCGTGGACCTGCACGCAGTCTTTGCCGTTGCGGTCGGCGGCAGAGGCGGCCAGTATCCGGGCTCCCGACACCGCTCGGACCAGCTCCCCGCACTCCGCATCGCCCAATGGGTCGCCCGGATGAACCACGGAGCCCTCAAAGTAAAGGTAGCCGCTGGGATCCGAGGCCACGCCGGGGCCACAGGTGGCGTCCATCACGCAGCCGGCGTAGTAGAGGGCGGCCCGGGCCACCTCCTCGCGGCTGTACATGTCGGCGCAGGTGTGCTTGACGGCCTGGAACTGGCCGATGGGCTTGTCGAACTGGCGGCGCTCCTTGGCATAGGCCACGGCCAGCTCTCGGGCGCCGGCGGCCAGCCCCACTTGGAGGGCCGAGCACAGATAAACCGCCCGGTTGGCCCAGCCGTAGCAGTCGCTCTGCAACTGTTGGCCTTGGGGCAGCACCGCCACCCGCCCTACCGGGGTGAGCGGATCCACCGATTGAGCCGGCTCCACCGACAACTCGGCCGCGTCCACCCGCCACACCCCGTGTTCGTCGAGCACCAGCAGGGCGTCGATCACGTCGGGGTACTCCACCAAGCCAGGCCCGCTGGGACGCTCCATGAAACCGACCACCTCGTCATCGACCACCCCGGCGGCCAACAGCGTGCCCACCAGCGGTCCGGGCATCAGGGCCCGGCCGAGCTGCTCGAACACCAGGCCGGCCTCGGCCCAGCCCAGCCCGACGCCGCCCTCTTCCTCGGACGCCACAAGCGAGAACACCCCGGTGTCGGCCAGCTCGCCCCACAGTCGGCGGTCCACCCCTCCACAGTCGGCCAGACCCCTCACGGTGTCGATGTCGAAGCGGCCCTGGCACAGGTCCCTTATGCCGTCGCACAGCGCCACCTGGTCGTCGGAAAGCTCGAAGTCCATGGCTACCGATCCTTGGGCAGGCCCAGGATGCGCTCGCCGATGATGTTGCGCTGGATCTCAGAAGTGCCCGCGGCAATCGACAGGCTGAGCACATAGAGGCGGCTGGCCGCCATGTCGCCGCCGGTCTGCTCGTCGCCGCCTTCGGCCAGCACCAGCGCCTCTCGCTCCAGCAAGCGGTGGGCCAAGTCGGCCATGCGCTTCTTCACGTCGGCGTAGTAGAGCTTGAACACCGAGCCGCCCGGGCCGGGCATCCCCGTGCGCTGGGCCTGCGACACCACCCGCTTGGTGAGCGCCCACAGGGCGTCGTATTCGGCTTGGAGGCGGCCGATCTCCCGGCGAATCTCGTCGTCTTCCCAGGCACTGTGCCAAGCAGTTGAACCGTTGCGGGAGCTTTTGCGGGCCATCTCGGCCATCTCGGCCAGCTGGTTCATCGTGCCCAGCAGCTCGCTGATGAAGGCGGTGCCCCGCTCAAAGCTGAAGGTGACCATGGCCACCCGCCAGCCGTCGTTCTCGTCGCCCACCCGGTTTGCCACCGGGATGCGGACCTCGTCGAAGAACACCTCGCAGAACTCGCTGGAGCCGGCCACGGTGGCAATGGGCCGCACCTCAATGCCGGGAAGGTCCATCGGGCAGATCAGCCAGGTGATGCCCCGGTGCTTGGGGGCCTCGGGGTCGGTGCGCACCAGCAGCTCGCAGTAGTCGGCCACATGGCCGAAGGAGGTCCATATCTTCTGGCCGGTCACCACGTAGTGGTCGCGGTCGCGAACCGCCCGAGTGGACAGCGAGGCCAGGTCGGACCCGGCGTTGGGCTCGGAGAACCCCTGGCACCACACCTCGTCGCCCCTCAGCATGGCCGGCAGGTGGCGGGCCTGCTGCTCGGCGGTGGCCTCCAGGATGAGGGTCGGTCCGGCGTGGAGTTGGGCGACGAAGTTCATGCCCACATAGGGGGCGCCCATCCGAGTGGTTTCCTCCAAGAAAATGAGGTGCTCGGTGGGCGTGGAGCCCCGCCCGCCGAACTCCGAGGGCCAGTTGATGCCCGCATATCCGGCTTCATACAGCATCTGTTGCCAGCCGGTGTCCCACTCCCGACGGCCCGGCCAGTCATCGCGCTCGGGGGGATCGCCCAGCGTCGGCAGCACGGCGCCGAGCCAGGAGCGGAGCTCGTCGCGGAACGCCAGCTCGTCCGCGGTGAATCGGATATCCATCGAGGGCGATGGTATCTAGCCCAGCAGCAGGGGGATGAGTCGGTCCATCAGGGAGTCGATCTCGCGGGCGCAGGCCACGAAGACGTCGTCGTGGAAGCCGCCGGGGTCCGCCACCTCCTCGTCTCGGGGAACCTCGGCGTCGGCCAGCTCGAGGCAGGCCACCCGCTGGGCCAGCGGCTCGGGGCCGGGGGCCAGCTCGGCCACCAGGCGCTTGATGGTGGCGGTGCGGGCGGCCGCTTCGGGGTGGACCCGGCGCACATAGTCCACATGCTCGGGCGCGAAAGCCACGATCAGGTCGGCGCCGCCGGCGTCGGCCTCGGTGAGCTGGTGGCTGCGGTGCGCGCCGTCGGCCAGGCCCAGCGATTCCAGCGCTCGGCGGGTCCGCCCGCTCATGGGCAGGCCCTCAATGCTGTGGGTGCCCGCCCCCGTGAACCTCACCGCGTCGGTGCGGGTCCGCCCGATCACGGTGGCCATCACCGAGCGGGCGGCGTTGCCGGTACACAGCATCACCACCACGGGCCGGGGATCAAGCGCGGTCACGGGCCACCGGAGGCGGGCCGGACGAAAAGAGCCTTGGCCTCGGCGGTGAGCACGCCCCCCGCATGGCACCGGGCGGCGGTGGTGACCAGGCGGTGGCGGGCGTCGGTCACCCGTCCGGTGAGCACCAGCTCGGCGCCCAGGGGGGTGAGGGACCGATACCGCACGGTCAGCCGGCCGGTGTACGAACCTTTGCGCCCGGTCATCTTGTAGGGCAGCACCCCCAGCAGGTTGTCGAACATGGCGGCCAGGTACCCGCCGTGTACGCAGCCGGGCGGCCCCTGGTAGTCGTCGCCCAAGCACACCGTGGCCGTCACGGTGGGCCGGCCGAGCTCGTCAGCGCCGTAGCTCACATCCAGCGCGGGGGGCAGCAGGACGGGCGCCGACAGACGCCCCGAGTCGCTCACGCCGACCGGGCTCTTCGCTGAGCCTCCTCGGCGATCCCGGCCGCCATCTTGGCCACCGCAGGGGCCAGCGCCCGGCGCAAGGCTCCGCCGGTGAGCGGGACCACCGGCTCAAACCAGGAGTCCCAGTGCAGGTCGCAGCCCGTGGCGTCTTCGCGGCCCACCAGAATCAGCTCGGAGCGCAGATTGCGCACCGGCAGCGGGATCTTGAGCACCCGATAGGCCATGCGGCGGGGGGCCTCGAACGCGGTGATCTCCTCGTAGGTGCCCACCGGGCCGATGCGGAACACCCGGACCGCCCCGACGCCGTTTCGCTCCGGCGAGCCCTCAACCTCCAGCTCGACCCGGGAGCGGGGCACCCACCGGGCATAGAGCTCGTGGTCGGTCATGACCTCCCAGGCGATCTCCGGGGGAGCGTCGATCGGCGTGGAGGAGGAGAGGGTGTGCATAGGCCTAGACTCCTAACCCAGATAGGCGTCGCGTACCGCGGGATTGTCGCGGACTTCCTCGGGAGAGCCCTCTCCGATCACCCGGCCCAGATTCAGCACGGTGATGAGATCGCACTGGGCCATGACGAAGGCCACATCGTGCTCGACGAGCAGCACCGAGCACTGGTTTTCGGCCCGGATGGCCTGGATGATCCGGCCGAGCTGCTCGGATTCCTCGTGCTCGATGCCGGAGGTGGGCTCGTCCAGCAAAAGGAGCTTGGGACGCGACACGATGGCCCGGCCCAGCTCCACCATGCGGGCGCGGGCGATGGGCAGCTCCCCGGCCGGAGTGTCCTTGACGTCGGTCAGCCCGCACAGCTCCAGCACCTCGTCGACCCGTCGGCGCCGCGCTGCTTCAATGCGCCGGCGGGCGGGGAGGGCGAACAAGTCGGCGGTGATGCCGCCCCCGCCCCCCTCCCATTCCAAGGCCGACAGCACGTTGTCGGCCACCGACAGCCAGCCGAACGGCTGTTGGCGCTGGAAGGTGCGCCGGACGCCCCGGCGGGCCCGCCAGGTGGCCGGGCGCCCCCCCATCTCCTCGCCCTCCAGCCGGATGGCGCCCGCGGTGGGGGTGTTCACGCCGGTGATGCTGTCGAACAGCGTCGTCTTGCCTGCGCCGTTAGGCCCGATGAGCCCCCTGATCTGGCCCGACGGCACCGACATGGACACGCCGTCCACCGCCACCACCCCGCCGAAGCGAACAGTCACCCCCTCTACCGCCAAGAGAGGCGGGGCCGAATCGGCGGGACGCTCAGCTACCGCAGCAGCACCCTGAGTGCTCACTTGCGCCACGCTACTCCACCGATGGCCGATGCCACCGGTTGTGGCCCGGCGGCCGGTTGCGGCGAGGGGGCCGTGTCGAGGAGTCAGATGCCCAGAGCGGCGGCGATGCGGTTGCGATGCCAGGCGGCGTCGCCCCAGGCAGCCGACAGCGCCCAGCCCCGCTTCATCCACAGGTGCAGGTCGTGCTCGTAGGTGTAGCCGATGGCCCCGTGGCACTGAAGCGCGGTGCGGGCGGCCAGGTCCACGGCCTCAGAGGCCAGGGCTTTGGCCAGCGAGACGTCCCGGCTGCGGTCAGAGTCGCCGACAGCGATGCACCAGGCGGCGTGGTGGGCCGCGGGGCGGGCGAACTCGATCTTGAGGGCGGCGTCGGCCAGATGGTGCTTGACCGCCTGGTAGCTGCCCACCGGCTTGCCGAACTGGAAGCGCTGGGCCGCGTACTCCA
The DNA here is from genome assembly GCA_028278955.1 of Candidatus Poriferisocius aerobius. Lineage (GTDB taxonomy): Bacteria > Actinomycetota > Acidimicrobiia > Acidimicrobiales > Bin134 > Poriferisocius > Poriferisocius aerobius. Next base: position 7,364 of record JAPYOC010000109.1, read on the forward strand.
CCGTGGCCTCCAGCAGGTGCTGGGCCACGCCTGCGCACTGGGCGGCGGCGGCCGCGGCGGCCCGGTCGAAGGCCAGGGCGGGATCGGCGTCGAGCACCACCGCGTCGCCGCCCACCTCGAACAGCCGTCGAGAGCCGTCGATCGACCGGTGCTCCACCAGTGTGGCCCCGTCCACGGGAACGGCCCCGACCTGATCGCCGATGAGCAGCACCAGATCGCACGCTGCCGCCCCCACCGCGTAGCCGTCGGCGGGGCCCGCTCCCAGGGTTGCCTCCCCGGCAGCGGCCCGCTCCAACCAGGCGTCGGCCACCGGCCCCCCCGCCTCGGCCAGGGTGGGAATGCCCACCGCGGTGTGCTCCAGCAAGGGTTCGGGCAACGCGGCCCGGCCCGCCTCCTCCAGCAGCAGCACCAGGTCGGTCTCGTCCATGCCCAGCCCGCCCACCGAGGTGGGGGCGGTCATGCCCACGACGCCCATCTCGGCCAGCGCCGCCCACAGGCCGTCGGTGCGGCCGGTGTCGCTCTCCCAGGCCGCCCTCACCACCTCGGGCGGGCACTCGTGGGCCAACAGGGCGCGCACCGCGTTGCGGAGCATGACCTGGTCGTCGCCGAACGAGAAGTCCACGCCTACCGCCTCGGAAGCCCCAGAACCCGCTCGGAGATGATGTTGCGCTGGATCTCGTTGGTGCCGGCGTAGATGGGGCCGGAGAGGGCGAACACGTAGCCGTCCATCCACGAGCTGTCGGCCCTCTCGCCGTCGCGGCCCAACAGGCGCAGGGCGGTGGCGTGCAGCTCCACGTCGAGCTCCGACCAGAGCACCTTCATGAAGCTGGCCTCCGAGCCGATGGGGGCGCCGCCCCGCAGGCGGGATTCGGTGGCATAGGTCTGCCAGCGGTAGGCCTGGGCCCCCATCCAGGCCCCCACCACCTGATCGCGTCGGTCCAGGTCGGGCCCTCGGCTGTCGGCCAGCTCCCGGTAGAGGCCCACCAGCCGGTCGGCGGCGGCCACGAACCGGCCCGGCGCCCGCAGGTTCAGCCCCCGCTCGCTGCCGGTGGTGGCCATGGCCACGGCCCAGCCCTCTCCCTCGCCGCCCAGCAGGTAGCGCTCGTGTACTCGGGCGCCGTCGAAGAACAGCTCGGCGAAGCCGGGCTCCCCGTCGAGGCGCCCGATGGCCCGGGCCTCCAGGCCCTCGGTGTCGCCGGGCACCAGCAGATAGCTCAGCCCGGCGTGGCGCTCGGAGTGGGGGTCGGTGCGCACCAGGCAGAAGAACCAGTCGGCGAACGCCCCCCGGGAGCACCAGGTCTTCTGGCCGTCGATCACGAAGTGCTCGCCGTCGCGGGGGGCCTTGGTATTGATCCCGGCCAGGTCTGACCCGGCGTCGGGCTCCGACCAGCCCTGGGCCCAGATCTCGTCGCCCCGGGCCATGGGGACCAGGAAGCGGTCTTTTTGCTCAGGGGTGCCGAAGTCGAAGATGGTGGGGGCCAGCAGGCTGACCCCGTTGGACGACACCCGCCCCGGTGCGCCCGACGCCCAGTACTCCTCCTCGAAGATGAGCCACTCCACCAGCGACGCCTCCCGGCCGCCGTAGCGCCTCGGCCACGACACCACCCCCCATCCGGCGTCGAACAAGACGTGCTCCCAAGCCCGGTGCTCCTCGAAGCCGTCTGGGGTGTCCATCGACGCCAGCGGCTCGGCGGGCACGTTCTCAGCCAGCCAGGTGCGGGCCTCCTCCCGGAACGCCTCCTCAGCAGCCGTGAACGACAGATCCATCAGCGCAGCACTCTATTGGTGTGTTCAGCGTTTCTGCTTCATTGCTGCGATGGCTTGATCTATGGCTGTCTTGATCTTCGTCCCGCGGCGTTTGAAGGGCAGCTCGTCGAAAATCGCGTCGAACAGCTGCACATCGGTGCGGAGCAGACCGTCGGATTCGATCCACCGGCCCAGTGCGACCAGATCGGCTTGCGAGTAGTCGTCAATGGAAGACAGATCGGCTTGCGAGTAGTCGTCAATGGAGGAGGCGAACAGCGGCATCGAGAGTTGGCTACCTCTTTGCCGGAGGACCTTGCGCACAACTGCGCGGGCGTCCAAACCTGTTTCGACTAGGGGGCTAGCTCGAACGGCGGCGGCGTTCACCGGCGCGGCCCGGCCGGAGTCGATGTCGCGCACTGCGTTCTCATAGGCAGCCACCACGCGCTCGACTTCGGGGCGGTGGTCGTTGAACCAGTCGGTGGACCAGATGCGGCAGAATCGCCAACCGAGCCGCTCCAAGTGCTCCTGGCGCAAACGGTCGCGGTCTCGTGCGGTGGGCGATGAGTGATATGACGCGCCGTCGGCTTCTACGGCCAGGGCGAATTGGCCGGCTTTGGCGGGGTGGCGCACCGCGAAGTCGATGCGATACCCCGAGCACCCGTATTGGGGTACCACATCGAGTCCTGCACCGGTGAGCTTGTGCAAGATGTCTATCTCGAAGGGGTTGAGCGGCTCGGCAGAATCGGCGCCGCCGAGTTCGGTGCCCCCAGACTCGGCAAACTTCAGAAAACCCCGGAGCATCTTGGCCCCGGTGGACCTCGTTTTCTCGGGATCCATGTCGGCGTAGGCGAACGAAGTCACCAAGGTCATGCGTTTGCGAGCCCTGGTGATCGCCACGTTCAACCGCCGCTCTCCGCCTTCCCGGTTCAGCGGCCCGAAGTTGTACAGCATCTTTCCGTTGGCGTTCTTTCCATAGCCGATGCTCAAGATGATGGCATCGCGCTCGTCGCCCTGCACTCGCTCGAGGTTCTTCACGAAAGCGCGCTCATCTCCGGCTTCGTTGAAGAAATCCTCAAGGTCGGGATTGCTCTCCTCTTCCAACCGCTGGCGCAGCACTTCCTCGATGCGGTTGGCATGGTTGAGGCCCATAGCGATCACTCCGAGGGTTTCCTTGGGGCAGTTGCGGGCATGGCCAATCATCAGATCCACCACCCGGAGCACTTCATCGGAGTTGCTCCCTTTCTTGGTGGCCACGCCCACCCGATGTGGCACCATCTCCAAGCTCAGGCACTCATCGGTGTCGGCCCCAGGAAAGGTGGTCAGGCTGCCGTGGTAGATCTCCTGGTTGGAGTACGCGATGAGCCGCTCGTCTTGTGATCGGTAGTGCCAGGTGAGCGGACGGCGAGAAAGCCGAGCGTCCATAACGTCGAGGATCGACTCGTAGTCGGTCAGAGACTCTTCGTCTTCGTCGAGATCATCTTCGTCGCCGGAACTGTCGAAGAAGGTCGTCGGCGGGAGCTGGCGGGAGTCTCCCGCCACCATGGCGCGGTGCCCTCGCAGCAGAGCAGAGATGGCGTCGCTGGGAAGCACCTGGCTGGCCTCGTCGAACACCACCAGATCGAAGAGCGGCCGAGGCGGCAGGGTCTGGGCCACATCGAGGGGCGACATGGCCCAGCAGGGGCGAAGAGCGACAAGCGCGTCAGGGGCCTGATCGAACAAACTCCTCAGCGGCAAATGGCGCGTCTTCTTTCCGGCCTCCTTGCGGATCAGCGAGTCTTGTGTGGAATTCTGGTTGAGCGCTTCCACCGCGCGCTCAGCGATATGCCGGGCCACCCTGGCCGGAGTTCCCTCAATGTGCTCGGCATCGGCCTGTTGGAATTCCTCGACGTAGCGGCTTTGGCGGCTTGCCTGGAAAGACGACAGCTTTGAGTCTGCGAGCAAGACCTCCTGCTGGATGGACCGCAGCCTGGAATAGTCGAAAGCCTCGGCAAGGGCGCCGCTATCCGATGCGCCCTCGGATATGTCGTCTAGCAGCGGTCCGACGTGCGAAGCGCGCAACCTCTGCTCGATCTCATGCAAGCGGGGCAGCCGCAACAGCGTGGTCTGGTCGTCGAGGAGCTCTCGGGCCAGGTCGGATATCTCCGCTGCGGTTTCATCGGCGAGGCTCCTGTCGGGCAACACCGCATCGAGTTTGTCCACAGCGCTCTTCATCGCGCCGAACGCCTCTGATGCTTCAACGGCGTTGGCCAGCACCCGAGGCGAACCCGAACAACCCAACTCCGCCCAACGGCGGACCAAATCACAAGCCGCTTCAACCTCCCCCAACAACTCACGAGCCCCAC
>JAPYOC010000011.1 GCA_028278955.1 Candidatus Poriferisocius aerobius
GGCTCAGGCCCCGCGCCACCATGCATGGTCTCACCGCTCACCGGAGCCTCCTCGGGGGTAGCGTTGGATTAGCGTGTCAGCCTATGCGGAGCCATTGTCGGCGGTCGACATCCCCGATTTGGCGGATCGCACCCACGTCGGGACAATTTGCACTATCGTGAAGTCCATCAACATGGCAAATGTCGGTGTTCTCCCTGCCTACGACCGACCTCCGGTTGTCGAGGTTGCTTTGGCCATCCAGTTTGAATCGGCCATTGGCTACCGGTTGCTGGAGCTCGCTGAGCTTGCTCGCTGCTGGTCGACTGAATTGCCAGTTGTGCTGGACTGAAGCTATGAGCGATGGGTTTCTCCCTCCAGCTCGTCAGGCAGGATTTTTTTTCCGATACGAATTTCCCGACGATCATGGGTGGCTGGCTATAGATGGCCAATCTGCGTCGACGAACAGCACCGAAGATCGGTTAATTATGAATCTGATCTCACGAGGTTCAGCTATTCCCCCTGATCTAAACGGCGCTCTTAGTTTTATGGATATTGCTCATGAGTGGATAGTTCGAAGATTCACTTCAGTTACTACCCCAGAAGCTCACGAAAGATGGGGGCGCACAACGTGAGCTTTGTTGAACAAGATCTTCTAACGCCGTATAACTCGTCAACATCATTATGGCGAACTCAAGCCAGCCACGTTCATTCCAGAGAACGAGATTGTTGAAGTAAAGTAAGAAAAGCGTACGGGTTCAGATGGCATCGCCCACATTGGTGCGGCGGGCTGCTGAGGCCCAGATCAGCAGGGTCAAGATCATCAGCGGGTCGAGTATGTACCACGCGCCCGAATCGTTGGTGAAGTACACGTTGACCAGCATTGTCACGGCCATTCCCGACGCGATTATCGTCGCTGCCGGCGTGAAGGGGCTGGCCGGTTCCAGACCCTGGCGCTGGGCGATCACCCGGCGCCATCCGGTGCTGCTGGCCACGGTGGCGCAGGCGATGTACAGCGGATCGATGGTGAGCCACAGGTTGCCGCTGTCGTTGAAGACGTCGGTGTACTGGTTGAGCATGACGGCCGTGGCCAGTGACGACAGGCACAGCGTGCGCACCCAGGGCACCTTGCTGGTGTTGCGCCACAGCAGCCAGACGCCGCCCAAAGCCAGAACCACCGCACCGATCTGCCACAGCTGCCACTTCCAGTTGTCGGTGGCTTCGCCGCCCGGGTCGACCACCACCGACCGCTCGGCCCACATGAACACTGAGACCGCCAGAATGCCGGCACCGAGGAGGGCGTCGATCACTCCCAGATCGCGCCGACGGATGATGTGCTTCAATACGCTCATGCCATATTGAACACCCGCAGGGCGTTCTCCCGCAGGAATTTGCGCCAAACGTGGTTGCGGAGCGGAACATCGCCCATCTCCGTCATGATCCGCTCCAGCGAAAGGCCGGAGGGGAAGTAGCCGGCGTACATCACCTTGTCGGCCCCCCGAGTGTTGGCGTAGTCGATGATGGCCTTCGGATAGTGCTTGGGGGCGAACGCCGAGGTGGAGTAGTGCAGGCCCGGCCACTTCACCATGAGCTTGACCATGAGCTCTTGCCAAGGCTCGGCCCCGTGGCGGGTCACCAGTACCAGTTCGGGGAAGTCGTAGCACACTTGGTCGAGGTGCTCGACGTGCTGGGGGCCGAAAGGGAACCGCGGCCCCGGCACCCCCGCGTTGAGGCATAGGGGGATATCCAGCTCGCAGCACGCCGCGTAGATCGGGTACATCAGCGGGTCGTTGGCTTCGACCGGGGGGTGTAGGCCGGCGGGGAAGCAGGCCGCGGCGACCGCGCCCAGCTCGTCCACCGCTCGGCGCAGGTCCCGCGCCGCGTGGCCGCCCCGGTTGGGATCCACCAGGTAGCTGCCGTAGAGGCGGTCGGGATGGCTGGCCACCCCCCAGGTGCCCCAGGCGTCGCCGAAGCTCACCGGCAACAGCCCCTTTTCGATGCCCCATCGGTCCATCTCGGCCAGCAGGTAGGCGATGAAGTCCACGGTGCCGTCCACTTGGGGCAGGTCTTTGAACATGTAGGCCGCGCCGTGGCCGAAGCTGCGGCTCTCGGCGTCCTTCAGCAGCCCTTGGAAGTCGGCGTGCCAGGCGTCGCGGTCTGATGGCACGCCCAGCATGAGGTCGACCACGCCGATGCTGTTATCGCTCATCGCCTCTGAGACTACGGGAAGCTTATTGCCACCGCCCATCGCCGGGAGCGCGGCGCGATGGGACCGATATCGTGGCCGCCGTGAGCATGTGTGCGTTCATCGGGCTGGGCAACATGGGATATCCCATGGCCGGGCATTTGGCGGCCGCCGGCCACGAGGTGCGGGTGTTCAACCGGACGGAGGCGGTGGCCGAGCGCTGGGGTCGGCAACACAGTGGGACGGTGGCCGCCACTCCGGCGGAGGCGTCGGGCGGGGCCGAGTTCGTGTTCACCTGCGTGGGGGCTGACGACGACCTGCGGGAGGTGGTGCTGGGCGATTCCGGTGCGCTGGGCATGATGGCCGCTCGCTCGGTGCTGGTGGACCACACCACCGCCTCGGCCGATGTGGCTCGAGAGCTGGCCGAGTTGTGCGCTGAGCGGGGGGTCGGCTGGCTGGACGCCCCCATCTCCGGGGGACAGGCCGGGGCCAACAACGGCGTGCTCACCGTGATGTGCGGCGGCGAGCCCGCCCATTTCGAGGCCGCCCGCCCGGTGATCGGCGCCTATTCCTCGGCGACCACCCTCATGGGACCGGCCGGGTCGGGGCAGCTCACCAAGATGGTCAACCAGATCCTGTGCGCCGGCGCGGTGCAGGGGGCGGCCGAGGCGCTGGCCTTCGGCGAGCGGGCCGGGCTCGACATGGAGAAGGTGCTGGCCGCCGTCACCAAGGGGGCGGCCGGTTCCTGGTACCTACAAAATCGGGGCCACACCATGGTGGCCGACGAGTTCGACTTCGGTTTCGCCGTCGACTGGATGGTCAAAGACCTCGGCTTGGTGGCCGACGCCGCCGTCGACCTCGGCGCCCCCATCCCCCTCGTCGAACTGTGCCGGCGCTACACCCAAGCCACCGCCGCCGCGGGCGAGAACCGCCTAGACGCCACCGCCATAATCCGCCGCTACCGCGAACAACCCTGAAAAGACCGCGCTCTAAGAAGGCATGAGGTCGATGATCTCAGGAATGTCGAGTAAGTGGGAGAGGGTGGACAGCGAGTAGGTGCGGCCATCGGTGGCGACCACCACGTCCACAAGAGCGTTTGGACGCTCTAACCAGCCTTTACCGTCGACTACTGCACAGGGCAGCAAGCCTCGGTCTTTGGCCGCGTCGGCCGCATTTTTGATGCGAGCAGCCTTGTCTCGAGCAGTTCCTCCGTCTTCAGCGACCTTCGACTCGATGATCAACGTGGGAGACTCCTCGGGTAGCACGAAATCCGGTCCAGGTGAAAGGCCGAACGCATCTACAGTCTGGGTTGCCCCAGAGGCTCCTGACCCAGAGCGGTAGTAGGGGATGTGGCGGTCATCGAACAGGTCAGCAATTGGCTGCTCCAATAGGTTGTCACCTTTGACTTCGGAATAGGCATCTTGGACTTGTCGCCAGACTCCTCCCACGTATCTCTGGTAGAGCAGGGCTGAGTACGGCACACCTTTCGTCGAAGCGGCAACCGTGTCCCAAACATGCATAGTGTGAATCCGTTCGTATGCCCAGCCAATTTCCGGTAGGCCTCGTCAAAAGCCGCTTCACTTGCCATGGCATCACCTTTGGGGATGTAGTGGAAGGAGGGCTGGGTAGCGGCAGCAAATCCCTGTCCAAGAAGATTGGAAGCTTCGTCTCTAGCTGGTCCTGATTGGCGGAGTAGAACGGCTACGGCTTGGCGTCGCGCTGTGGGGCTTGCGGTTGTTCCGGCAATGGTAAGAAGATTGCGGTCGGAGTCAATTAGCGACACGGAGCAGGCCCAACTCTTCTTGGACAGAGTCGCTAGCCAGGCGCTCCTTGGCGACTGCTGTGTAGTCGGCGTGCAGTTCTATTCCACCGGACCGGCGCCCGTGTCGGCGGGCAACGGTGACTGTGGTGCCCGAACCGGCAAATGGGTCGATGACAATGCCATCGGGCGGGCAGACCGCCTGGACGAAGAATTCGGCCAAACCTTCGGGCATGACCGCGGTGTGCTGCCCGGCAGGGCCTTTGTGCTGGTTGTAGGTTTGGCCCACGGTAATCACATTTCCGGGGTCAGCTCCCCCTCGCCCGTAGGTCCGAGTGCGGTCGCGTCCAAAACCGGCATCGGTGTTCCGCCGACCGTTGGTGTCCTTGAGCCGCCGCTTGATCTCAGCTTCGTCTGCTCGATACGGCACTCGCACGGGGGTCAAGTCGAAGTACGGCTTGGATCCTTTCGTGAAGTGGTACACATACTCGAACGCGTCCTTGGTGCGAGGTCCGAAACGACCGGGGATGGCATTGGGCTTGCTCCAGATGTACGTCTCCGTCCATCGCCATCCCATGTCTTGCAAGGCGATCACGAGTTGATAGACGTAAGGATGGCGCTGGCCTTGAAGAGGCCCCGACTTGGCCACCCGGTTCTTGATGTTGAGCACGAACGAACCGGTCTGCGTGGTAGCCCGCAACATGGCAGCCGCATACGGTAGAAACCACTCCACGTAGTTATCGGGGCTGATCTTGGAGTACGCCCGAGCGTCGGCGTAGGGCGGGGACATGAAGAAGAGATCCACCGACCCTTTCGGCAACCTCGGCAGCCACTGTGCGGAATCTCCCCAAACGACCCCTTCTTCAAGCAGCGCTGC
>JAPYOC010000110.1 GCA_028278955.1 Candidatus Poriferisocius aerobius
AATCAGCACCCAACCACAACCTGCCCCAGAAACCCTGACACGAGACAAAAAATCAGAACCCGACGTCCCCGCTCAAACGCGTAGAGCCGCTTATTGGCTGTCGGCTGTCCGCTCACCCGCCGGGCGAACGCTGTTGAGCAGGGCGTTCGAGCTTGCACGCAACCTGCTACGAGACTGCTGAGCAATTGGGTTTCACCTAAACGCCCAAGCCTACGGCCAAGGAGTTTTGAAACCGGCAAAATCTCGATTCGGGCATTGCCCAGCAGTCTCCTAGAGGGTATGCCGCCTCCGATTCGCCGTAATCGTGATCCTCTTCCACCATCAGCTCTACGCAAAATCCATGGCCCACCGGTACGGCATAGCAGGTGGGCTGTCTCTTAGAGCCTGCGTTGCCCCTATTGCGCCACAGTTCTGGGTACGCTAACCCAGCCTTGGGTGACGGCGAATGCCACTCCTTCGGCGGGGTTGTCGAGACCGAAATGGTGCCACATGTCGGCGAGGATGCGCTGGAGGTGGCGTTCGGAGTATCCGAGGCGCTTGGCCAACTCGGCGTGCTTCTCGCCATTGGCGAGACCTTGCAGGCAGGCGAGCTGCACATCGTTGGGCGCAGCCGACGAGTTGAACCGGCAATGCCTAGCCACAGTCGCTGCGCTAGCACGCAGCCTCTCCGCCGCATCAACGCTCATCAGCTCGGCGAGTCCTTCATAGTGGATCGTTTCTGGCATGTGACCGGTGCCGAGGGGGTCCGACGGCATTTCCTGCTCCGCGCAGTCCGGGTCTTCGGCGATCACGGCCGCGACCGCGACCAGGTACCTGGCAATATTCTCCCAGTCAGCGGCGATCGATTCATCGCACAAAACGGATTCCATCAGCCAAGCGCATCTCCCATAGGAATCAGCCACCTTCCGCTGGAACAGTGGCGGCAGGGTTTCCTTCCACACCTTCTGGGCCTTGCGCTGGAACTCCATACCCCAGATATCGGTGTGCTCGCCGGGGCCATGGCCGAGACTGTGGGCCTCGGAGATCCGGGCGGCATATTCCTCGATCTGGACGACATGGCCCAAGACCACTCTGAGCTGGTCGCCGCCAATGTCCACACCGCGAGTGTAGACGGCTAATTCTGTTTGCCTCGTACGCGGGCCTCTCCTTCGCCCCACGGTGGAGGCGCTATCCAGCCCTGCTGCACCGCGAGGGCGACCCCCTGCACCTGGTTGGCCACTCCGATGCGCTCCCACATCTTCTCGATGCGACGGTACATGCCCCGTACAGATGTCTTGTTGCGCCTGGCAAGATCATCTACCGGCTCTTGGGCGACCACAGAGATTAGCCATTCCAGCTCTTGGGCCGTCGGCACCACCTGTGCATGCGAACCGCAGCAGAGGGCGACGGCTCCAGCAGCCTCCCCGAGTCTGGCAACTCCTTGGTAGCTCACCAACTCAGCGAACCGCTCATATCGCAATACCGCCGGTGGTGCCGATCCGATCTCAGCCGCCCCCGCCCCGGCAGCAACCTCCGCAACCTCAGGCATCCCCCGCAAGGTCTGTGATGTTGAGCGCAGGAACTCCGCGACGATCTCCCAATCGGTTGCGACCTCATCTTTAGGTTGAGAGCCGTCCATCAGCCCCGCGCAGTACGCGCTCGCATCGGCGACACCCCGCAGATATTCAGCGCGCAGCGTCTGCGCGTAGATCAAACAGGCACGACTCTGGAAGTCGATACCCCAAGGCTTCCGAGATCCACCGGGCCCATGGCCCAAGCCGTGAGCCTCCGCCACGCACCCCGCGAAACGGACAATCCTCACCGCGAACGAGTCGATTGAACCCCACTGTGCCCGGCTCAACTCCACCCTGCCACCATAACTGGCCAGCACCAGATACCGAAGTAGTTGGCCTTCAGACCCTTTCGGGTCGGTCGTAGGTGGCCAGCAGCACCCCGAAGCTGGCGGCGATGATGCTGATGGTGCTCTCGCCGTCGCCCGCCCCCTTCCCATCGATCATCACGCCGACGCCGAAGACGATATGGTTCATATTGTCACTCAACCTCTTGGGCTCCCTTGTTGATGAAAGTGATGGACAACAAGGCCGAAGAGGGAAACGCTCGCCTCGATGATGCGATAGGCGATGCAGTAGACGGGGAAGCGGGTCCTGACCGCTTCCACCCCCGGCCAAGATCAGAATCAGGCCTCCAGGGTGGACGCCCACTTCGACCTCTGCCGGGATCAGACCCCCTAAAGAGCTGATCGAGGCGTGGTCTTCGCGGTCCCGCGATGTGGCTCGCGAAGCCGGGCGAAGGGTGCGCTGATTCGAGGCCAGCACCGGGCTCGAGCCGACCTCCGAGGAACGCCTTGCAATCTGGAACCGGGCCGCGGTCGCGTCACGCAAGTCCAAAAAGCTGCTGCTGTTGAAGGGCGACCCGCACGAGAGATGGCGGGCCGAGGCCGCTGAGCTAGGCATCGACGCCGATAGCACAGTCGCCGGCTATCGGGCAGCGAGTCGTGTCGAGCGCGATGTGTACGACCGGCCCGAGTTTGTAGTGGACGGGCCGCGGCTCGCCTTGGACGGCGACATGATGGACTTGCTGATGGCCGCCGCCGAGGACTCGGCCACCAGCCTGTCCGATGTCGACTTCGACGCGGTGGTCTATGCGGCCGTCAACGCCGGCCCCGGTTTTAGGGGCATCGGTCGGTCGGGCGAGTCAATCCCCGAGGGCGGGTGGGTGATCGCAGACGAGGCCGGCCAGCTCTCCACCAGGGACTTGGCCGCGCTGTGCGGCAAGGGCGCAGCCGCCGGCGCCAGGGTGGTGCTGGTGGGCGACCCGGCCCAGCAGGGCTCGGTGTCCGCCGGGGGCATGTTCGACGCGCTGGCGGCCTCCCACGTTCTGCCGGTTTTCACGCTCAACCAGCTCTGGCGGTTCGACGACCCCGCCGAGGCGCAAGCCACCGCCGAGATTCACCGCGGCCTCAAGCAAGGGCTCGACTACCACCGCGACCGCGGCCGGATCACAGTCGGCGCCAGCGGCGACGCCGCCGCGGCCGCAGCGGACTGGTGGGAACACCACCACGACCGCACCACCCTCGTCAGCGCGCCGACTGTGGAAATGGCCCGCCAGATCAACGCCGAGATCGCCGAGCGCCGCGCCCAGACCGGCGAGACCGGTGCAGCAGTCGCAGGGACGGGCGACCGGGCAATCCGCGTCGGCGACGTCGTGACTACCCGGCAGAACGACCGGCACCGCCGCGCCAACGACGGGCTGGCGGTGCGCAACGGCGACCGCTGGATCGCCGCCGCCACGGGACAAGGCGACCTGGTGCTGGAGCACCTGGAACGCCAGGCCCAGGCCACCGTCACCGCGGCGTATGCCACCAAGCACGTCGATCTGGGCTATGCGATCACCCAGACCAGAGCCTAGAGCACCACCGTCGACGCGTCGCTCACCGTCGTCTGCGGGTCGACGGGGCGCGACCAGCTCTACGTCGGCCTGTCTCGGGGCCGCGCCGGGAACTGGCTGCACATCATCACCGACACGCCCGCCGCCGACCCCGAGACCGCCCCCGACCACACAACCCCCGAAAAGATCATCGACGCCGTGTTCAACCGCCGCCACGGCTGGGCCGCCGCCACCGACATCACCCACCCGGCCATGGCCCTCGACGACGCCAAAGCCCACCTCGCAGCAATCGCCGCCCGCCCCAACCGGTCGCTTCCCCGCGCTGAGGGCCTCGACGCGGCCTCACTGGTCGCCCGACGCGACCTCGCCGCCCAGCGGGCCCGGGCCGACGGCATCGACCACCACGTCGCCGACGAGATCGACGACTGGCTCGCCGGCCTCCACGAAACCGACGCCCACAGCGCCGCTCTCGAAAACCAGCAGATGCTGGAGGCCGAAGCCCGCCTGCTCGAACACATCGACCGCCTACCCCCGACAGGCGACCCCCAGGAAACAGCCGAAGCCGGGCGCAGGCCCACGCTGGGGGCAGTCCGCAAGGCGCGGGACCTGCTCGACAACGACTTCCGCCACATCGACCCGCAAGCCCTCCAACAGGTCAAACACAACAACCAAAAGGCCGCCGCGACCGGCCGGACCGATAATCCGTGGCTCGTCGGGCTCTGGGCGATGTACCAGCGGGCCGACACCAGCTCGCCCCGATCATCGCCGCAATCTCAGACGCTCTCGCCCGCCGGCGCATCGAAGCGCTCGCCGGAAGCCGGCCCCTCGGCGGCCGAACGGAAGCGTGGGCCGAACGAGTCCGCGCAGCCGTGATCGCCCGGCGCAAAGCCCGATACCGCAGCGTCCTCGGCGACCTCGCCGCCCAACGCGCCAGCAGAGTCGCCCATGCCTGCGCCTTTGACATGGAGCACCTGCCCGGAGCCGACACGCAGCGCTGGCAAGCCGCCATCGACATGGACCTCCAGCAGCTCATCGACACAGCCATCCCCGTCCCGGCCGGGTTCGCCGCTCCCGCCTGAACAGCCGGCATCGGCCTCTGACCTGCAAGCCAACAAGGGAAACCCCATGCCAGGACCAATCCGAACCCGCCTCTAGCCGTTCCTCACCCCGACCGAGGCCGTCGACACCGGCTAATGGCCCCTCGACCACCAGCAGCTCGAGCACTTCAACGCCGCCGCCCGCCTCGCAGGCAAGCACCTCGCCTGCACCGACAACGACACCGTGCTCGCCGCCATGACCTGCGACGACTTCCAAGCCGCCATCGAACATGCCCGAGGCGCACAGCAGCGGCCCGGCCCAGCGCGCGACAACGCCGCCGCGCTCTCCGCCTTCGAGCGCCAATGCGACGACATTCGCGGCA
>JAPYOC010000111.1 GCA_028278955.1 Candidatus Poriferisocius aerobius
GCGATGAAGATCACCGCGGCCGCAGTGTACAAACCAGCCCGCGACGACGGCTCCAGCACCGGCGTCGGCTGATGCGCCGCCGCCGCGGGCACAGGCATCGGCGGAACGGGCGGCGCAGGGACGTCCGGCCCGGCGACCTTCTTGTCCGGCGGGGCCCCAGTCGACGATTTGCGGGCGGACAACTGGTGACGCCCCTCCCGGAACCGCCGCAGATCGCGCTGAAGATCCAGTGCCGTGGGGTACCGCTTGGCCGGATCTTTGGCCAGCAGTTTCATCGTGATGGCCTCCAGCGACTCCGGCAGCAAGACGCCGAGCGACGCAGGAGCGAGCACCGGCTGCTGGACATGCTTGTACGCCACCGCCACCGAGCTATCTCCGGTAAATGGAGGGCGGCCGCAGAGCATCTCGTACAACACGACGCCCAGCGAGTACAGGTCGCTGCGATGATCGAGATTCTGGCCCTGGGCCTGTTCAGGGGAGAAGTAGGTGGCGGTTCCCATCACCGAACCGGTTTGCGTCAAGTTCGACTCCGCTCCGCCGAAAGCGGCGACGGCGATACCGAAGTCGGTTACTTTCACTTGCCCACCGGGTGACAGCAGCACGTTTCCCGGCTTCACATCTCGGTGAATCACCCCGTTGTCGTGGGCAAAACCCAGCGCTGCGGCTACATACAGAGCGATATCCGCGGCCCGTTCAGGAGGTAGCGGGCCGCCCGAACGCAGCAGCTCGGCCAGGCTCTGACCCTCGAGGTACTCCATCACGATGTAGTAGGTGCGTGCGGACGCTCCCCAGTCGTATACCGCCACCACGTTGGGGTGATTGAGGTTCGCCGCCGCCGTGGCCTCCCGTCTGAACCGCTCCACAAAGCTGGGATCGGCGGCAAACTCGGGAAACAAGCGCTTGATGGCCACCGGGCGCGACAAGAGGGTGTCCTGGCCCAGGAAAACATCGGTCATGCCGCCGCGAGCGATTTGATCTCGCAGTCGGTACCGACCGCCCAAAAGCTCTGGATCGTTGTCAGGCATGGCGAAACCAGCGTACTTGTTGACCTGCTTGTTTTAGGGTAGGGCCACTGCGGAAACATCGACGACCACCGTCGTCACGTTGTCGCTTCCGCCGTGCTGCAAAGCCCGGCTCACCAAGGTGGCCGCGGCCTCCGCCCGCGACTCGCTTCGCACCAGAATCGCGTGAATTTCCCGATCTTCGACCTCGTTGGTCAACCCGTCCGAGCACAGCAGGTAGCGATGCCCGCTCACCGCCTCCAGAATCCACTCATCCACCACCACCTTCGACTCGATGCCCAGCGCCCGGCTGAGCCGATGCCGGTCCGGATGGCCTTCCGCCTCCTCCCGAGCGAGAATCCCCGCTTTGACCATCTCTTGCACCACGGTGTGGTCCTCGGTGATCTGGTGGAACCCGCGATCATCACAGCGATAGACCCGGGAATCGCCGACGTTCACCACGGCCAGCGCCTGGCGGTGTTCATGCTCGACCACGGCCAGCGCGCACAGCGTGGTCCCCATACCCGCCAGCTCAGGGCTTGAGGCGGATTGGGCCAAGATCTCCTCGTTGGCCTGATCCACCGCCACCAGAAGATCCTCGACGGTTGGCGCGAGGGAATGGTGCGAGCGGCGGGTGGAGCGGTGGCGACGCTCGCTCTTTCGGGCCTTCGCCGCCGTTTTGACTCGGGCCGCCAGCACTTCGACCGCCAAAGCCGACGCCACCTCTCCTCCCTGATGGCCTCCCAGCCCGTCGGCGACCGCAAAGAGGCTCTCGTCGGCCAGTGCCGAGTCTTCGTTCTTTTCTCGACGTCGGCCTCTGTCGGTTGCTTGTGCTGCTTCCAGCCGGATCATCAAAGTTCCATGACTATGTGGCCTCTACGTTGCGGTGGACTATAACCATTGCCCCTCAAAGTTGGCATTCGGCCCCGCAGCAGCCGGGGTCTCAGCCGATTCCCAGTTCTCGATCCGAGCCTCCGTCTTGTACGGTAAGTGGCTCAACAACCGGCGCGAGTGGCGGAATTGGCAGACGCGCAGGATTCAGGTTCCTGTGTCCGCAAGGACGTGAGGGTTCAAGTCCCTCCTCGCGCACGCTCAGCCCACTGTCGCGCCGGAGGACGGCGTTGGAACTTCGGTGACAGGAATGGCCGGGGGCGGGCCCCAGGCGATGGCCGCCTTGGAGAAACCAGCGGCCATGGCCACGGCAAGGGCCAGCTCGGCCAGCTCAGCAGGGGTGAACTCCTTGCGGAGCGCCACCTGGTCGGCTGCGCTGAGCCCCGTCGGGTCGGAAATCACCGCGTCCGCCACGCGCAGGGCCAGTTTGAGCCGGTCCGGCAAGTCGCTGGTGTGGTAGCCGTCCTCGATCTTGGCCACCATGTCCTCGGTCAGCCCCTGCTGCTTCGCACCTGCGAAGCGGAGGTTCTTTCAAAGGTTGCAGTCGTTGACCCGGGCGTTGCGGAGCCGGCCCACTTCCTTGGCGACCTGGTCGAGTTGCCCCTCGCTCCACAGCATGCCGTAGAAGCGGTTGAACACCGCGAACAGCTCGGGTTGGTGATCAAAAAACGACGTGCCCCCCTCGGGGACCGCGATCCTGGTCACAGAGAGATTCCCTTCAGCACAGCCCGGCTGCGGGACAACGCCTCGAACGTGGCGATTGCCGTCGTGAGCGCAGCCAACTCCGGCGGCGTCAGATGAGCGCTCAACCCCCGGCACAGCTCGTCGGTCACGCCGTGGGCATCCAGCACATACTGCTCGGTGAACGCCAACACCGTTTCGGCTTTGTCCCCCTGGCAAGCACGACTCTGTGCCGACGGGGCACCGCCGATCAGCTGTTCGATGCGAGCAGCGCAAAGCTCCAGCAATCCGGGATCCAGCCCCACCCCGTCGAGGGCCTGAACCAGGTCTTCCAGCGCCCCGGCAACCCGGGAGTCCAAGGCCGCCAAAGGACTGTCGGACGAAACCAGGCCCACCGCGCTCACCCGCCGAACATGGCCAGCCACTGCTCAACAGAGCGGGGCATGAACACATAGTTGGTACGACGGGTCTCGCCCATCGACGCCGACGGTTGGGGCGAATAAAGGTGGCCGGGATAAAGAGTAGCGGTGTCGGGGACCCGGGCCAGACGCTGGGTGAGGCTCTCGTACATCGCCGCCGGGTCGCTTCCCGGCAAGTCGGTCCGGCCGCATCCCTCCAAAAACAGCGTGTCTCCGGCCACCAGTCGCCCATTGGTCAAAAAGCACTGGCTGCCCGGCGTGTGGCCCGGCGTGTGAATCATCTCGATGTCCACCTGCCCCACCGAGAGCACATCACCGCTGGAGTGTACACACAGATCATCTTTTTCGATGCCGGTGGTCATGGTCACGTAGCGGGCCTCGTCGGCCTGCACATGCACCGGAACCGACACCAGCTCCAACAGCTCCGCCACCCCTGTGATCGAGAACTGCATCATCGAGCCGCCCACATGGTCAGGGTGGTAATGAGTGGCCAACACCCCGGCCAAGCGCATCCCGTCAGCGTTGAGCAGCGCCACGATCCCCTCTGGGTCGTAGGCCGGATCCACCACCACCGCTTCGCCCGTCTCCCGATCTCCGATCAGGTAGACGAAGTTGGCCATCTGCTGGGCCAGCATGTCTGCGCCCGCCAAATCCCGGCCCGCCAACAGCTGGCGAAAATACAATCGCTCGTCTTCCACCTCTCTCATGCTAGGCAACTGGCTCGTCGTCTTGTCGCCGCCAGGCCTGCTCGGCCAAAAAGACCACTTCGCGCGCCGGCAGCCCCAGCAGCTTCGCCGCCCGCACCGCCTCATCGTGCTCCACCTTCACCCTGCCCGCGCTCACTTTGACCCGGATCCGCCGGCCGTCCACGTCCACCTCATGGTCCAGACGGGCCTGAGGCCACCGCTCGAGCCGCTGTCCCCGCACCCCCAGCGAACCCGTTTCCCCAACCATGGTCGCCGCCACCTGATCGCCCAACGCGGGATCTGCCAATGCGCTGACCATGTGGGCCGGCCGGCCTTTTTTCATGATGATCGGCGTGATCCAGGCATCATGGGCACCCGCCTCCAACAGCGAGGCCACGGCGTGGGCCAGCGTTTCCCCGGTGGCATCGTCCACGTTGGTCTCAAGCAGGATGACCGGCTGGCCTTGCGGGCGGGATGCTGTCTTGGTCCCCACCACCACCTGGGTGAGGTTGGGACGATCCTCCAACTGGTTGTCGCCCGCGCCGAAGCCGGTCGCCGCGATCGTCATCGGGGGCATCGGCCCCCAACCCTCGGCCAAGGCCGACAAGATCGCGGCGCCGGTGGGGGTCGTCAGCTCCAGGCCCACATCCAACCCGAACGTCGGGCACCCCACCAGCAGCTCGACCACTGCCGGCGGCGGATTGGGCAGCAGCCCGTGGGCGCTGCGGATCATCCCCCGACCGCACGCCACCGCACTGGAGTGGACCTCGTCGATGCCCAGCAGCTCAAGCGCCGCGCAGGTGCCCACCACGTCGATGATGGCGTCCACCCCGCCCACCTCGTGAAAGTGGACCTGCTCCGGCGGCCGGCGGTGCAGCTTGCCCTCCGCCTGGGAAAGGGCGCCAAACACCGCCAAAGCCCGGTCCGCCACCCGGTGGGGCAGGCGCGCCTCGCTGATGAGGGCATTGATGTGGCTGGCGGTGCGCACCACTGACGTCTCTTTGGCAACCACCCTCACGTCGGTGGCCGCGACGCCGCCGCGCTGGGTGGGACGGGCTTGCAGATCCCATCCTCCTAGCGGCAGCAACTCGCACATCTCCTGTACTGCCGCCACATCGGCGCCAGCGTCGATCAGCGCTCCCAGCGCCATGTCTCCGGCAATCCCGCTGAAGCAGTGGAACCAGCCAAGACGAGGCGGTTCAGACATCGTCGGGTCCCGTCGCCCGATCCCTGGTCTTGAACAGCCGCAGCACCGCGAAGGCGGCGCCGAAGCCATTGTCCACCCCCACCACGGTCACTCCCGCGGCACACGACGACAACATCGCCAACAGCGGAGTCACCCCCTCCAGCGACGAGCCGTACCCCGCGCTGGTGGGCACGGCCACGACCGGGGCCGCAGTCAACCCGCCCACCACTGAGGCCAAAGCCCCCTCCATCCCGGCGATCACCACCACGGCATCGGCTTCAGCCAGCGAATCGACTTCTTGGAGAATCCGGTGGAGTCCGGCTACCCCCACATCGTTCAACCGCTGCGGCACCACCCCGTGAGCGGCCAGAACCACCCCGCACTCCTCGGCGACCGGGAGGTCGGCCGTGCCCGCCGAGGCCAGCACCACTCGCTCAGGCCTCGGCGGCGCCGGCCGCCACACCACCGTGGCGCCATAGCGTTCCCCGCCGGGATTCAGGGCCAAGGCGGCGGCGGCCTGTTCGCCGCTAGCCCGGGTCAACAGCACCGGGCCGTCAGGCTGTTTGAGCAGCTCCCCCACGATGGCCGCGCCCTGCTCGGGCGTCTTGCCCGGACCATAGACAACTTCGGCCAACCCCTGTCGAAGGCGGCGATGATGATCCACCCGGGCGAATCCCAAATCAGCGAACGGCAGCCGCCGGAGCCGCCGGACCGCGTCGTCAGCCGACAATGCGCCGGTGCGCACCTCGTCGATCATCTGCCGCACAAGAGCTTCATCCACCTTGAGGTCTCGCCTTTTTCGGCCGTTGGCACCGTCTTCTCATTGCGACCTGCTTCCCGTTCCCACCATTATCCTGACTCTTTGCGACCGCGCTCGGCGGATCGCAACCGCAACCCCACCACCATTATCCTGCCTCTTCGTGATCACGGTTGCCCGAGCCGGGCGCCATGTGGCCTATCTCGGACCACCGGGCACCTTTACCGAAGAAGCACTCCTCGGCCAGCCCGACCTGGCCGCAGCCGATCATCAGCTGTGCCGCTCGATCCCCGAGGTGCTCGAGCGCGCCGCTCGGGGCCGAGCCGACTTGGGGTTCACCGCCATCGAGAACTCTATCGAGGGCACGGTCAACATCGCCCTGGACGCTTTGATCTTCGAGCACGATCTGCTCATTCAGCGAGAGGTGGTCATCGACGTCCGCCTCCACCTTCTTGGCCATCCCGGCACGTCACTGGAGATGATTCGACGGGTCATCAGCTTCCCGGTGGCCACAGCCCAATGCCGACGCTATCTCACTGCCAACCTGCCCGATGCCGAGCAGAGGGCGGCCAACTCCACCGCCGCTGCGGCCCGAGATCTCTCCGATTCCCATGACATCGCAGCCGCCGCCATCGGTACCGCCTTGTCCCAGAAGCTCTACGGCCTAGAGCTGATCGCCACCGGCATCGAAGACCACCCCGAGAACCAAACCCGTTTCGTGGCTGTGGCCCGCTCTGGGGTGCCCGCCCCCACCGGACACGACAAGACCTCTATCGTCGTCTTCCAACGGGCCGACCGCTCGGGCTCCCTGATGGGGATTCTCGCCGAGTTCGCCGCCCGCTCCATCAACCTCACCAAGCTGGAATCCCGGCCCATCAAGAAAGCGCTGGGCGACTACTGCTTCCTCATCGACTTTGAGGGCCACATCGCCGACCAACTCGTGGCCGACTGCCTCACCAGCATCGTGGCCAAGCACGGCGACGTGAAATTCCTCGGCTCCTACCCGGCCGCGACTCAGGGCCAACCGGAGCAGAACAGCAATGCCGCCGCAACGTGGAGCGCCGCCCAAGCCTGGATCGCCGACCTGCGGCGCCAAGTGGAGCTCTCTTGATTTGATTGTTTCTAATGTCTACCATTAGAAACAATTGCCAGTTCATCACCTGACCCACGCGGAGGAAACCATGGAGTTCGGCGTTTTCTGCAACGGCTACATCCCAGGGCCGGCGGCCCACGACACCGAGGCCGAGCACACCGCTTTGATGCGAGAAGCCCATTACGCCATCACCGCCGACAAGTACAACTGGAAGTACGTCTGGTTTGGCGAGCACCACTGCCTCACCGAGTACAGCCACATGTCAGCCCCGGCACCGGTCATGGGCTATGTGGCCGCCAAGACCGAGCGCATCCACCTGTCCACCGGCATCACCAGCCTGCCCACCGCCAAGGAGCACCCGGTGAGGATCGCCGAGCGGGCCGCCATGCTCGACCACATCACCGAGGGCCGCTTCGAGTTCGGCACCGGCCGGGGCGCGGGCAGCCATGAGGTAGCCACCTTCGGCGGGCTGACCCCGCCCGAGACCAAGTCAATGTGGGATGAGGTCATCCGGGAGATCCCTCGAATGTGGGAACAGCGGGACTATGACTTCGTCGGCGAGCACTTCGCCGTGCCCCAACCCCACAATGTGCTGCCCAAGCCCTACGGCAAAGGCCACCCCCCTATCTGGGTAGCCTGCGGCAACCCGCCCACCTTCGCCAAGGCCGGCTCGCTGGGCATCGGGGCCATTGCGTTCAACTTCGAGCCCATCTTCAACCTTCAAGGCCGGATCGACGCCTACAAGGAGGCCATCCAAAACCCGGTGGAGCAGATCGGCCAGTTCAAGAACGACAACGTGATGATGACCAACGCCGTGGTCTGCCTCGAAGACCGGGAGCGGGCCCGGGAGATCGCCAAAACCCGGGGCCGGGGCTATCTGGTCACCATGGTGAACCTCTACCACGACACCATGCCCAAGTCGCCCGACGCCATCACCTGGCCTTCAACCCCAAAGCAGATCGACTGGACTGACGAGATGCTCGATGGGGCGATCGCCGGGGGCTACATGCTGTGCGGCAACGCCGATGAGGTGTGCGAGCAGTTGGCCCGCTACCAAACCGTCGGCTGCGACCAGGTGGTGTTCGGCCTGCCCGGCGAAGGCATGGAACACGACGAGATCGAGGAAATGCTCGAGGTTTTCGGCACCAAGGTGATCCCCGAGTACGACGCCGACCCCATCCACTCCACCGACCGCTACCGGGCCACGGCCCAGCGGAAGCATCCCGAGTTCCAGTACCCGCTGCCCGACGGCATCGACGTAGAGCTCATTCCCGACACCGCCCTTTTGCCCCTCGGCCACGGCAAGTAGCCCGCTCGGCGACCACGGTCGGGCGCAAACCGCAGAACGGCAATCGAACCAACAAGAGCTACCGGCCGTGCCCCGCGACGCCACCGAGACACGAAACCGACTGCTGAGCGAGGCAGAGCGCCTGTTCGCAGACCAGAGCATCTGGCGGGTGCGCATGCAAGACATCGTCGCCGCCGCCCACCAGCGAAACAGCTCGGCGCTCTCCTACCACTTCGGCTCGCGCCTCGGGGTTCTCGACGCCATCTTGCAAGAGCACGGCGAGCCCATCGACCAAGAACGGGGCCGAATTTGGGCGATCCGCGGCGACAACTGCGCCTCCGATCTCATCGAAGCGCTCATCTGCCCCCTGATCGCCAAGCTCTCCACCACCAGAGGTCGCTGCTATCTCAGGATCGTGGCCCAGCTCAGCGCCGGTTTCAGTCAATGGGAATTCGATCCCACCCACGTCCCGGCCAACCTCGCCGCCATCTTGAGATTGCTGCGAGATAGGGCTGCGGGCACCACGAAAGCCCAACGCGACGAGCGCGTGCTGGGCATGATTCAGCTCATGACCGCCTCGCTGGCCGAACGGGCCCGCCGAATCGATGCCGGCGAGGCCCTCGCAACCGCCGACGCCGACTACGCCACCAACCTCGTGGACATGCTGACCGGAGTCGTGGAAGCGCCGGCTCGCGCCATGGCCCCGAACTCGATTCGCTGACCCAACCGCGCGCGCCGGTTCTAATGCACCACCGCTCGCCGCAATGAGCCATGCTTGGGGCATGAACCGGTTTGAGAGCAAAGTCGCCGTCGTCACCGGGGCTGCTTCCGGCATCGGGCAGGCCACGGCCGCGCGGCTGCGATCCGAGGGCGCCACGGTGGTGGGCATCGACCGCGCCCCGGTCGACAACGTCGACATGGCCATCCACCTCGACCTGCTCGACCTCGCTGCCATCGGCCCGGCGGTCGCCCAAGCAGCAGAAGCCCACGGCCGCATCGACGTGCTCTGCAACATCGCCGGCCTCGGCCATTTCGCCCGCGATGAGGATGAGACCGTCGAGGCTTGGAATCGAGTGCTCGGCGTAAACCTCACCGGCACCTACTTCATGTCCCAAGCCTGCTTGCCCTACTTGCTCGAATCCCGGGGCAACATAGTCAACACCGCCTCCACCGCGGGCACCAACGCCCAGCCCTGGAGTTCTGCCTATTCAGCCTCCAAAGGCGGGGTCATCGCCCTCACCCAGACCATGGCCATCACCAACGGCCGGTCGGGAATCCGGGTGAACTGCATCGCTCCCGGTGGAGTCGACACCCCCATTGGCGAGCAGTTCACTCCGCCTGAAGGCGTGGACCTCGCCATCATGTCCCGCATCCTTCCCTTCGAGAGGTCGGCCAACCCCTCGGAGTTGGCCGCGGCGTTCGCCTTTCTGGCCAGCGACGACGCCAGCTACTGCAACGGAATCACCATCCGAGTCGACGGAGGGATGCAGGCATGAGCCACTCGGCGCCGCCGCTGGCCGGGGTTCGGGTCATCGAAAGCTCGCTGCTCGGTCCTGGCTTTTTGACCACGTTCTTGTCCGACCTCGGCGCCGACGTCATCAAGGTGGAGCCCCCGCAAGGCGACTACATCCGCCAGATGACCTGGCCCATAGTCAACGGGGTGTCGCTGCTGCACCTTCACACCCACCGGGGCAAGCGCAGCATCGTGCTCGACCTCCGCCAGCCCGAGGGAGTGGCGCTGTACCTCGATCTGGCCCGCAACGCCGATGCCGTGGTGGAAGCCATGAGGCCCGGCGCCTTGGAGCGGAGAGGCTTGGGCTACGAGCAGCTGAAGGAGGTGAACCCCAAGATCGTCTTCGCCACCATAAGCGGCTACGGCATGACCGGCCCGTACAAGGACATGCCCAGCCACGGAATCGCCTACGACACCTGGGCCGGGCTCATCCCTCCGGCCTATGACACCGACGGCTTCTGCCGCATTCCGGAGATGCCCAACATCGGCATCAACGTCGCCCCGCTCATCGGCGCGTTCGGGCTGTTGGCCGGCATCATCCGGGCCCGGGAGACCGGTGAGGGGTGCCGACTTGAGTTGGCCCAGTCCGACGGGGCCGCCTACATGGACTGGTACCGCATCGAGACGTGGAAGGCCTACCAGCGGCCTGAAAACGAGGTCACCGGCAACCCGGCGGACAACTACGAGCGCCGGGCCCCGGGCTTGGCCGGCATGTGGGAAGGCGTCCGCTATCAGATGTATGAGTCATCCGACGGCCATGTGCTGTTCATGGCGTCAGAGCAGGCTTTCTGGCGCAACTTCTGCGAAGGTCTCGACCGCATGGACCTCTTCGACCGCTGGGGTGGCTCGACGTACGCCGACCACGCCCGGGGCAATTTAGAATTGCAGCGGGAATTGCGGGACATCTTCGCCGCCAAGACAAGCGCGGAGTGGCTGGCGTTCGGCGACCGTGTCAACACTCCCATCGCACCGGTGAACAACGCCAAGAACGTGGTTGACGACCCCCAGTTCCAAGACCGGATGCCACTGTTCACCACCGAGCAGGTGGGATGCGAACAGCTCCCCCTTCCGGTCAAGTTCTTCGACGAGGAGCTCCCCGTCCCCACCCACGCCCCCACCGTCGGCCAGCAAACGAGCGAGGTGTTGAGCGAGGTGCTCGGGCTGAGCGAAAGGCGGCTGGCCGAACTTCGGGGCCAGGGCGTTCTGGGATGACCGGCACCGGTTCGGTGTCCGCCGACCTGCTTGACGAGGCAGTCGAGTCCGCTCGTCAAGCAGGGGCTTTGACGCTGGACTGGTTCAACGATCACCAGCTCTCGGTGCAGCGCAAATCCGACGGATCGCCGGTGACCGACGCCGACAAGGCCGCGGAGTCGTTTCTGCGGGAGGCGCTGGCCAACCGATTCCCCGACGACGCCGTCATCGGTGAGGAGTTTCCCCAAGAGCAAGGGACGTCGGGGAGAACTTGGATCATCGACCCCATCGACGGCACCCGAAGCTTTGTGCGCGGCGTACCCCTATACACCACTCTTTTGGCCATGATCGACCAGCATGGCCCCGCAATCGGCATCACCGTCGTTCCTCCGCTCGCAGAAGCGGTCTGGGCCGGGCGGGGTCTGGGCTGCTACCACAACGGCCGCCGGTGCCGGGTGAGCTCTGAAGCCGAGTTGGGTCGATCCTATCTGTGCGCATCGGGCTTCGAATGGTGGCCCAAGGGCGCCTTCGACCGGGTGAGCCGCACCGGCGCCCGAATGCGCACCTGGGGAGACGGCTACGGCTACGTCTTGGTGGCCACCGGTCGTACCGAAGCCATGATCGATCCCGGTCTCAACCTCTGGGACATCGCCCCCATGCTCACCATCATCCCCGAATCCGGCGGGCGAATTACCCAGTGGACCGGTGAAACCGCAGCCGCAGCTGGCGACTGGATCGCCACAAATGGTCGCATTCACGACCAGCTTCTCCGCAACCTCCTCGGCTAAGTTCCCACGAACTCTTGGCAGGCAACCCCCTGCGTCGCAAGAACATCCAAGAACTCACCGGCATCCACGGCCTCCGAAAGCCCGACCACCCCGGCATCATTGCCTTGACCCGCCCCAATCAGCTCGAGAGCGCTCGCCACAACCGCCGACGCCGACGCCCCGGGCGGTGCCGACGCCCCCAAAATC
>JAPYOC010000112.1 GCA_028278955.1 Candidatus Poriferisocius aerobius
CCCATGGACCGGGATCGGCGGCTGGCGGTGATGAGCCGCCCCGATGTGGGCGCGTTCGCCATCGCCGCGGTGGTGGCCGTGCTGGGGGCCCGGTGGTCGGCGTTGTCGACAGACGGCGTCGAGTCGCTGTCTTTGGCGCCGGTCTGGGCGTTGAGCCGCACGGTGGTCGCAGTGGTTCCCGCAGTGGTTCCCTATGCCCGGCCCGGCGGCCTGGCCGACCCGTTTCTGGCCGGGTCGCGGCGCTGGCTGGTGTTGTGGCTGGCCCCCGCCGCGGCTGGGCTGGTGATGCTCGAAGGGGTGTCGGGGGCAGTGGCGGCCGGGGTTCTGGGGGTGGTCGCCTTCGGCGTGACAGCGTTGGCGTGGCGGCGGCTGGGCGGCTTCACCGGCGATGTCCTCGGAGCGGTGATCCTGATGGCTGAGACCGCGGCGCTGCTGGCGTTGGCGGCCGACCCATGAGCCGAGTGGGCCGGAGATGTCTGGGCGCGGCCGCCGGTCTGGTTATCGACCGGGTGATGGGCGAGCCGCCCGCCGCCGTTCATCCGGTAGCCCGATTCGGAAACGCCATGGGGCGCGTCGAGCAGGCATTTTGGGCCGACCGTCGGCCGGCGGGGGTGGCCTATGTCGCGGTGGGAGTGGCCATCGGCGGCGCCGCGGGCCGGCTGGCGAAGTCCACGGCCGCGGCCGTGGCGATAGCTGTCGCCGGGCGCGAGCTTCGCCGGGTGGCGACAGGGATTGGAGCAGCAGCGACAGGTGGTGACCTTCCTGCCGCTCGCGCCGAGCTGCCCGCCCTGGTGGGGCGCGACCCCACCGCACTCGATGATTCCGGCATCGCCGCCGCGGTCATCGAGTCGGTGGCGGAGAACAGCGTGGACGCAGTAATCGCTCCCGCGTTCTGGGGCGCAGTGGCCGGCGCCCCTGGTGCCGCGATCTACCGGGCAGTGAATACTATGGATGCCATGGTCGGTCGGCGCAATGAGCGGTATGGGAGCTTCGGCTGGGCCGCAGCCCGCCTCGACGATGCCGCCAACTACATCCCGGCCCGCATTTTCGCCGTCCTGGTTGCCGGGTTGAGTCGGCAACGGCGGCCGCAGATCGTCGATGCGGTGCGCCGACAGGCCCCCGCCCACCCGTCGCCCAACGCCGGTGTTGCTGAGGCTGCTGTGGCTGCTGCTCTGGGGTGCAGGCTCGGCGGTCCTCTCAGCTATGAGGGCGTCGGGGAAGGCCGCCCGTTTCTCGGAGCGGGCTCTCGTCCGGAGCTTGGTGATATCGCTGCCGCTGTTCGCCTGCTGGACCGGGTGGAGGTGGCCGCGGTTGGGCTGTTGGTGTTGGTGGGCTGGCTCTTGGGTCGAAGTGGGGGTTGAGGTGGGCCTGTTGTCGTTGGCGTCGCCGCCTCCGTTGGATGTCCAGGCCATGGCGGAGGCCCGTGCTCGCTGGGAGACCCGGGTGATGCCCTCCGGCGCGTTGGGGCGGTTGCAGGGTGTGGCTGTTCGTTTGTCGGGGATAGCGGGTGTCTGCCCGCCTCCTGCTCCCCGCCGGCCGGTGGTGGCGGTGTTCGCCGGTGATCATGGTGTGGTGGCCGATGGGGCCAGTGCGTGGCCGGCGGAGATCACCGCGGCCATGGTGGCCACGGTGAGCAGCGGTGGGGCTGCGATCTCGGTGTTCGCCGAGTCGGTGGGCGCCGGGGTGGTTGTCGTCGACGTCGGGGTGAAGACCCCGTTCGGCCCGTTGCCGGGTGTGAGAGTGGAGAGGGTGGCTGAGGGAACCGCCAGCATCGCGGCCGGGCCGGCGATGACCACGAGCCAGGCCGAAGCCGCGTTGGCCGTCGGGAGCAGGATTGCGTCGGAGCAGGTGGAAGCGGGCGCCGACTGTCTGATCGGCGGCGACTTGGGCATTGGCAACACCACGTCGGCCGCGGCGCTGATCGGGGCTTTCACCGGCCGGCCGGCCGAAGCGGTCACGGGAACCGGGGCTGGTGTCCCGGCTAAGGGAATCGACCACAAGCGCAAGCTGGTCGCCGCTGCCATCGAAAGGGCGGCCGCTTGCACCGGGCCCCTCGAGGTTTTGGCCGCGGCCGGCGGCCTGGAGATCGCCGCCCTCGCCGGGCTGTACATTGGCGCGGCCCAAAACCGCGTTCCCTGCATCGTCGACGGAGTAATCGCCGGGGCCGCCCTGTTCGCCGCCGATGCCCTGGTGCCGGGCACTGCGGCCCATGCCGTCGCCGGCCACCGCTCCGCCGAGCCGGCTGCTTGCATCGTCCTCGACCGTCTGGGCCTGGATCCCCTGTTGGACCTCAATCTCCGGCTCGGGGAAGGCACCGGTGCCTGTCTGGCCTTTCCCCTGGTCAAAGCGGCGGCCCTGGCGTTGGCCGACATGGCCGACTTGCCCGAGCCCTAGCGGTTCCTCGCGTTAGTTGGCCCTGCGCGTTTTTGTGGGGTTGGGGGTTGCTGTCTCCGGTGTGGTGCCAGTTGAGGATCTCGTCTGACCATTATCGAGGGACCCGTTCGCTGGCCGTCTTCCAAGTGCGTCGCATAAGTCCCCCGCTCGCTCCACCCGTGGGCTTGGGGAACTATGAGTGCGGTCGGGCTACAGCCCGATGTCGGGTCAGCTGTCGTGCCTGTCCCTGCTGGGGGGTTGTTCCGCGATTTCTTCGGCCCGCTCGGCCAGCTGGAATGCCCTGCGAGCGAAGTACTCCCTCGCCGGCGGCAGCTGGGTGTGCTTGTACCTGTCCTCGAGCAGATCGAGGAGGTCGTCGGCGCTGGTGTAGCCGATCTCCCGTATGAGAAGCACCGCGTCGTCCATGTCCTGGTCCCTGCCGGCGAACAGCTTCATGGCCGGCAGAAAGTGGGGCCCCGGGCTCTACACCTTCAGCCTTTCGCCGCCGTACACAAGTTCGGGCCGCACCGGCAGCTTGGGCGTCGCGATCTTCGCCGCGTCGTTCATCCACGCTTCGGGCAGCCCGTTCCGCTCCCCGACTCTCCGCACGGCTCTGCGCAGCTCGTCGGGGAACGCCTCGGAAACGATGTCGACATCGCCGGTGCTGCGGACGTCGTACTTGAGGACCAGGGCGGCCCCTCCGCAGGCCACTACTTCGATGAAGTCGCCAGCGCCCAGCTCCCGGTCGACCTCGTTGAGCAGCTCCCCCAGCCTGCCAGCGTTGAAATACTGTCGGCCGGGCTCGCTCATATGGCTGAGAGCATGTCGGCCTCAAAGTACACCCCGTGCTCTGAGCACACCGCCGGCGCCTGCGACACCACCCATTGGCCCCATTCTGAGTCTGCCGGCTGCCCCGACATCGTGACCGGAACCGCCAAGCTGTGGGCCGCCACCCATTCCGGGGTTGGGAAGCCATCGCGGTCGCACAACCCGTGAACCACCGCGGCGATCAATGCCAGATCAGCCTCCACTACCCCCGTCGGAGCGGCACCCCCGCACAGCATCTCGCTGCGCAACCCCGGTGCGTCGTTCCAGTCCATAATGAATTGGACAACCGGGCGATGCCGGCCATGACGGAAGTCGGGATGGGCCATCGCAGGGGCAAGATCGAGCACATCCACTACCTGGCGGCCACTCACCTCACCACTCTACTGCGGGGCGCAGTGGCCGCCACCAGCTTTGCAACCGC
>JAPYOC010000113.1 GCA_028278955.1 Candidatus Poriferisocius aerobius
GCCACCAGGGGCGGGAACATCAAAGGCGTGATCCTCCACTCCGACAAGGGAAGCCAATACACCGCCGAAGCCTGCCGGCGCCTCGGAACCCACCGATCCCCAGGAAGAACCGGCAACGCCCTGGACAACGACCCCGCAGAGTCGTTCTCCTCCACCCTCCAGCACGAGCTCATCGACCAGAGGGCCTGGGCCGCCAAAACCCAAGCCCGCCAAGAAATATCGCTGTGGGCCCAAACCTGGTACAACCACCACCGGCTCCACTCCGCCATCGAAATGATCCCACCCGCAGAACACGAACACACCCACACCCCTCATCCCTATAACCAACCCCTCCACGAAAAGGGGGGAACCTCATGACCACTAGTGAGACGATTCGGCTTTCCAGCGGCTCAACAGGCATGAAGCATAAGCATGCTGCTATCTCAAGATTTCCCTTAATTTCTATGAGTATACCTGTAATATTCATGTATACCTATTACTATCGCACCTAGTTTTCGGGGTGCCCGGGCAGGTTTTGCAAGCGAGGAGGAGCACGAGATGGGTGTGCTCCCGACAGTGGCGACGTGCATATTAATCGGAGTGATGGCTTTCAACCTGGGGTTGTGCTTTTCGACCCTGAGGAACAGGTGGTATCGGCGGAAGCTGGCGAAGGTGCGGGCCGTTGGGCCTGACGGCGCGGTGGTCACCAAAGACGACATCCGCCGGGAGCTCATGCGTGATCCGGTCGCAGCCGACCTGTTCGCCAGCGACGACACGCCCGAGGACGTGGCCCGCTACCTCTTCTTGGAGGCCGAGCGCCGGGCAATGCTGCGCAAGTGCAACCGGCTCGACGATGACGAGAACGACTTCTTCGCCCCGCCCCGCCGCCCCGGTCCCGACCCGGGTTTCCGG
Organism: Candidatus Poriferisocius aerobius; assembly: GCA_028278955.1. GTDB lineage: Bacteria > Actinomycetota > Acidimicrobiia > Acidimicrobiales > Bin134 > Poriferisocius > Poriferisocius aerobius. Next base: position 892 of record JAPYOC010000113.1, read on the forward strand.
GGCTGCAGCGAGCTGTAGGGACCCCGGTCGCTGTGTATCGGCGAGGCGGGGATTGGTACCCTGGCCGCGTGGACGAACTCGGTTACATCCCCTTCGACTGCGACAACCACTACTACGAGGCGGTTGATGCCTTTACCCGCCATGTCGACCCGGCCATGCAGCCCCGCTGCGTGCAGTGGGCCGAGGTGAACGGTCGGCGCTACCACCTAGTGGGCGGCAAGATCAGCCATGCGGTGGTGAACCCCACCTGGGATCCGATCGCCCTGCCCGGTGCCATGCACGACTACTTCCGGGGGAACCCCGAGGGCCGCAACCCGGTCGAGATGCTGCGCAAGCGGGAGAAGCTGCCCCGCTACTACGTGGACGACCGGGACGCCCGGGTGGACAAGGTGCGCGAGCAGGGGCTGCAGGCGGTGTGGCTGTTCCCCACTTTGGGCGTGCTCTACGAGGAGCTGCTCAAAGAGGACATCGAGGCGGTGTGCGCTCTGTTCGGCGGCTTCAACCGCTGGTTGGACGAGCAGTGGGGATTCGCCTACCGAGGCACCATCTTTGCCGCCCCCTACATCGCCTTGGGCGACGTGGGCTGGGCCTGCAAGGAGTTGGAGTGGGCTATCGAGAGGGGGGCCCGTACCATCGTGATGCGTCCGGCCGCAGTGTGGACCGCCGACGGCTTCATGTCGCCGGCCGACGAGCGCTTCGACCCTTTCTGGGCCCGGGTCAACGAGGCCGGCATCTGCGCGGTGGTGCACGCTGGCGACAGCGGCTACACCACCCACGGCTACGACGTGGACGGATTCGCCTCGTCGGGAATGGCCAAAGAGCGCAAGTACAAGCCCAGCATCAAGGTCTACAACATCGAGCGGGCGGCCTACGACTATCTGATCACCCTGGCGTTGGAGAAGCTGTTCGAGCGGTTCGCGAACCTGCGCGTCGCCTCGGTGGAGAACGGGTCGCAGTTCTTGGGGGACATGTTCCGCAAACTGGGCCAGGCCACCCACAAGAGCATCGGCTGGTTCAAAGAGGATCCGTCAGAGCTGTTCCGCCGGCACGTGTGGATCAACCCCTTCTGGGAGGACGACGTGGCCGAGGTGGTGCACTACATGGGCGCCGACCGGGTGATCTTCGGCAGCGACTGGCCCCACATTGAGGGCATGCCCAAGCCCCTCGATTATCTGGTAGAACTCAAGGATAAAGGCTTCGACGGCGCCACCAAGAAGAAGATCCTCCTTGACAACGTCACCGAACTCAACCAGCCCCAACCCGCCTGAGCGCCCCGAGCCCGGGGACTTCTAGCGCTCTCCAGCGTTGAAGGGTATCAAACGGTGAGCTTGCAGCGGTTTTTAGCCGACTCCTGAGCCGCGCTCACCTGGTCAACTTGCTTAGCGAGCTTGGCGCGAACCCGGTGGGCTCGAATGGCCACCACACTACCATGTCTCATCTCTAACTTGTGGCAGATGAATGCTCGTCGGAATCTTTTTGACCAGTTTATACTTTTTGACCAGTTTATATCTGAAAGAGTGTCAATTCTTCTATTGAGAAAGTTTAGTGTGGTTGAACGTGTTTTTGGTATGATAATCAGGGTTATGATTACTGTGATCCAAGGTAGGGGCGCAATAATCCATGCAAGAATCCACTCGATAACTTTAAAATTGCTTGTAAAACTCTCAAGAATAATTCGCAGTACGGTGATAAAGAACAACCCTCCCCATATCCACAATAAAGGCTTCCTTTGCTCACGAGTGAAAATACCCGAATACAGGTACTGGATGAACGGAAAGGGAAGTGTTATCAATGCTATAAGAACTATAGTCCTTTCAAACGAAGCTCCTAGTAGCCATGCTGGCAAAACAACTACAACCAATCCAACCAAAAAAGTCGGAACGTGGATCAATATTGATCGGAGATTGGGAGTAGTTGACATGCTTGCTTCGACTCAATAGCTGCTTTCCCTAAACTCGGCTTCGCCTGATCCGCTTGATGCTGGAGAGCCGGTCTCAGTAGAGGCCATTGAGGGCTGTGAAGGCTTGGCGGTGCTGGGTTCGGCCGATGCGTACTCGGCCGTGGTGGCAGTGGCCAGCAGCAGCACGGCAAGGCAGCAGATGAGCAGGCATCGCGATCTCATGGCAACTCCGTTTCCTTAGGCTACCCCTTTATGTCCGCACGACGCGGATTATTTGCGTCTATCCGCATGATGCCGATTATTTGCATGATGCCGATTATTTGCGTGCTGCTGGCTCAGCCGCGGGCTGCCGAACGCCACTAGGCAGTGGGGTCGAAGTGGGGGTTTAAGAGGCCGTAGCGGGCGATGGCGTCTTTGGCGACCGTGGCATCGAGGCTGCCCTCGGCGGCGAGGGCGCTCAGCACGGCGGCGATCACGCTGTCGGCGTCGGTCTCGAAGAACCGGCGCAGGGCCTCGCGGGTGTCGGAGCGGCCGAAGCCGTCGGCGCCCAGCGGGATGAACCGGCGGGGCACCCAGCGGGCGATCTGGTCGGGCACCATCGTCATGTAGTCGGTGACCGCCACCACCGGGCCGCGGCCCTCGGCCAGGCGCTGGGTCACCATGGGCACCCGGGGCTCCTCGCCGGGGTGCAGGCGGTTCCACCGCTCCACGGCGAGCGCCTCTTCCCGCGCCGCCTTGAAAGAAGTGGCGCTGAGCAGGTCCACCCCGATTCCGTAGTGCTCGGCCAACTGGGCCTGGGCGTCGCGGGCAGCCTGGTGGGCGGTGCCCGAGAAGATGACCGTCGCCTGCTGCTGGGTGCCGTCGAGGGCGTGGTTCCACTGGTACAGCCCCGACAGAATGTGCTGGTCGCTGATGAAGTCGGCCCGACGGGGCTGGCGGTAGTTCTCGTTGTACATGGTGATGTAGTAGAAGACGTCTTCGCCGCCCCCGTAGCCGTACATGCGGTGCAGCCCTGAGCGGACGATGGCCCCCAGCTCGTAGGCGAACGCCGGGTCGTACGCGCAGCAGGCCGGCACGGTGGTGGCCAGCAGGTGGCTGTGGCCGTCCTGGTGCTGCAAGCCCTCGCCCAGCAGCGTGGTGCGCCCCGCAGTGGCCCCCATCAAGAAGCCCCGGGCCCGGGAGTCGGCCGCCGACCAGATCAGATCGCCCACCCGCTGGAAGCCGAACATGGAGTAGAAGGAGTAGAAGGGCACCATCGGCACGCCCACCGTGGCGTAGCTGGTGGCCGCCGCCGTCCACGAGGCCAGCGAGCCCGCCTCGGTGATGCCCTCTTCGAGGAGCTGGCCGTCTTGGCCCTCGGCGTAGGAGAGCAGCAGGTCGTGGTCCACCGGCTCGTAGAGCTGGCCCTGCGAGGCGTATATCTTGAACTCCCGGAACAGCGAGTCCATGCCGAAGGTGCGGGCCTCGTCGGGCACGATGGGCACTACCCGGGCCCCGAAGTCCTCGTCTCGCATCATGTTGCGCAGCATCTGGGTGAACACCATGGTGGTCGACACCTCGCGCCCGCTGGAGCCCTCGTCGTAGTCGGAGAACAGCTTGTCGTCGGGCAGTTTGACGGGCCGGCGCACGTTCACCACCCGGATGGGCAGAGGCCCGTCGAGCTCCCGGCGCCGGGCCATCAGGTACTGGTGCTCGGGGGAGTCGGGCGGCGGCTTGTAGTACGGCGGGTTGGCGTCGTCCTCGAGGGCCTCGGCGGGAATCTCCTCCTCGAGGTGCAGGCGGGAGCGCAGCACCATGAGCTGCTCGGTGGTCATCTTCTTGACCTGGTGGGTGGCGTTGCGGGCCTCGAGCCCCTCGCCCAGCGTCCAGCCTTTGATGGTCTTGGCCAGGATCACCGTGGGCCGGTCGGCGGCCTCCTCAGCGGCCTTGTAGGCGGCATACAGCTTCAGGTAGTCGTGGCCGCCCCGGGGCAGGTCCTCGAGCTGGCGGTCGCTCAGCGGCGCGGCCATCTTCCGCAGTCGGGGGTCGGGTCCGAAGAAGTTCTCCCGGATGTAGGCGCCGGTCTCGGTGGCGTAGCGCTGGTACTCCCCGTCCACCGTATCCATCATCTTGTTCAGCAGCACGCCGTCGACGTCGGCGGCCAGCAACTCGTCCCAGCGCGAGCCCCAGATCACCTTGATCACGTTCCAGCCCGAGCCCCGGAAGTTGCCCTCCAGCTCTTGGATGATCTTGCCGTTGCCGCGCACTGGGCCGTCGAGACGCTGGAGGTTGCAGTTTACCACCCAGATGAGGTTGCCCAGCTTGGCCCGGCCGGCCAGCGAGATGGACCCCAGGGTCTCGGGCTCGTCGCACTCGCCGTCGCCCACGAAGCACCACACCTTCGAGCCGCCGGTGTCCTCGATGCGGCGATCGTGGAGATACCGGTAGAAGCGGGCGTGGTAGATGGAGTTGATCGGCCCCAGCCCCATCGACACCGTGGGGTACTCCCAGAAGTCGGGCATGAGCCGGGGATGGGGGTAGCTGGACAGCCCGCAACCGCCGATCTCCATTCGGAAGTTGTCGAGCTGCTCTTCGGTGAGCCGGCCCTCTAGGTAGGCCCGGGCGTAGATGCCCGGGGCGGCGTGGCCCTGGATGTAGACGGCGTCGCCGGGCAAGCCGTCCTCCTTGCCTTTGAAGAAGTGGTTGAACCCCACCTCGTACAGCGCGGCCGATGATGCGAAGGTGGACAGGTGGCCGCCGATGCCCTCGGCCTGTTTGTTCGCTTTTATCACCATGACTGCTGCGTTCCAGCGGATGAAGGCCCGGATCCGTCGCTCGAGGAATTCGTCGCCGGGGAAAAAGGGCTGGTCTGCGGTGGGAATGGTGTTCACATAGGGCGTCTGCACCGTGCCCGACAGTCCTATGCCCAACTCGTCGGCCCGGTCCAGCAGGCGGCGCATCAGATAGCGGCCCCGCTGTCCGCCGGAGGCGCTCACCACCGCGTTGAGGCTGTCCAGCCACTCCCGGGTCTCGTCGGGGTCGGTGTCGGGCAGTTGGTGTGAGAAGTTCACGGCCACCGCACCATGCTTTCAACTCTGAGGCGATCATGCCACCATTGGCAGATGCCGAATTCCGACAGATCGACAATTGTCTACACCGACGGCGCCTGCCGGGGGAACCCCGGACCGGGCGGCTGGGCCTGGGTTGTTCCCGACGGGCCGTCGGATTCGGGGGGCGCCGTTCAGACGACCAACAACCGGATGGAGCTGAAAGCGGTGTTGGAGGCGCTGTTGGCGTTGGAAGGGGCGGTGGAGGTGCATTGCGACTCGACCTATGTGGTGAACTGCTTCAAGGATCGGTGGTGGGAGGGCTGGATCCGCCGCAATTGGAAGACGGCTGAGGGCAAGGCGGTGGCCAACCAGGGCTTGTGGATGCAGATCATTGAGCAGGTGCAGCGCCGACCGGTGGAGTTTCGCTGGGTGAAGGGACATTCCGGCGACCGCTGGAATGACGAAGCCGATCGATTGGCCACCGAGGCCGCTGACGGCCAAGACACGTTAGAAGAGCATTCGCTCTTCTAACGGCGTCTCGCCTGGCCGGCAGGGCAGGGATCAGCGCGTTCTCGCACCGCCCGTTCAAGCGAGGATGTGCGCCAGCGCCGGTTGCAGGTCGGGGTGGTGGAACTCGAAGCCGGCGACGGACAGCGCCTCGGGCAGGGCCCGGGTGCTGGAGAACAGGAGTCCGTCGGCCAGCTCTTTGCCCAGCAGCAGCCGGGGGCCGAAGCGGGGGACCTTCAAGACGGCGGGGCGGCGCAAAACCGAGCCCAGCGCCCGGGTGAACTCCCGGTTGGTTGCGGGGTTGGGGGCGCACAGGTTCACCGGGCCGCTGATGTCGGACTCCAGCAGGAAGGCCAAAGCCCGCACCTGGTCGCCCACGGCGATCCACGGCCACCACTGTCGGCCGTTGCCCAGCGGCCCGCCCAATCCCACCTTGAACAGTGGCAGCATCCGGGTCAAGAACGGGGCGTTTTTGGCCACTACGAGCCCGGTGCGGGCCACCGCCACCCGGATGCCCGAGCCTTGGGCCTCGGTGGCGGCCGCCTCCCAGTCGGCCGCAAGGGCGGCCAAGAACCCGGTGCCGGGGCCGGACTGCTCGTCGAGCACTTCGTCGCCCCGATCTCCGTAGACGCCGACGGCCGATCCGGCCACCAGCACCGCAGGGGGAGCGGCGGCCGCGCCCATGGCCTCCACCAACAGCTCGGTGGCCGCCACCCGGCTCTGGCGCAGCTCGCGTTTGCGGCGCTCGCTCCAGCGGCGGTCGCCGATGCCCGCCCCGGCCAAGTTGACTACCCCGTCGACGCCGTCGAAGGCATCGTCGTCGATCTCACCGGTAGCCGGACTCCAGAAGCGAGCGTCCTCGGCCCGGGACCCCGGGTCGCGCACCAACCGGACCACCTGGTGGCCGGTCGATTCCAAGTGGCTGACCAGCGCCGCCCCGATCAGTCCCGATGCACCGGCAACGACCACTCTCATAGGCCCAGTGTAGGGCTCGTGGGGGTTCTTTGCGCCCTGAGCCCGCAGACGCGGGCGATGCAGGCAGGGAAGCCTTGAGCTTCGGGGACTCTTCAGGGAAGGGCCGGCATTTGGTGGGTGGGCAGGGTTGGATTGCCGATAGCGTGGGTCCATGTCCGAGCCTGAGCAGAGAGTTCCGTTCGATCATCAGGAAGCAGAGGGGGAAAAGCCGCGGTTGCGGTCGTTCGCTGACGCCCTCCGGCAGGTCAATGCTCGAATGGTGCTGGGCGTGTTGGCCGCAGTGGCGTTGATCGTGTTCATCGCCCAGAACACCGACGAGGCCCAGGTCAACTTCTTGGGATGGGACTGGGACCTGCCGTTGTTCCTGTTGCTGTTGATCACCATTGTGCTGAGCGTGGTTTGCACCGAGATCGCCAGCTGGTTCATGGGTCGTCGGCATCGCAACCGCTGATCCGCCGATGAGCACTCGGCGGCTGATCCTTTTATCCCTTCTGTGCGGGGTGGCGATCTTGGTGGCCTTCGCCGTGCAGGCGGTGCTGATCCTGCGCTGACGACCGGCCGAAGGCGGTCGCGCCCCCTGTCCATCGCTATGCTCATTGCCATGAGCAACAGCCATGAGTTGGTGGTGGTCGGCGGCGGCCCCGGCGGCTACGCCGCGGCGCTGTACGGCGCGGCTGCCGGGCTTGACGTCGCACTGGTGGAAAAGCGGAGACTCGGCGGCACCTGCCTGCACGTGGGCTGCATCCCGGCCAAGGAGCTGCTGGAAACCGCGTCGGTGTACCGGACCGTGGCCGGTGCTGGAGAGTTCGGCATCGCCGTGGATGCCCCCACGGTGGATATGGCCGCCGCCCAGGCCCGCAAGCAGAGGATTGTGGAGCAGCTCCACACCGGTGTCGGCAAGCTGTTGGAGGGTCGCAAGGTGACCCTTGTGGACGGCTGGGGTTCTCTGGGGGCGGACCGGACGGTGTCGGTGTCGGGCGGGGAGTCGGGCGAGGTGGCTTTGACCGCCGACCATGTGATTCTGGCCACCGGATCGGTGCCTCGGACGCTGGCCGGCCTCGAGGTGGACGGTGAGCGGGTTATGACCAGCGATGAGCTGCTGGCTATCTCCGAGGTGCCCGAGCGGGCGGTGATCATCGGCGGCGGGGCCATCGGCTTGGAGTTCGCCTCTTTGCTGGCCGATTTGGGTTCGCAGGTGACGGTGCTGGAAGCGCTGCCGCGAATCCTGCCGGGCGCCGACGACGACGTGGTCAAGATGCTCACTCGGGCGTTCAAGAAACGCAAGATCGAGATTCGCACCGGCGTGTCGGTGAGCGGCTGCCGCCCCACCGGCGACGGCGTTGCGCTGGACATCGACGGCGGCGACCCCCTGTCGGCGGACGCCGTTGTGGTGTGCGTGGGGCGGCGACCGTTCACCGATGGCCTGGGGCTCGACGCCGCCGGGGTCGAGGTGGACGAGGGGGGCTACATCGCAGTGGACGAGTATTGCCGGACCGCGGCCGCGGGGGTCTATGCCGTGGGCGACGTGGTCCGGACGCCGCAGCTGGCTCATGTGGCCTTCGCCGAGGCCATCATGGTTGTCAAGCACCTGTTGGGGGAGTCACCCGCCCCCGTGGACTACGACAGGGTGCCGTGGGCCATCTACTGCCATCCCGAGGTGGCCTTCGTGGGCCACACCGAGGCGTCGGCCGAAGAAGCGGGCTTCGAGGTGGCGACCTCGGTACACCGCTACCAGGGCAACGGGCGGGCCATGATCGTGGGCGAGACCGATGGACTGGCAAAGGTGATAGCCGAACGCGGCGGCGACGGCGCCGGGGGGCGCATACTCGGAGTTCACATGGTGGGGCCGTGGGTGACCGAGCAGCTCGGCCAGGGCTACCTGGCGGTGAACTGGGAGGCCACCGTGCCCGAGGTGGCCGAGTTCATCCAACCCCACCCCACGATGAGCGAGCTGTTCGGGGAGACGGTGCTCTCCCTCACCGGACGGGCGCTGCACTGAGCCGAAACGAGGAGCGTTGATGTCGGTCTGGATTGGAGCGAGATGAGGAGCCATTGTGTCTGAGGTCAGGATGCCCCAGTTGGGTGAGACAGTGGTGGAGGGGACCATTGTCCAGTGGTTCAAGCAGGTGGGCGACGAAGTGGCCGAAGACGAGCCGTTGTTCGAGGTGTCCACCGACAAGGTGGATTCCGAGGTGCCGTCGCCCATGGCTGGGGTGCTGACGGAGATCGTGGCCGCGGAGGGCGACACGGTGGAAGTAGGCGCAGTTATCGCTCTATTGAGCGGGGACGGGGCGGCCGCGCCGTCCCCGCCCGCGGCGACTCCAGCCCCGGTGCAGGTGCCACCGGAACCAGGGCCTGCCCCTGAGCCCGAGCCCGCGGCGAGCGCTCTGGATGGCGAGGGCACCGCTTCCGGCGGCGAGGGCATTCTGCTGTCGCCGGTGGTGCGCCGGCTCATCGCCGAGAACGGGTTGGACCCGTCTCAGGTCACGGGCACCGGCAAGGGAGGGCGCATCACGCGAGCCGACGTGGAGTCGCACTTGTCCCAGCACCGCGCCGCCGCCGTGCCGTCGGCGCCGCCACCCCCGTCCGCAGGCCCCGCGGCAGGGTCTCGCCCGGCGGGTCGGGACACGATCGTCCCGCTCAACAACATCCGCCGCATCACCGGCGAGCACATGGTGCGGTCCAAGGCGGTCTCGCCCCATGTGCTGACCGCGGTGGAAGTGGACTTTGAAGCAGTGGAGCGGGTGCGCCAGGCCCGACGGGCGGACTTCAAGGCGGAGCACGGCTTCAGCCTCACCTACCTGCCGTTCATCGCCCGAGCGGTGTGCGACGCCCTCCATGCCTACCCCCACATCAACGCCTCGGTGGGCGACGGCGAGCTGGTGGTCCACAACTACGTCAACCTGGCCATCGCCGTCGACCTCGACTTCCAGGGGCTGTTGGCGCCGGTGGTGGCAGATGCCGACCGAAAGCGACTGGTGCCGATCGCCGAGGAGGTGGCCGACCTGTCGCAGCGGGCTCGGGCCAAGAAGCTGAACGCCGATGAGATTTCCGGGGGAACGTTCACCATCACCAATCCGGGACAGTGGGGCACGATGATGCAGTTCCCCATCATCAACCAGCCCCAGGTGGCCATTTTGTCCACCGACGGGATTCGCCGCCGCCCGGTGGTGGTCGCCGCTGAAGACGGCAGCGAGGCCATCGCCATCCACTCGGTGGGCGTGCTCGCCTTGGCGTGGGACCACCGGGCTTTCGACGGGGCCTACGTGGCCGCCTTCTTGGACCAGTTGCGCTCCATTATCGAAACCCGCGATTGGCACGCTGAGATGTCGTAATGAATTCGCTGCGCGTCCGATGGCTGGGGCGGGTGTCGTACCGGGATGCCCACGCCTGCCAGCAGGCCGTGTTCGACCGCCGCGTCGACTACCTGCTGCTGCTGGAGCATCCCCACGTGTTCACCTTGGGGCTTCGGGGCGACGAGGCCAACATCCTGGTGGACCCGGCCAAGGTGGGGGCCGAGGTGGTGTACACCGACCGGGGCGGCGACGTCACCTATCACGGCCCCGGCCAACTCGTCGGCTACCCGGTGATGACCGTGGCCGGCAAGCGGGGCGGGGGCATGGCCGACACGGTGGCCTACGTGCGCTCGGTGGAGCAGCTGGTGATCGATTCCCTGGCCGATCTGGGGCTGCCCGGATGCGGCCGCCTGCCCGACTACCCCGGCGTGTGGGCAGACCCCGATGGCGACAACCCCCGCAAGATCGCGGCCATCGGCGTGCGCCTCAACCGCACCCGGTCTATGCACGGCTTCGCCCTGAACGTGGACTGCGACTTGGACTGGTTCGGTCGCATCGTGCCCTGCGGCATCCCCGACAAGGCAGTGACATCGCTGGCCGCCGAGGGGCGGCGGGCGACGATGAAGGACGTGGTGGACGCGGTAGCCGCCCGAGCGACCGACCGATGGGGCGGTGGCCGAGCAGACCGGGCGGATGTGGCGTGGCGGCACCGGCCCGAGGACTTGAGCCCGTTCAGCCGGGGCATGGGCCCCGGCCAGGTTCCCGGTCGCCCGGTCCGGCTGCGGTCCCGGATGGCGGAGGCCGGACTCGACGGCGGAATGGACATCGCGGTGCGCAAACCGGAGTGGATGCGGGTGCCGCTGCGCACCGGGCCCGAGTTCCGTCGGCTGCGGTCGGTGCTGCAGGGCCGGGACCTGGTGACGGTGTGCGAGGAGGCTGGCTGCCCCAACATCTACGAGTGCTGGAACGAGGGCACGGCCACGTTCATGATCAACGGGGACCGCTGCACCCGAGCCTGCGGGTTCTGCCTGGTGGACACCCGGCGCCCCGAACCGCTTGAGCCGACAGAGCCTGACCGGGTGGCAGACGCGGTGGAGGCCATGGGCCTGGACTATGCGGTCGTGACCGCAGTGGCCCGCGACGACCTGCCCGACGGGGGCGCCGCCGGGTTCGCCGCCGTGGTGGAGGCGATTCGCGCCCGAGCCCCTGAAGTGCGGGTGGAGGTGCTCATCCCCGACTGCAAGGGAGACCCCGACGCGCTGGCCGTCGTTTTCGACGCCCGGCCCGACGTTTTGAACCACAACATCGAGACCGTGGCCCGACTCCAGCGGGTGGTGCGGCCCTCGGCGGGCTACGCCCGCAGTCTGGCCGTGCTGGCCCGAGCCAAAGCGGCGGGGCTCACCACCAAGTCGTCGATCATCGTCGGCATGGGGGAAACCGACGAGGAGGTGGCCCAGACCATGGCCGACCTGGCCGCAGCGGGCACCGACATCGTGGCCGTGGGCCAATATCTGCGGCCCACCACCCACCATCTGCCGGTGGCTCGCTGGGTGCCGCCCGAGCAGTTCGAGCGGTTCCGGGAGATCGGCCAGGCGCTGGGCATTGCCCATGTCGAGGCCAGCCCTTTGACCCGCAGCTCCCACCACGCCCACCACGCTCACGCCCAGGCTCTTGCGGCCCGCTCGGCGTAATGCCCGGGGCTGGGTGGTGGACACCCATGCCCATGTGATTTCTGACGACCTCGAGAGGTATCCGCTCCAAGTGGCCGACTATCCGGGGGCGGAGTGGGTGCGTCAGGCGCCGGTCACCGCCGAAGAGCTGTTGGCTGAGATGGCGGCCGCCGACGTGGATCGGGCGGTGCTGGTGCAGGCCCAAGGGGCCTACGGCGCCGACAACTCCTACATTGTGGACGCCCGGGCGGCCCACCCGGAGAGGTTCGGCGCCGTGGCCATTGTGGACGACCCGTCCGAGCTCGACGGGTTGGCGCGGGCCGGAGTCGGCGGCGTGAGGTTCTTCGCCGTCGCCACCGCGGGGCCGCTGCACGAGGAGGCAACCTGGGACCGCGCGAGGCGGCTCGGCTTGCGGGTCAGCGCGGCCACGGTACCCGAGTACTTGCCCGCTCTGGGCGATGCGGTGGCGGCCCACCCGGATGTGGTTCTGGCTCTGGACCACTGCGGGTTCGCTCCCGAGACGATCGGCGACTACGCCCGTCTGGCCAACCTGTTTTTGAAGGTCACCCCCCAGGTTCTGGATGCGGGCGACCCGGCGGCCGTGCTAGAGCGGCTGGCCGAGCAGTTCGGCATCGACCGGCTCATGTGGGGCTCGGACTACTCCCAAACCCACGATCGGCCTTACGCAGAACTGGCTGATCAGGCCCGCGTTGCGTGTGCGGCGATGTCTCCTCGCGAGCAGGCCCAGTTCTTGGGCAACACCGCGCTGGGGCTCTGGCCCGAGTTGGCCTGAGTCTAACCAGGCTTGTTTCATCACCGCCCGCTCAGGGCACGCTCAGCTCAACCGCTCCACGATCATGGCCATGCCCTGTCCGCCGCCGACGCACATGCTCTCCACGCCGATGGTCTTGTCGGCGTCCTCCAGCCCGTTGAGCAGGGTTCCCATGATGCGGGCGCCGGTCATGCCGAAGGGATGGCCCAGGGCGATGGCCCCGCCGTTCACGTTGAGCTTGCCGTAGTCGATGCCCAGCTCGTCGGCGCTGGGGATGACCTGGGCGGCGAAGGCCTCGTTGATCTCCACCAGGTCGACGTCGTCGATGGTCATGCCCGCCCGTTCCAGCACTTGGGTGATGGCCGGTATGGGGCCGAGGCCCATGATCTCGGGATTGACCGAGGCCACCGACGAGGCCACGATCCGGGCCAGCGGGGCAACGCCCAACTCGGCGGCCTTGGTGTCGCTCATCACCACGACTGCGGCTGCTCCGTCGTTCAACGGGCAGGCGTTGCCGGCGGTAACCGTGCCGTCGGGGCGGAAAACCGGCTTGAGCTGGGAGACCTTCTCGATCACGGTGCCGGCCCTGATGCCGTCGTCGGCGCGCACCAGCGTGCCGTCGGCCAGGGGGTAGGGGGTGATCTCCCGCTCGAAGAACCCCCGCTGCTGGGCGGCCTCAGCCCGATTCTGGGACATCACGCCGAACTCGTCCTGGCGCTCGCGGCTCACGCTCCAGGCTTGGGCCACGTTCTCAGCGGTCTGGCCCATGGCGATGTAGACGTCGGGCAGGCCCTCGGGGGGCGACCACACCTCGGCCCCCTCGCCGCTGCGCTGGGCGGAGCGAGCCTCGGCATCGGCGAACTTGTCGTTCTTGCCGCCCCGGTCGGCGGCACCGGCGGCGAAGCGGCTCACGCACTCCACCCCGCCCGACACGAACACGTCGCCCTCGCCGGCCCGCACTGCGTGGGCGGCCATTCGGATGGTCTGAAGCGACGAGGAGCAGTAGCGGTTGACGGTTACGCCGGGCACGTCGAGCCCGGCCAGCAGCCCCGAGAGCCGGGCGACGTTGTAGCCCGCCTCGCCTGCGGGCTGGGCGCAGCCCCACATCACGTCCTCGACGTCGGCGCCGTCGATCGGGGGGACTTTGCTCAGCACATCGTCGATGATGAACGCCGACATGTCGTCGGGGCGGACATCGACGAGCGATCCCTTGGCCGCTCGCCCGATCGGGGTGCGGGAGGCGGCAACAATGACTGCTTCGGGCATGGTGTCTCCTGGCATTGGCTGGGTTGATTTTGGATTTGGCCGGGTCGGGCGGGGAGCGGTCGGCCTACGACAGATCGACCCGCTCGGTGTCGGCGCCGCTGCGGAGGTGGCGGCCGGGCCGGGCATCGGTGAACCGCCCGTCCCGGACGATCTCCTCCCCATTGCAGAACACGAGGTCGACCCCGTCGGCCTCGCCGTACAGGCGAGGAGCGCCGGCGGGCAGGTCGGCCACCACGGTGAGGGGCTTGGCCCCCACCCGGGTCTCGTCGATCACCACCACGTCGCCGTGCCACCCCTCTTGGAGCTGCCCCCGCTGTTTGAGGCCGTACAGCCGGGCCTGCACGTCGGTCATCAAGTGGACGGCCTCCTCCATCGAGATGAGCCCCTGCTCCCGCATGCACTGGCCGAGCATGGACGTGGTGTAGTTGGCGGTCATGAACAGGTCGAGGTGGGCGCCGGCGTCGGAGGCGCCGATCACGGCCCGGCCGTCCCGCCATATCTCCAGGCGGGCCTTCCAGTCCTCGGCAGAAGACACCGGCGGCGGGGTGCCGAAGGAGGTCTTCAGCTCGTCGGCCACCACGATGTCGCACAGGGCGTCGAATGGCTTCTTGCCCTCCTCCTCGGCGATTTCGCCCACTGTGCGGCCCCGATACTGCTCGTTGTCGGGGGCGAAGGTGTCGAAGATGATCTTGGTGGACCAGTTGGCCAGGCTCTTGAGGGGTCCGGGCTGCTGGGCCAGCTCGTCGAGCCGGTCGCGCTCAGCCTGGTCGGCCAGCATCGCCATCTTCTCGGCGGGCGGGGCCAGCATGGCTCTCTCCCACTCGGGCAGAGCGTCGAGCACGAAGCCGCCGGCCATGCTCAGGCGAATCGAGAAGGGCATGGGCACGGTGAGGGCCACCACCTTGCCGCCGTGGGCCTTGGCGTGGTCGCTGGCCTCGAGCTTGGCGTAGCACTCGTCGAGGTTGCCCGACGCCACCGTCATCACGTTCCAGTTGAGCTGGGTCTGGGCGGCCACCGACATGTCGGTCATCAGGTTGGTGGCCGCCTCGTCGAACGGGCCGACGCAGGGGATCAGCTCCAGCGAGGTGCCCTCGAACTCCGAGCACACCCGGGCCAGCTCGATGAGCTCGTGGCGGCTGGCGTAGCGGCTGGGCACCATGTTGCCGAAGGGGTCGTTGTGGGTGCGGGCATAGGAGGAGGAGAACCCCAGGGCGCCGGCCTCCAAACCGGCTCGGAGCAGGTTCTGCATCTGGGCCAGCTCCTCGGGGGTGGCCTCGCGCTCCACGCACGCGGGGCCCATGACCACCCGGCGCAGCGCGGAGTGGCCCACCTTGAACGCGGTGTTGACCGACAGGGTGCCGTCGAAGGCGTCGAAGTACTCCGCGGTGGTGCGCCAGTTCCAGGGCACACCCGCTTGGAGCGACTCCAGGGGCATCCCCTCCACCCGGGCGAGCATGTGCATCAAGTACTCGCCGTCGGCGGGATCGTCGGTGAGGGGGGCGATGGTGAAGCCGCAGTTGCCCCCGATCACGCTGGTCACCCCGTGCAGCGGCGACGGGCTCAGCGTCGTGTCCCAGAACACCTGGGCGTCGAGATGGGTGTGGACGTCCACGAAGCCGGGGCACACCGCCTTGCCGGTCGCGTCCACGGTGCCGCCCGACTCGGCGGCGCCGAGGTCGCCGATGGACGCGATGCGCCCGTCCTTCAGGCCCAGGTCGGCTCGGTAGCGGGGGCGGCCGGTGCCGTCGATGATGTCTCCGCCCTTGATGATGGTGTCAAACATGGTCTGCCCCTGTGCGTTCCCGTCCCAAAATCCTCGTCTCACAATCTAGGCCATGGCTTCATCGGATGGCGAAGAACCGGCTGCTGGGTGAATCCCCCGAGCCGCCTCATCGATAAGCTCTGAGCCCATGGCCGAGATTCCTCGCATCATCTCCGTGGACGATCATGTGGTCGAGCCCCCCGACCTGTGGACCGAGCGGCTTCCCCGCAAGTACCACGACCGCTGCCCCCGGGTGGAGCGCGACAAGGCCACCTTCCACTTCGAGGGCGGGGTGTTCAGCTACGAGAAGGGGTCGCCCGACGGGACATGGGGCGACTGGTGGCTCTACGACGACCTCGTTTACCCCTTCCCCAAGCTCTCGGCCGCCGTCGGATTCGAGCCCTTGACCAACAGCCCGGTGACGTTCGACGAGATCCTGCCGGGGTGCTGGAAGCAGCCCGAGCGGCTTGACGACATGGACGCCAACCACGTCGAGGCGTCGATCTGCTTCCCCAACGTGCTTCCCCGGTTCTGCGGCCAGACCTTCCACGAGCGGGAGGACAAGGATCTGGCCCTTCTGTGCGTCAAGGCCTACAACGACTGGATGGTCGACGAGTGGTGCGCGGGCGAAGGCCGAGGACGGCTGATCCCGCTGACCATCGTTCCGCTGTGGGACGCCCGCTTGGCTGCCGAGGAGATCCGCCGCTGTGCCGGCAAGGGCAGCTTCGCAGTGGCCTTCTCCGAGAACCCCTACCATCTGGGGCTGCCGTCCATCCACCACCCCAGCGGATTCTGGGAGCCGTTCTTCGCCGCCTGCGAGGAGACCGGCACGGTGGTCAACATGCACATCGGCTCCTCCTCCAAGATGCCGACCACCTCGCCCGACGCGCCTTTCGCAGTCAGCTCCACCATCACCTTCAGCAACGCCATGGGCTCGATGTGCGACTACATCCTGTCGGGGGTGTTCGAGCGGTACCCCGGCCTGCGGGTGGCCTACAGCGAGGGCCAGGTGGGGTGGATGCCCTATGTGATCGAGCGCATGGACAAGCTGTGGGAGGAGCGGATCAACGACGACGGCGGGGAGTTCGGGGTGAACCTGCCCAACCCGCCGTCGTCATACATCGCCGGCCACGTATGGGGTTGCATGTTCGACGACGAGGTGGGCCTGCGCAACCGCGACCTCATCGGCATGGACCAGATCACCTTCGAGGTGGACTACCCCCACGCCGACTCCACCTTCCCCCACACCAAAGAGGTGGCCACCAGGATCGTGGCCGAGGCCGGCCTCGACGATGATGAGGCCTACAAGCTGTTCCGGGGCAACGCCATCGAGCTGTACGGCTTGGAGAAGTTCGGCATCGCCGCTTGATGGGCGGATCGCGCTGAGAGGCTGGTTGTCGGTCGGTATAGGGGGAGCGCCATGGCACTGGCCCGGCTCGCGCCTGTGAACGCCGACGAGGAGTATCGGATGCTCATCGGAGGCGACTGGGTGACCCCGGAGTCGGGCACCTACGAAATCGTCGATCCCAACACCACCAAAGTGATCGGCCGGGCCCCGGAGGCGTCGGCCTCGCAGGTGGGCGACGCGGCCGCGGCGGCCAAGGCGGCGCTTCCCGGTTGGCGGTCGAAGACCATGGCCGAGCGATGCGCCATCTTGGGCCGAGCTGCTGATCTGCTGGAAGAGCGGGTGGAGGGCCTGGTGGGCCTCGTGCAGGCCGAGACCGGGGCCACCATCAACGTGGCCGAGGGGATGCAGCTGCCGCCCCCCATTGAGCGCCTCCGCTGCTACGCAACGCCGGTGAAAGCAGACGAGCCCGTCGAGCCGCTTGCGTTGGAGGCCACCGCATTGGGGCCGGCCGGGCTCCTCGGCGCCCATGTGGTCCGCCAGCCCGTGGGCGTGGTGGGGTGCATCACCCCCTACAACTTCCCGCTCACCAACGCGGCCGGCAAGATCGCTCCCGCTCTGGCCATGGGCAACACCGTGGTCATCAAGCCGGCTCCGCAAGACCCGCTGGCCATGATCAAGTTCTGCGAGATCATCGAAGGCGCCGGGTTTCCGCCGGGCGTGGTCAACGTCGTCACCGGATCGGGCGCGGCCGCCGGGGCGGCGCTGGTGGAGTCCCGCGACGTGAGCATGATCAGCTTCACCGGCTCCTCGGCGGTGGGGACCAAGATCGCAGAAGCTGGAGCGGCCACCATGAAGCGGCTGCTTTTGGAGCTGGGCGGCAAGGGCGCTTGTGTGCTGACCGACGACTGCGACCTGGATGCGGCGGTGGGGACCATCGCCTCGGTGTGGGGGTTCCACAGCGGGCAGATATGCACTGCGCCCACCCGGGTGATCGTCCATCGCTCCCGCTGCGAGGAGCTGGTGGAGAAGCTGAACGCGGTGGCCGGGCTGTTGAGGGTGGGCGACGCTTTGGACCGTGACACCATCGTCGGCCCGGTGATCACTGAGGCCCACCGCGACCGGGTGGAAGAATTCATCGCTGGGGGCGTGGCCGAGGGGGCCACTCTCCAATGCGGCGGCGAGCGGCCTGATCGGGTCGGGTATTTCGTGGCCCCTACCCTGCTGGTGGACTGCACTCCCGAGATGAGCGTGGTGAGAGAGGAGATTTTCGGGCCGGTGGTGGTGGTGCTGGCCCACGACGGCGACGACCACGCGGTGGAGCTGGCCAACGACAGCGACTACGGCCTGTTCAGCTATGTGTTCGCCGGGTCCACCGCCCGGGCGTTCGAGATCGGCAAGCGCATCGAATCGGGCAATGTGGGGCTCAACTCGATGGTGCCCCATGTTCATGCCCCGTTCGGCGGTTTCAAGATGAGCGGCATCGGCCGCGACCGAGGCGTCTACGGCCTGCACGCCTACAGCGAGATCCAAACCCTCAGCTGGGTGTCGAGCTAGCTCCGTCGAAGAGCAGAGGGCCTTCGTGGACGCCGAGGGCTTCCCGTTCACGCTGATCTCCGATCCTGACCGGACCGTGGGGCGGGCCTACGACGCCGAGCGGGCCGAGGGCGAGCCCTACTACGAGTACGGGCTGCCCCGTCGGATCAGCTACCTGATCTCACCCGAGGGCACCGTGGCCAAGGCTTACGACCTCGAGGGCCAGGACTTGGCCCAGCACGCCGCCGAGATCATCGCCGACATCACTGCGTTGAAACAGGGTTGAGTCCCTATTCAGCGGGGCCGTCGTCGTATTGGCCGTAGCCGAGCTGGCGCACATGAGGTTCCTTGTGCAGAAGGAACCTCCACTCGGTCATCTGCTCATAGTCCCAGCCGGTGGCTGCGCAGACGGCCTCGTCCCATATGCGGCGCACCTCGCATTCGCCTTCACGATACTGAGGAACCTGCATACTGCGGGTTTGCTCCCAGCAGTCCGACAGCGTGTCGATAACGTGCCGGTCTGTGATGTCGGGCACTCGGATTCGAGCGGCCGTATCACCCGCATAAGCTGGAAAGGCGAGTGTCTTGCCTGGGTGTCGCATTAGCTGTAGTCGGCCCGCAGTTGAGTTTAAAAAGACGGCTAGTGTTTTGGCCACGGGCATGCTGGCAGCTTCTACTGGCATCCATCCGTTGCCTACATACTTTTGGTCGCTTGCCACTGCGGTTAGCCTCCCTGTCCCTGTACGTTGCCCTGCGGTAATCAGTAGATGTCCAGCTTTGGCTTGGATTTTTTTAGCGGCATTTGCTGGTTTGTGGGGTTTTGGTGCCCACCATTCGTCGGGATCCGCTTCAATACGTGTCTGTCCGTCTGCGCCTTTGGATTTGAGGATAGGAATGCTACCTGATGCACCGACTGTTGAGGGGCAGAAATCGCCCCTCAACAGTTGGCCTGTCGCCCAAGGCGACAGGCCAACTGAACTAAGTTCTTTGAGTTCTGTATCTTCAGCAATTTTAGCAGCAGCTTCGGCCAGTATAGGTGACCGCCACAGTGCTGCTGTCCAATCACCATCCTGCACAAGCTGATCTGGCCACCAGGTGATCTGGCCCCAGCCATCGGGGATGGTTCCGTTGGAACCAGTCTCTGCAAGTGCTTGGTGCAAAGCGGTTGCTTGTGTCTCGTCACTAGGAAATCGGTCCAAGTTGATGATTCTCGTCGGTGTCACATCTTCGGAACCAGCCCGGCGCACCAACACAAGAATGCTCTCATTGATACTAGTATCTTGGCTTAGGTTGATGTTGCCGGGCTGATGGCATGTGAGCACGGTGTGGAGACGGTACCGAGATGCGAGAACGCGGCGTTTATTGGTTGAAGATGAAGCAGACAGGGCAACAGTTGGAGTAATCATGGTCAACGCTCCATTTTGTTCCAGACACTTGTCTGCCAAGGCGGTGAACATCGGTTCTAGAGCGTTCTTGTCCACAAAGCCAGTCATTGCTTGGTCGTTAGCCAGCAGCGTGTTTTCTAAGCTGTCAACTCTTGCGCGAAGGGCCTGTTGAACTTCTTTGGAGAACTTCTCGCCCACGTTCGAGCGGTTGGTGAACGGCGGGTTCATGATGACAATTTGGGCGTTCTGGGCTGCGTACACAGAGTTTTCAAGTTCACCATCATCAGCCTCTTCGGTCACGAGGCGAACTTGGTGAGATTTGATTTCCTCGTCGGCAAAAGCAAGCTCGCTGGGACGAGGGAGAATAGCCTTCTGACTCAGCAGCTCGAGCGAGCCTGCTCGAGGGCCGTGTTGGGTGGGGCCATAAGGCATGAGGTGCAGGCCCATCTCTTTGTAGCGAATCTGCGTGCTGCTGGCAGTGAGCTGAGCGGCGGCAAGTTGGAGCGACACCGGGTTTATGTCGAGTCCTTTGATCGTTTCTTCCACGGCCAGCCGTTGCAAGCTGCTTACATCTTTAGGGCTGGCACCGCAGTCAACCGCTCTGCGTTTCATCTCGGCTAGTAGAGCGGCGAGCAAGGTGCCACTGCCGCAGGCCGGGTCGAAGATTTTGTGCGCCTTCCATACCTCCGGGTCGGACCAGTTTTTTGCCCTGTGCTCGTCGCATGCGTCTAGCGTCAACTTGGCGGCTATAGATGCCGCAGGTGGCCGGGTGAAGTAGGCACCGTCGGAAGCTTGGTCGCCCATCACTCGGTTGAACAGCGGCCCAGCATGGTCGGCCCCCATGTCGGCGTATGCCTCGGCAATTCGCTGAGCCTCAGACGCAAGGTGGCGAACGGCGCGCTCCATTCCGGCTAGGCGGCCGGTGTCCTCGACGGCTTCAATCACCTTGACGGCGGGCTCGAACACGGGCAGGAAATCGTGGGTCATGATTCGCTGCCACTCCCGGCGCATGAGGGTGACTGCGTTGGCCGCGTTGCTGATCTGGTCGAGACCTTTGATGTTAAGCCATTCGCCGTTGGCGATGCGCTCGTGCAGCATGGCCGCGTTCATCATCAAAAGCGAGGCGATGGTGCAGCCGTCAGCTCGGTTCCTGCCTTTCTGCAACTGATCGATCTGGAAGTGGGCATCGAGATCTGGCTGCAATCCCTCGCTGCGGAGATGGAAGCTCGCCTCTCGAATGGATTCTTCGAGCAGGTTCAGGTCGCGGGCCACGCGGTTGCCGGTCAACCCTGACTTTTCCAGGAGGTTGACCGAGATGGCATGGCCCAGCTCATCTAGACCGGGCAGGGCGAGCATCTCCTGCCCGCTGCGCTCACGGGCCTGCTTGCGCTTCTGCTGTTGAGCCTGGCGCTGCTCGCGGTTGGGGGCGCGGACACCGGCACCCTCGTTGATCATCTTTTTGCCGAGATTCTTCGTCTTGCGAACGTCGATCTTGCCCGGGGTGCCATCGGGGGCAGGCCTCTCCCGAATCGGGGAGTCTGTCCGCAACTCCACGCTACCGTCCTCGTTGCTCTTGCCGGAAACGATCTGAGTGGGTTCGATTCGCTGGACAACCTCGGCCCGATCACCCGCTCTGAGCAGGCTGAGTGGCTCGGGAATCGGGTTGATGATGCCTGCTTGGCTTAGGGTGGCGGTGCCCTCCAACACCGCTTCCACCCTGTCATACACCTGTCCCGGCGGGCCTTCGTGCTGGCCGTATTCAATCCGATTTCGCCCTGGCCGGGCTATGGCCACGATGCTGGAAACCTTTTCCGGCGGCTTGGGCAGATAGAGCATGAGCAGGTCGGCAAGATTGTCTTCGATGCGCTGGTCGTGGGCACGCAACGCCAAGAGGATGTCCCCCAATTCTTTCCAGCCGTCCTCGGGGCCCGAGGAGGCCATCCATGCCTCCGGGTCGGCGTGGGGGGGAATGAGAATGGGGCAGATGATGTACCCCCGTTGCTTGCCCGGCGCGGTGCGCATCGCCCGGCCCACAGCCTGAATGACGTCGATGGGGCTCTTGCGGGGCTCCAGGAATGCCACCGCGCTCAGCGACGGCGAATCGGTGCCTTCGCCGAAAATGCCGACATTGATGATCGCGTGCGGGTTCTCGTCATCGGCGTCGGCCAGGCGCCGCTTGGCTTCCTCTCGGCTTTGGACATTGCTTGACGCGTCCAGATGCTCGAGGCGGTAGGCCGCAGCTTGATCTTGGCCGTTCGATGCCAACCAACTCTGCACCCATTGCTTGACGGCATCCGATTGTAGATCTTGAGCCATCTTATTGGATTTCTTCACCGTGTTCATGAAGGCGATACATGACTTGAGCGGTACAGTGCCCGCCTTCCCCGATGTGGTGCCGCCTGCCATCGCGATGGCAAACGCCAGTCCCTTCAGATAGCCGCTGGTGGTCAGCGAGCCTCGCTTGCCGTCGGTGGCTTGGGCCAACTCATCGGCCTGGCGGTAGGCGTCAGGATCGTTCACGCCAAGAGCGATGATCCGATAATCGGCCAGCCAGCCGAACTCGACGGCCTCTCCGTAGCTACGCCGGTAGAGATCTACCCCGAACACCGTTTCGTCATCCATGGAGCGCACATGCCATTCGGAAGCGTTGGACATGTCCGGCTGCTTATTGCCGTAAATCTTGGGGGTGGCGGTTTGGTATAGCCGATAGCGGGCCGGAAAAGCCTTGTTGTCATGGCAAAGGGTGAAGTCACGCCGTTTCTTGTCTTCAGTAGCGAGCTCGGTGCTGCCGACTTGCTTCCTTCTTAGGCCCGCGGTTCGATGGGCCTCGTCGCACACCAGAACGCAGGCTTGGCCTCTGGCCATTTTCAGGGCCTCTGCGATCTTGTGGCCGCTCTGATAGGTGCCGAAGATGATGCTTGTTTTGGATTCTTTGGATGCCGCTGTGATCCAGTCGGCGATCTGGCTGGGATCGGTGGTGACCATCCCCTTCACCACGCTCGCACTCACGTAGCTGGTGTCGGCCGTCGGATCATCGACAAGCCTTCGCTGGCGCTCTTCTTTGGCGGCATTGTAGCCAGCGGTCTGATCAGAGCATACCGCCATGACCCTCAGAGGAGTTTCCGCATGCTGCAAGTACTCTCTGCGGATTTGCGCCACCAGGGCGATTGAGGGGCACAAGACGACAGATAGTCCCCCCGGTTTGGTTAGCTCCTCAACGATACGCAGGGAAATACGGGTTTTCCCGGTGCCGCAGGGAAGGATGACTTTCCCCCGGGCCTCGCCCACGGGCAGTCCGCCTGACGCAGTTCGACCTTGCTCGCGCAGAATGCGTATCGATTCGGCGACGGCTTCGTTCTGCATGCATGACTTCGTCTGTAGCGGGCGTTGCTCTCTCTCTCTCTCTCTCTCTCTCTGATGGGCCATTGGCCTCGCAGTGCGGGCAGAAATCCGTCTTCGGTTGGGTGTACATCTCAAAGCGTATTGCCTCAGCAAGGTCGGCATGAATGTTGAATATCTTGATCGGCCTCTCGCCATCACCAGCTGACAAGGCTTGCAGTGCAGTGGCTGTGGGAAGGTTTTCTCCGTTGGTTATCAGCCACCGCTCGGCCCACATCTTGTTTTCAGCAGCAAGGGCGAAAGACGCGATTTCTTCCTTGTTGATCGGGCTGCCCTTACCGGTTTTGCCGAGTTTTCGAGCCTTGCACTGTATGGCGATCAGGGCACCGTCAGAACGATGGGCTACGGCGTCTATTCCGATGTCTTGGGCGGTGGTGCCAGGAAAGATCTTCTCCCTTTCGGGCCACTCTGCCCAGAGCCAGCACGCAGCAATATCCCAGTCTGAGATTAGCGGGGAAACTTCAACGGTGACTCGCTCCAGCCACTTCCCGCCAGTGGGCTGGCTGTTGGCTGTTTCAATCGTTACGAGCGCCTGCTGCAGCTGTGTCGTCTGATGAGCAGTCATGGCGACATTATGGCCGAGAGAGGCTGGGCACACACTTTCTAAGCTTGCCTGGAAGTCCCTAAAGAGCTTGCTAGTGGTGTGTCGCAGAAATAGCGCCGGGTATCGCGATGGCAGCGGCGTCGCTCGCAAGGCGCGGCGACGAAGCCATACCCCCTGCGTACGGCGAGGCGAGGCGAAGCCCCCGCCGTCGCGCACCGCGGCCACCAGCGGCGCCGCCTGCACCGATCCGTCGGCCAGGCCGTCCACCCCGTCGGGAGCGTGCTCCCTGATGCGGGCGGCCACGTCGTCGCCCCGGCGCACGATCACATCGGCCCCGAGGGAGGCCACCAGCCCCTCGTCGGCCTCGGAGGCATCCGCGATCACCCGCAGGCCGTCGGCCTTGGCCAACTCCACCACATACCCGCCGTAGCACCCCGCCGCCCCGGTCACTGCCAGGGTCTGGCCGGGCTGAAGGCAGAGCTGGTCGAGGCTTAGCCGAGCGGTCAGGCCGTTCATGGGCAGGGTGCTGGCCTCGGCGAACGACGATCCCGCGGGCATCCGGGCCACCGACTCGGCGGGGAGCGACACATACTCCGAGTAGGCCCCGCGGGCGCCTCGGGGCAGCACGATGGCCATCACGCGGTCACCCGCTTGAAGGCTGGTCTCGGCGTCTTCGCCGATCTGGTCCAGCACTCCGGCCGCGTCCATGCCCGGCACATAGGGCGGCGGACCGGTCTTGGCCTGCTGGCCGGCCTGGGTGCCGGCCCGCACATGGGTGTCGGTGGGGCTGACGGCGGCGGCTCTCACCCGGATTCTCACCTCGCCGGGGCCGGCCTCCGGAGTGGGCAGCTCGACGGCTTCCAAGGCCTCCGGCCCGCCGTTCTTTACGACTCCAACAGCTCGCATGGGCTCCGAGACTAGCGGGAGGCCGGGCCGCGGCGCGAGGCCGCTAGTGTCAAGGCGCCGGAGGGGAGGCCCGATGCAGCCGTTCAAGATCGCCGCGTGGAGCGAGGTGCCCGACCGGGTGCCGGTGGGCGCGCTGGTTGGCAACGTCGACCTGGTAATCGTTCGCTTCGACGACAACCACTCGGTGCTGTACGGGCGCTGTTTGCATCGTGGGGCGCTGATGCGCGACGGGCGCATCGAGGGCGACAACATCATCTGCGGACTGCACGGCTGGGACTACGTCTTCCAGACCGGGGTTTCCAGCTACGACAACTCCGAGCGGCTGGCTCGGTTCGCCTCCTGGGTGGACGGGGACGACCTGCTGGTGGACGCAGACGAGATCTTGGCGTGGGAGAAGGAGCATCCCCAGCCCTACGACCGGGCGGCCTACCAGGGCGTCTACGCCGATCCCCACGGCGACGCCGCCGAGCCCCATGTCGGGCTCATCCGGCAGTTGGCCGACGAGGGCCTGGAGTATGTGGGCCACCACGGCCCGGTGGCGTCTATGGGCGTGCCCCGCCAAGAGCTGCCCCTCTGGGACGACCTCCAGTTCGTCACCGCACAGCTGGCCCGCCGCCCCCAGCTCGAGGACGTGCCGGTGGGAACCGAAGTGGTGGTCGGTCCCAGCGCCGATCGGCCGCTGCGCCTGGACATCCCGCTGCTGGTGAGCGACATGAGCTTTGGGGCGCTGTCGCAGGAGGCGAAGGTGGCGCTGGCCCGGGGTGCGGAGCGGGCCGGCACCGGCATCTGCTCGGGCGAGGGCGGCATGCTGACCGAGGAGCGGGCTGAGAGCAGCCGGTACTTCTACGAGCTGGCCAGCGGCATGTTCGGCTGGTCGCAGGACAAGGCGGCGTCGTCGCAGGCCTTTCACTTCAAGCTGGGCCAAGGGGCCAAGACCGGCACCGGGGGGCACCTGCCCGGTGCCAAGGTGCAGGGAAGGATCGCCGAAGTCCGGGGCCTGGATCCGGGGACTCCGGCCATATCCCCCTCCACGTTCGTGGATCTCGTGGACGAGGGCGACTTCCGGGATTTCGCCGCCCGCGTGCGGGAGGCGTCCGGGGGGATCCCGATCGGGGTGAAGATGTCGGCCCAGCACATTGAGGATGACATTGATGCCGCCCTGCGGATTGGGGTGGACTACATCATCTTGGATGGTCGGGGTGGAGGCACAGGCGCTGCCCCTGTGATCTTTCGCGACCACATATCGGTTCCAACCATTCCAGCGCTGGCAAGGGCCCGCCGCCATCTTGATGCCCGAGGCCGCCGTGATGTAACGCTGATTGTTACCGGTGGTTTGCGCACGCCCCCTGATTTCGCCAAAGCGCTAGCTTTGGGGGCCGATGCCGTGGCTGTGTCCAATGCGGCTATGCAAGCCATCGGCTGTTTAGGCATGAGGGCGTGTGCTAGCAACAACTGCCCGGTAGGAATCGCCACTCAGCGCCCCGAACTGCGAGCCAGACTGCCCGTGCAAGAAGCCGCTGTGCGGCTGCACAACTTCTTCTGCGCCTCAGTGGAGCTTATGAGCGTTTTGGCGAGGGCCTGTGGGCATACACACCTGAAACAATTCTGCACCGACGACCTAACCACATTCCACCGCGAAATGGCCCACCTAACCAACATAACCTACGGCGGCGTAACCCTGTAAACCCTGTATTGGTAGGCTTTCCAGCAATGACAAGCCATGTCCGAAATTTGGCTCTCGGCGTGGTAACCGTGCTAGTTCCGATATTGTCATAAGCCACACCTAATATGGCAGAGACAATCCGTATTGCGAAAGGTTTGCAAAAATGGGCCAGCAATCTCAGATTGAGTGGACAGAATCAACATGGAACCCCACAACGGGATGCGATCGCACATCGCAGGGTTGCGATAATTGCTATGCGCTGACTCTAGCACGCCGACTAAAGGCAATGGGTGTCACCAAATACCAGGAAGATGGAGATCCTAGAACCAGCGGACCAGGCTTTCGGCTAACTACCCATGAAAATTCTCTAGACATCCCCAAAACATGGAAGCAACCGCGACTGGTTTTTGTAAACTCTATGAGCGATCTCTTTCATGAGGATGTCCCTATCGAATTTATCCAAGATGTCTTTGATGTGATGACAGAGACTCCTCAGCACACTTACCAAGTACTCACCAAACGATCTAAGCGACTCACAAAACTGGCACCTCAGTTATCGTGGCCTCACAACGTGTGGATGGGTGTCAGCATCGAAACGGCGCGATATGGATTTAGAGCTGATCACCTTCGAACAGTTCCGTCTAACGTTCGCTTCATCTCGGCAGAACCGCTACTTGGTCCAATCGGACCTATTAATCTAGACGGTATCGACTGGGTTATTGTAGGTGGAGAGTCGGGGCCTGATTGTCGTCCTATGAACATAAATTGGGGCAGGGAGCTTCGCGACCATTGCCTGACATCTGGTGTTAAGTTCTTTTTCAAACAATGGGGTGGGCGAACACCTAAGCAGGGGGACGCATCCTGGATGGGCGCACATGGGACGACTTACCAAATTATACTCCAGCTAAGCAACGATGACATCTCATTCAAACTTCTTCGGTGAACGCAATCCTCAGGCAGTACTTAAGCATGGTATCCTGACCCGTTACGCCCACTATTTTGCAGGTCGAGCAGGAAGTGCAACACGCGGCCGAGTGGCCTTTATAGATGCCTACGCTGGAGCGGGTAGATATGAAGATGGCAGCCCAGGATCACCAATCTTACTTGCTTCAGAAGCCACTCGAGCTGAAGTATTTGGGCGTCAAGTCAAACTTTGCTTTATAGAACCTGACCTACAGTACTATAATAAGCTACAGGAGTCGCTAAAGGAAGCTAAAGTCCGTCCCGATATGCTGCTTGACACTCCTTTTGACCAAGCTATAGACACACTTCTTGAGCGATATGTTGGTTACGCGTTACTTATCTTCATCGATCCTTTTGGACTAGCGCTCAACCGAACAAAACTACTCCAAATTCTTGAGCGCTCTTCAATAAATCAGCCAATTGATGTGATCTATCACTTCAGCCTTTCTAGCGTTGCCCGTATAGGTCGAGCAGGAATCTTGGACAGTAAGAGTGCAATACAAAATGCACGCAGACTCGATGAAACTCTAGGCATAGTTGATTGGCGCGAAAAGTTTGCAAATGCCAATAAATCGGGTGAATCTACAAAAGCTGCGATGTCGGTCTCTACTCAATTTTCAACCTCTGTCAGCAATGAAAGTAGTGCTATCTCAACAAGTATTGTAGTTAGACAACGACCTGGTCATCTACCTAAATATAAGCTAATCCTATTCTCTAAAAACCAGAAAGCGCATTGGGATTTTGCAGATCAAGCATCGATGGCCTATGTTGACTGGTTACATCACTGTGATAAAAAAGACTACGAGAGAAATCTACAGCTTAAGGCAACCAGTGGGCTACAGACACTCTTTCAGGAAGATATACCCGACCGTAGCAACGTTGAAGAACTATTGGAATCAGAAGCTTTAGAATACCTGAAAGACCACGTGTCTAGCATCATAAAGGAACAACGTTGTATTCGGTTGATTGATCATATTGAAGACGTGTATAGCGCAATGCTAGGCAAAGCAAGAACTCGTCACCTAAGACAAGTTATAAACTTACTCCACACTGAAGGTCTAATTGACGATAATGGCCAAGGTGATTTTTGTGATCGAGAGATTTGTTGGATTGGGTGATCCTTAGATTTTCAACAATCATTTCGTTTGCCTCTCTGTCACTGCTCCTAGCCAGGTGGTTTTGCCGTAGGCGGCTAGCTTGGTTTTTTGGGTTTCGTAGGTGGGCATTGTGCGGGCAACTTTGGCCCAGAAATCGGGGGTGTGGTTGGCTTCGTGCAGGTGAGCTAGTTCGTGGACACAGATGTAATCAATGAGGCTGGGCGGGAG
>JAPYOC010000114.1 GCA_028278955.1 Candidatus Poriferisocius aerobius
GCGCCCCTCTCAACGGCGGCGTCGATCAGCTCCCCGGTCCCATAGGTGGTCGCCCCCAAGGCGTCGTTAGCCTCGGCCCCGCCCACCAGCGCCAGGCCCGACGCCCGGGCCATCTCGATCACCGCGGTGTGGCGGTGCAGACGCCAGGGTGCATCGACCGGGTCGCCCAGGGGTCCGGTGACCGTGGTCAGCCGGTTGGCCCCGCCCACCACCTCCAGCGTGCCCTCGCCCCCGTCGGCCATGGGCGCGGCGTCCACGGTGGCCCCGGCCCGGCTCGCGGCCGAGGCGATGGCATCGGCGATCTGCGGCGCCGTGGCCGTTCCCCGGAATTTGTCGGGGGCGACAACGATGTGCATCCAGTCGCCGCCTTCAGGCTGTCCGGCGGTCAGCCAGGGCGCTGCGCCAAGCTGTCGGGTCCGATCAGGATGAGGACGAATGCGTTGCCCAGCTGATCAAGGGTGAGGCCGCCGGGGGGAGGATCGGACATCGGCCACAGCGGCTTCTCAGCCTCGCCCAGCAGCCGGGCGATGCACTGGGCATCAACTTCGTACCCGGCCCGGTAGTAGAAGGCCGAGCCGGTTTGGGCGCTGGCGTTGTGCGGGGGACGCGTCACATAGTTGGCCGCATTCAACTCGCCCGACAGCCGACCGGCTGCTCCACCGACATCGGTGCCGTTGGCCACCAAGACGTTGATGGTGGCCGGATCGCGGCAGGCGAGCTCCTCGTCGGGCGGCAGAGCGGGAGGCGGGGCCACTTCAGGGCCTGGCTCGGTGGAGGGCACCTCCGGAGCCGGCGGCGCCGGCTCCGGTGCCGGCGTGGCCGGCGCCGGGCCGTTCTCAGACGGCGTCTCCACCGGGGCGGGGGTCTCCCCGGCCTCGGCGGTGGCCTCAGCAGTTGGCTGAGTGGCCGTGCCTGGGGAATCGCGGTCATCGTCGAGGCCGCGGGCCAAGACGAAGGCGCCCGCCGCAATGAGGGCGAGAACCAGCACGATTCCTTTGAGCGCCATTTGGTTGTTGGGGGCTCGGTTCGACTCCATAATGCCTCTGGCTCCGGGCTGCTAGCTCAACGGCTGTCGGCCGACCGAGGTTTGGCCGAACTTCGACCGCCGGCGACGATCGCGTAGCCGCCGCAGACGCCGCACAACCATGGGGTCGTACTCCAGTGCATCCGCCTCTTCCAATAGTTCGTTCAGCAGCTGATAGTACCGGGTGGTGGAAAGCTCGAAGCGCTCGCGAATCGCCGCCTCCTTCGACCCGGTCTCCTGCCACCAGGTACGCTCAAAATCCAAGATCGCCCGATCTCTTCCTGTCAGAGCCATTTCACAAGCGTTACCCACCACCGGGCGCTATTCAAGCACCCTCCCCAAACAACAAGCCCGTATGCTGCTCATTGGGAACCCCGGCAACCTCCCAATCCAACGCCCGAGTAGCTCAGTCGGCAGAGCAGCTGTCTTGTAAACAGCCGGTCGCAGGTTCGATTCCTGTCTCGGGCTCGCCTTGAGCCCCCATCGGCACGAAGCCGCCTCGCTGGGCCCAGATCGGGCCCCTCGCCACCACATGGTTGTAACTCAATCTGGTACTCATCCACCCCTTCAGCGATGGGAACGGGCGAATGGCTCGTTGCGTTCAGACGCTCCTACTGGCCGCGGCGGCCCGCGCTGACGGCGATCCACTCGCTACCGAGTTCTGCCTGACCGCCCACCTGCGCCAAGCCCGCACGGTCTTGCAGCGAATAAACGAGTCCAGCGCTCCTGTGGAATCAGATCCGGGGCATGCGACCGGCAAGAGACAACGCCGACCCCTATGGCCACTAGGGGCCTTCGGAACGGGCGGGCGGGCGGTGGCGGGCGATCTCGAAGCAGCCGACGGCAACGGCGGCGGCGGCGTTGAGAGAGCTGAGGCGGCCCGACAGGGGGATGGCCGCCACCACGTCGCAGCGCTGGCGGGACAGGCGGGACAGGCCGCGGCCCTCGCTGCCCACCACCAGGGCCACCGCCTCTGCGGCCACGCCCATCTCGTAGACCGTGGCCGGCGCGGCCACGTCTAGGCCCACTGTCCACACTCCGAGCCCGGCGAGGCGGGCCAGCGCGCCGGGCACGCCCGGCACCACCGCCATGGGCAGGTGCTCGATGGCCCCCGCCGCCGCTTTCGCCGCCGCGGGCGTGATGTGGGCTGAGCGGTGTCGCCCCAGCACCGCGCCGGTCACCCCCGCGCACTCCGCGGTGCGCAGGGCCGCGCCCACGTTGCCCGGATCGGTGACACCGTCGAGCACCAGCAAGAACGGGGGGCGGCCATCAGCAGGATGGGCCAGCTCCTCCAGATCATGCTCGGCCAGGGGCGCCGCCCGGGCGATCACCCCTTGGGGGGCTTCGGTGACCGCCATGGACTCGAACTTGGAGCGGGCCACTTCCTTGACCGGCACCCGCAGCTCGGCGGCCAGTTCCGCCACTTGGGCCAGCGCTCCGGTTTGGTTCTGCCCCGCAGCGATCACCACCTCTCGGACCGGGCGAGTGCCGGCCAGCAGCAGCTCGCGCACCGCTTGGCGGCCCTCCACCCGGTCGCCGCCCAAACCGGCCCTCTGGCGGCGGCCCGGCCGGTCGCCGGGCGGGCCGCCCGGGACCCTGCGATGACCCTTGCCGGCGCCCCGGCCCCGCCGGTTGCCGCCTCTCGGCCCCCGTGCGCTCACCGGCGCTCGATGAGGGCCACGGCCCAACAGGCCAGGCCCTCGCCCCGGCCCAGCGCGCCCAGGGCCTCGGCCCGCTTCCCCTTGACCGTCACCGGGGCGCCGGCCGCGGTGCTGAGGCGGGCTTCCATCTCGGCGCGGCGGGGGGCAATGCGGGGGGCCTCGGCCACCACCGTGCAGTCGGCGTTCACCACCTGCCAGCCGGCGTCGTCCAACCGGACCACGGCGGCGGCGAGCAGCCCCATGCTGTCGGCGCCAGCCCAGGCGTCGTCGGTGTCGGGGAACAGCACGCCGATGTCGCCCAACCCAGCGGCGGTCAACAAGGCGTCGGTTACCGCGTGGGCCACGGCATCGCCGTCGCTGTGGCCCACCAAGCCCGGTGCGCCCTCGAACTCCACCCCGCCCAAGACCAGCGGCCGGTGGGGATCGTCGCTGAACCGGTGGGTGTCGAATCCGTGGCCCACCCGCATGGCGCTGGTCATGTCGCCAACCAGACCTCGGCGGCGGCGAGGTCGTCGGGGTGGGTGATCTTGATGTTGCGCCGATGGCCCTCCACGGCGACCACGGCATGGCCGGCGGCCTCCACCAAGCCGGCGTCGTCGGTGGCATCGGCGCCGTCGGCGTAGGCTGCCTGTAGCACCTCGGCTCGAAACGCCTGCGGCGTCTGCACGGCTCGCAGGGTGCTGCGGTCCACCACTCCCCCATCCACGCGGCGGATGGTGTCGGTGACCGGCACCACCGGCACCGCACCGGCGGCGCCCGATCTCACCTCGTGTACCACCCTGCGGTAGATGTCGGGGTCGGCCAGGGGCCGGGCCGCGTCATGGACGCAGATGATGGCCGCGTCACCGGGCACGGCGGCCAAGCCATTGCGCACCGAGGCTGCTCTGCTCGGCCCGCCGGCCACCACCTCGGCTGCTCCCCACCGGGCCGACTCGGCCCCAACGTCTAACGGCGGCACCACGACGACCACGCCGTCGCTCACCAGCGCGGCCGTGGAAACGCTGCGGTCCACCACCCGGTGGCCCGCGAGCGCCGCGTATTGCTTGGCGGTGCCGAAACGGGTGCCCGAGCCTGCGGCCACTACCACCGTCCACATCGAGAGCCCGGTCTCCATGGCCGCTAGCGGCTCAGAAACTCGACCACCCGGGCCCAGGCGTCGGCGGCGTCGTCCGGGCGGTGGGCGGGGCGGACGGGATCATGCACGAATCCGTGATCGGCGCCCGCGTAGACCACGGTCACTGCCCCGGCCGCCTCCAGCGCGGCCACGTCGTCGGGCGGGGTGAACGGATCTTCGGCGCCGATGACGGCCAGAAGCGGACACGGATCGCCTTCGGCGAGCAGCTCCAGCGGCTCGCCTTGTCCGGGGCCCCTCCAGTGCTCAGGAAGCCGGATCATCCCGTAGAACGCGGCCGCCCGGTGGAACCGGCCGGTGGCGGCGGCCTTGATGGTGTACATGCCCCCCATGCAGAACCCGGTGATCACCACCGTTTCGCATGCAGTGGCCTCGGCCGCGGCCAGCACATCGGCCAGCACCTCGTCGTCGGCCAGCTCGCAGACGGCGGCCATCCGCTCTTCGGCCGCCAGGTGCTCTCGGCCGGGAAACACCTGGGGGGCGCACACCGTCCATCCCTGTTCGGCAGCCACCCGGGCCGCGTGGCCGTCGAACAGGGGCCGCAGCCCCATGAGGTCGGGAATCAGCACCAGCCCCCGGTCGGCGCCGACGGCTCCAGCGAGCTCCGCAGCCGTTCCCGTGCTCAGCTCAATGCGCATGGCCCTTGTCTAGCCCATCGGCACGGCGCAGCGAAGGCGGAGGTGGGAGGATGGGGGGCATGGCCCATCCCCATCTGGGGCTCACCGCCCGGCCGAGGCGCAACCGGCGCACCCCGGCCATGCGCGCCATGGTGCGCGAGACCGAGCTCAGCCCCGCCCATCTCGTGCTGCCCCTGTTCGTACACCGGGGTCCCGACGAGGCCATCGACTCGATGCCCGGCGTGAACCGCTGGAGCGTGGAGGGGCTGGTGGGCGAGGTAGGACGGGCGGTGGACCGAGGGGTTCGAGCCCTGGTGCTGTTCGAGGCCGCTCCCGAGGAGTTGAAGACCCCGACCGGAGACGAGGCCTGGAATCCCGACGGACTCATCCCCCAGACCATCGGGGCCATCAAGGCCGCCCACCCCGACACGGTGGTCATGACCGACGTGGCCCTCGACCCCTACAACAGCGACGGCCACGACGGCATAGTGGCGCCCGATGGCACCGTCTTGAACGACGAGACCGTGGAGGTGCTGTGCCGCCAGGCCCTGACCCACGCCGGCGCCGGCGCCGACCTCGTGGCCCCCAGCGACATGATGGACGGCCGAGTGGGCGCCATCCGGGAGGCGCTCGACCACCACGGCCACACCGGGGTGGGGATCTGCGCCTACACCGCCAAGTACGCCTCGGCGTTCTTCGGCCCTTTCCGGGGAGCGCTCGACTCCGCCCCCCGCTCAGGCGACAAGAAGACCTACCAGATGGATCCGGCCAACAGCCGCGAGGCCCTGCGAGAACTGGAGCTAGACGTCGAAGAGGGCGCCGACCTGGTGATGGTCAAGCCGGCCGGGCCGTACCTGGATGTGGTGAGGCGCTTGGCCGATGCGTCGGCGGTGCCGGTAGCCGCCTACCAGGTGAGCGGGGAGTACCTCATGGTCAAGGCCGCCGCGGCATCAGGATGGCTGGATGAGCAATCCATCGTGGCCGAGACCCTCTGCGGCATCCGCCGGGCCGGCGCCGACGTGATCTTGACCTACTTCGCGATGCAGGCCGCCGAAATGCTGAGCTGACCTCTCTCGCCCCGCAAGCCGTCTGGCTACAAGCCTTAGGAGCGGGGCCGGCGGCGGAAGAATTCGGAGAAGCTGGTCACCACGGCGTGGGCGGGCGCGTCGCCCTCGGCGGGGCGGGCCTCAGCCAGCAGCGCAGTGGACATGCCCAAGACCTGGGCGGCGTCGAGATGCTCGACCGCCACATCCACCAGCAGCGAGTTCTCGTAGGGCACCGACGTGGTGCGGCGCAACGCCTCGTAGATGCCGGGCGCGGGCATGCACACCCCCACATCGCTGCTGACAATCCAGGTTTCCACTCCCTCGATCTCAAGCCTTTCCCGCAGGGCCGATGACCACGAGGAGATGTCGTTGGTGAGGCAGACCACCGGCAGCTCGCGGCGGGCCATCTCGGCCACAAAATCTCGAGCCCCTGATCGCACGGTGTACTGGCTCAAGAACTGCTCGGCGAGGTCGGCGGGATCGTCGTCCAAACCGAGCCCTGACCAGAGCTCTGCGGGGGTGATCCGGCCCAGCGCTGCCTGGCGGTGGAGCTGCTCCACCGCCTCGTCATCCGACTCGCCCCCCCGCTCGGCGGCGAAAGAGGCCAGAAGGCGAGCCGGCTCGTCAGCCGGCTCGAGCAGCACGCCGAGCGGGTTCAGCACCACCTGTCGCAATCGCCGGTGCGGTGGCTGGCCTGCGGCGGGAACGGTCGTCCGGACAGGGCGCTGTTGGGTCGCGGTCGGGTCGAGGCTGCGGTCGCGGGCCCGACGCTCCAGCAGGAAGCCGGCCACCGCGATCAGCACCGAGAGGCCCACCAGCGCGAACGCGAGCCAGGCCACCCATCGGAAAATCACCGCGGTGCTGCTCTGGTCCTGGGCGGTCATCTCAAGGCGTGTCGCCTGATCGCCCCCGAACGCCAATACTTCCTCCCGCTCGGGGCCGACCGGCAGATCCAGCACCACCCGCATGGCGACCCCCTCCAGGGCAGCCTCCAAGTCGGGAGTCGGCTCGCCGAAAGGCTCGCCGCCCAAGCGCTCGGTGAGCTCGGGGTCGGCGAACAGGTCGAGGCCGTCCGACAGGTCGACCACGCCGGTCACCCGGTAGTCGATCTTGGCGAATGAGGTGTCGCGCTCGAAGGCGAAGTCTCGGAACACGTCGTCTGAGATGAAGATCTCGGCCAGCACCAGCTCAAGCTGCTCAGGGGAGCTGAAGGGCTTGGACGCGGAGAAACTGGTGCGGCCCAACTCGTCGATACGGGGCTCGTTATACGTCCAGCCCGACGCCGGGTCTTCGATGTCCTCAGTCAGCAGCAGCGATGCGATGTCGGGGTTCAGCGCCATTGCCTGCTCGTCCAGCGCCACGCCCACCGTGACCACCCCGGAACCATCCTCGTTGAAGCCGACGTCCACCTCGATCTCGACCTGACAGGCAGTCAGCCCCAGCAGCAGCCCCAGGGCAAGCGCTCCCCTCTTGGCTATCGTCGAGATGCCGACCCGTCGCCTCGCGGCCCCCCTCCGAACCCCCACGGGCATGCCGTCCGGCTAGGCGCCAGCCAGTTCTTCCACCGGGGGCGGCTCGAATCCCTCAACGGCCCGGAAGCAAATCCGCTCCGAGCCGGGCTCGTCGGGATCATCCTCTGCGTCCACCACAATCATCTCGCCGGCTCGGAACTCCTTCCATAGAAGCCGCTCCGACAGCGGGTCCTCCACCAGCCGCTGGAGGGCCCGCCGCAGTGGACGAGCACCCAGCGTGGGGTCGTAGCCCCTTGCCGCCAAAAGAGCAGGTTCTGGGTGCCCAAATTGGAGGTCATGATCAAGACAGTGTTGCGGAAGTCCACCGACCGGCCCTGGCTGTCGGTCAGGCGGCCCTCCTCCAAGATTTGCAGGAGGGTGTTGAACACGTCGGGGTGGGCCTTTTCGATCTCGTCGAACAGCACCACCGAGAACGGCTTGCGGCGCACCGCCTCGGTGAGCTGCCCCCCCTCCTCGTAGCCGACGTAGCCAGGAGGCGAGCCCACCAGCCGGCTGACCGTGTGCTTCTCCATGTACTCGGACATGTCCAGGGCGATGAGCGCCTGCTCGTCGCCGAACAAGAACTCGGCCAGCGTCTTGGCCAGCTCGGTCTTGCCCACCCCCGACGGGCCCAAGAAGATGAACGACCCGCTGGGCCGCTTGGGGTCTTTGAGACCGGCCCGGGTGCGGCGGATGGCCTGCGACACCGCCTTGATGGAGTCCTCCTGGCCCACGACCCGCTTGTGCAGCTCGTCCTCCATGCGCAGGAGCTTGGCCGTCTCCTCCTCGGTGAGCTTGTAGACGGGAATGCCGGTCCAGATGGAAAGCACCTCGGCGACGGCCTCCTCGTCCACCTCGTCAAACAGGTCCACCCCCTTGGCCCGGATGTCGGCCTCCATCTGCTCCTTGCCGGCCAGCAGCTCCTTCTCCTGATCTCGCAGCCTTCCGGCCGCCTCGAAGTCCTGCTGTTCCACTGCGCTCTTCTTCTGGGCCACGACCTCAGAGAGCTGGCTCTCGAAGTCCTGGTAGTCGGTCGGGGTGTCCATCCGCATGATGCGCAGTCGGGAGCCGGCTTCGTCGATGAGGTCGATGGCCTTGTCGGGCAGATGGCGGTCGGAGATGTAGCGGTCGGCCAGGTTGGCCGACGCCACCAGGGCCTGGTCGGTGATGGTGACCCGGTGGTGGGCCTCATAGCGGTCTCTCAGCCCCTTGAGGATCTCGATGGTGTGGGCGATGGTGGGCTCGTCCACCTTGACCGGCTGGAACCGGCGCTCGAGCGCAGAGTCCTTCTCCAAGTGCTTGCGGTACTCGTCGAGGGTGGTGGCCCCGATGGTCTGGAGCTCGCCTCGGGCCAGCATGGGCTTGAGGATGGAAGCGGCGTCGATAGCGCCCTCGGCTGCTCCCGCTCCTACCAGAGTGTGCAGCTCGTCGATGAACAAGATGATGTCGCCCCGGGTCTTGATCTCCTTGAGGACCTTCTTGAGGCGCTCCTCGAAATCGCCCCGGTAGCGGGACCCGGCCACCAGCGCGCCCAAATCGAGGGTGTAGAGCTGCTTGTTGCGGATGGTCTCGGGCACGTTGTCGGACGC
>JAPYOC010000115.1 GCA_028278955.1 Candidatus Poriferisocius aerobius
ACCATGCACCCATGGTCGCCGATCTACTCGACGAGGGGGATCGCGAGCACCTCCGCCATGAGATTCTCCGCCTGCGCGACCAAGCGGTGGGGACCGAGGCCCGCAATCAGCACCTCACCGGCCGCGTCGCCAATCAAGACGACCGGATCGCCGAGTTGGAAGAACGGGTTGCCGAGCGGGAAACCCGCATCGAAGAGTGGAAGGACCGGGTTGTCGAGCGAGACACACGAATCGCCGAACGGGACATACGAATCGCCGAAAAAGACGCCCGAGTCGCCGAAAAAGACGCCCAGATCGCCGAATTGGAGGCCGAGAACCTTCGCCTGCACGAGGCCCTCGCCCGACCGGCCATCATCCGGCTCGCCCGGAGGCTGGTTCGGAGCTCGCGCTGAGATGGACAAAGCTGAGATAGACAAGGCTGGGATAGATCAAGCTGACTTGGACTCGGACGATGCCTCCATCGACGCCTCCATCGATACCGCCGCGGTCAGCGCGGAGATCGAGGCCGAGGCTGACAAGCAGCGTCGCCAAGACCGCGAAATCGCCCTGCTAGAACTGGAAATCGAGCAAGCCTGGGCAGACTTGTCCCCCTCAGAAAGCTCAGAAGGCTCCAGAAGCTCTTTCGATGCCGTTTTCAATGCCGTCGGCGGTAACGGCCATCTGCTCGACGAGGCCGCGGCCCTGGCCGCGCTCGACCCTCACGTGCCCGTCGGATCACGTCGGGGCTTGCGGAGCATCAAGTGGGCGGTCCGCAAGCTGTCCTACTGGTACGTCCGGTTCTTGACCGACCAGTTCAACCTGTTCGCCGGAGTGCTGATCCGGCATCTGCGTAACCTCGAAGCCCGCCTGAGTCGGCTGGAGGCCGCCGCCGGCTTCCCCGACCTCCAGCCGGTTCCCGCCGAATGGGGCGTCCTCGACGATCCCCCCGAACCCTCGGCCGAGGTTGTCGCCCATGTGGCCGGGCTTGCGGCCGCGGGGCCGTGCCTGGTGCTGTCAACCGGTCAGGGCGCCCTGGTCAAGGCCATCGGCGACCGGGGCGTAGCCGCCTATGGCGTAGAGCAAGATCCCCAGCGAGCGCTCGTCGGCCTCCAGCGCGGGATCGACATTCGAGCCGGCGACGTGCTCGCCCATCTGACCGGCGCCCAAGACGGGGAGTTCGGAGCGATCGTGCTCGCCGGCACGGTAGAGAACCTCCCCCTGAAAGACTTGATCGGCATAATCGACCAGGCCGGCTTGAAGCTGAACAAGGCCGGCCGGATCATCGTGGCGGTGGCCTCCCCGACCGCCCGGGGCCGGGTGGAGTCGGAGCTGGGCGCCGGGTTGGGCATCTCACCGGCCACTTGGCGGCACCTGCTGGAGCGCGCCGGCTTCAACGCCCGGCTCGAGCCCTGCGCCGACGCCCGCATCAGCGAGATAGCCGTGGGCTGCCGCCCGGCACACCCCGGCACCGGCCCGAGTGGGCCACCGAGTTCGCCATGAGGTTCGCCATGAGCCCCGCAGTCGGCGTTGCTGCCGACGTCGCAGT
This sequence comes from Candidatus Poriferisocius aerobius, assembly GCA_028278955.1. Taxonomy (GTDB): domain Bacteria; phylum Actinomycetota; class Acidimicrobiia; order Acidimicrobiales; family Bin134; genus Poriferisocius; species Poriferisocius aerobius. The sequence continues at coordinate 1,526 of JAPYOC010000115.1, forward strand.
CAATGCAGTCGATATTTTGATCCCCCAGATGGCCTTGGGGGACGCCACCAGCAACCACACCCGGCTCATCCGAGAGATGCTCGAGGAGAAGGGCTTCGCCGTCCGCATCGTCGTCGAGCGGAGAACCCGGGCAGACAGCAGCGCAGTCCCGATCGAGAAATGGAGGGGCGGGGCCCGGGTCACGCTTCTTCAGCACTCCATTGGCTCAGAAGTCGCTCAAGCGGTGATCCGCCACCGATCGCCGATCGTGCTGAACTACCACAACATCACGCCGGCCAGTTACTTCCAGACCTGGCAGTCCGAGCTGGCCAGAAGCGTTGAACGGGGGCGCCAGCAGCTCGTCTCGCTGGCACCGCTCACCCGCCGGGGGATCGCCGACTCCGAGTTCAATGCCCACGAGCTGAGGCAACTGGGCATCGACGACGTGGTGGTCTCCCCAGTGCTCTGGCAGATGGACGGTCGCATGGGCCGGGCTGGCCCGCGGCGAGCCGCCGAGATCTCCTCCGACGGCGGCACCGTGCTGTTCGTGGGGCGGCTGGCCCCCAACAAGTGTCAGCACGATCTCATCGCGGCCTTCGCGGTGCTGTCGCGCTTTCGTCCCCGATCACGCCTGGTGCTGGTTGGCGACGCCTCCCCGCCCCACTACCTGCTCTCCCTCAAGGGCCTCGCCCGGCGCCTCGAGGTGTACGGGCGAGTGGTGTTCGCCGGCAAGGTCTCCGACAAAGAGCTGCTCCAGTGGTACCAGATGGCTGACGTGCTCGCCTGCGCTTCGGAGCACGAGGGGTTCGGCGTCCCGCTGGTGGAGGCCATGGCCAACGGCCTGCCCGTCGTGGCCTACGACGCGGCCGCAGTGGCCGAAACGGTCAACGGGGCGGGCATCGTGCTCGAAGACAAGCGGCCGGCGACCCTGGCCCTGGCCCTGCACCGGGTCTTGGGCCACCAGCCGCTGCGCCACGCCCTTTCAGACCGGGGCGTCAAGGCGGCCCGGCGGTTCGACATCTCGGTCACGCGCCAGCAGATGTGGATCGCCCTCAAGGACTTGGTCGAAGCCCCAGCCTGAGCCGGCGGGCAGCTTCAGCGGTGGCGGACGCCTCGAAACAGCGCCGCGGCTTTGTCGTGGATCCGCTCTCGCCAGGCCACTCGGGCCAAGCGGGCTCGGGCCAAGCTGACCTCGGCCTGAAGCTCAGCCGAGCGAGCCTCGGCGTGGGCGAGGCGGGCTCGGGCCTCCTCCAGGCTCGCCGCCGCCTCCTGCTGTTCCAACTCATGCTGTTCGCCCAGCCGGGCGATCAGCTCCTGCTGGCGGTGGACCAGGTGCTCCAGGTGCCGGTAGGGGGCCAGAGGCGACGCCAACCGGTCCATCCGGGAGCGTCCGCCGGCATCGTGCAGCTCGGCCAGCCTCACCGCGGGCCGGCGGTAAACCCGGCGCACCAGCTCGTCTTCGGCCTGCCTCCACTGCCTCAGCAGCTCGTCGTCGATGTCCTCGCCGACCAACCCCCCGAGATGGACCACGAGACGGTCGTTGCTCCAGGTGGGCGGCCAGGGCAGCAGGCAGCGGGCGCCCAACAGGGCCGAGACCGTTTTCCAGAGCCCCCTGACCACGGCCAGCCGAACATCCACCCCGCCATCGGCCATCCACTCCCGGTCCACGAACGTGAGGCCGTCATCGGTCACCACAAAATTGTCGGGCCCGGCATCCAGCCAGTCGGGGGGCAGAGCCCGCCTGGTGTCCGCGGGCAGATAGGGGTGGGGGGCAGGCACTGATCCTGCGGGCCTCTCATGGACCGCCAACTCGGCCCGCCACCGGCGCAGCAGCTCAGCGACCCCTTCGGAATCGCGGTTGCGGGCGCAGTCCAGCAGGCACTGCTCGAGGTTGCGGCCGGTGAAATAGGCCTCCTCGGCCACCTCGGCCTGTCCGAGCCAGTCTTCAAAATCAGCGGGCCTGCCCCCGTCGGCCAGGCGGCGCCTCACCACCGGGCCGTGCTCCGAGTTGACCACCACTGCCTGCTGCCGCCAGCGCCGGCGACGATCAGGCGCCGCCCGCCACGCCAGCGACCGGGGATCCACCCGCTCTCGCACCGCTTGAGGGTTCCGACCGGCCACAACCAGAAAAGAGTTGGCCACATCGGGTCCCAAACCGGCGGTCAGCAGCGCTCGGTGAGCAACCCGGTCGTCAACCACCAAGACGGGTCGGGCGTACTCGCTGCTCGTGGGGTGGCCCACAATCTGATCGACCATGTCGACGCCCTCTGGCCGGCTGTAGATGTCCTCGGCCAGCACCGCCGTGGGCAGCTTGTAGTCGGGAAACGGGTACAGCCACTTCTGGGCGGCCAGCCCCGCGTCGGCCAGCATCCGGGCCACTTCCCGCCGCGACCAGGTGGTCGGCTCCCCGGGCCGGTAGCCCTCCCAGCCCACCCAGGGCAGGCCCAGGTGGTCTTCGGGAAAGCCCAGCAGGTACTTGAGCCCCAGGCGGTTCTCGATGGCCAGCACCACCACCCCGCCGGGGGCCAGCGCATCGACCGCCCGGTTGAGGAGGTCGGCGGGCCCGGTACCGGTGCCCAAGGCAGTGCCGGCGTATTCGAGCACCCCC
>JAPYOC010000116.1 GCA_028278955.1 Candidatus Poriferisocius aerobius
CGACCAGGCCTCAGACCTGCTCGACGACGCCATCGAATACTGCGCAGCGCCAGAAGCAGCCCCCGAGCTGCACAAACCCGCCCGCACCCTCCGCAAATGGAGAATAGAGATCAACACCAGCACCTCAACCGGCGCCCACAACGGCAGAACCGAAGCAGCCAACGCCAAAACCAAAGACATCAAACGCACCGGCAGAGGCTTCCGAAGCCTGGCCAACTACCGGCTCAGAACCCTGTTCGCAGCCGGACGACAACCAGGCCAAACCCAACCCGCCACAAAAACCAGAACCCGACATCCCCGCCCAAACGCGTAGAGCCCTATATGGAGCCTTCGAATCCCGTACGGGGGGTGCAAATCTGGGGTTTCCGCTGTTCCCAAGAGTGCCCCATGGATCAGAACCGGCCCGCCCCACCGCCACAAGCGGCGGAACGGGTCAGGGTGACGGCGGTCCCGTAGATCTGGACTTCCCACTCTGTTTTGTCGATCTTTTTGCGGGCCGATATCCAGCCAGTACGCACGGTGCTTTTGGCTTTGGCGACGTCCGTTGAGGCTTGAGCACCGACTTTGTAGGTGCTCAAGCTTTTGCTGGCGTGGTACTCGGATGTTTCTTCGTCAGGGAGGGCCTGTCGGTGCCCGCCTCTCGGGTTGTTGTTCCTGGTGATGGCGGCGATGTAGCCTTTTCCTTCTTTGAAGAGGTCGTAGATCGGCTCATGGTGCGAGCCGTCAGAGCCGTGATGCGGGATCTTCACGAAGGTGCTCTGGCCGTTTGCGCTGATGTCGGTCTCCTTGAGTATCTGCTCCCATCCGAATTCTGGGTGGTTCTCCATGTCGGCTCCGAACAGAGCCTGCGCTCCGCCCTTCTCAAGCCACAGCACTATGGACGAGAAGTTCGGGTTGGCATCTGAGGGCCTGAAGTCGGCCTGCCCTCGTTTGATGACTGCTTTGGATGTCGGCGAGATGACCTGGAGGCAGTCCAGGTCGCCCAACAGCCTGCTCGAGCGGATTACTGGCACGAGCTTGTTATTTTCGCTGGCCCGGTTGAAGGCATGTTCTAGGTGGTAGGTGAGGGTCCTGGGGTCTTTGGTCTCCGAGTCGAAGTATTCCTTCCATTGGGACTCGGAGAGGACCCCCGGTACGTACAGCGGCGGGTACTCCCCTGATGGCGACATGCACTCGTCGAACATTTTGCTAAGGCCAGCGGCGTGGTCTCGGTGCGGGTGGGTGAGGACTATGCCCTTCACGGACTCCTTGCAGTCCACGCCGATTTCACGGAGGTATTGGGTCGGGGCTGGGCGCGGCCGCCTGGCTTTCTTCTCGCCTATCTGTATATTGAAGCAGTCGATGATGACCCAGTTCCCGTCTCCGACGTGGACGAGGATGCTCTCGCCCGTCCCGGGGCCCATGACGATTATCTCTACCTCGTCGTCGGCCGGGTGGCTGGGCGCGGGCGGTGGGTTTTCTCCCTCTTCCGAGGTGCAGATCTTCTCGGCTATAGGTAGGAAGTGGTTGCTCATTGAGGGTTGGAGCTTTGTGCGTCTAGCGCGTCCCAGTGTCAGCCAGGAACTCGAAGCGATGAAATTCCTCGGCCCGTTCATCACCTTCGCCCGGCTCTATCGAGTACCAGTAGAACTGGAGACCGGGCTGTAGCCTGTCGGCGATCTCCCCATTGAACTCTTCGATGGGCATCTCCACCCAGCAGTCTAAGTCGTCGAGCGCCGGCCCTTCTGCATGCACTTCGATTTTCCCGTTTTCTTCATCGACATTCACGATGGTCGCGAGCCTCGCTGCTATGAGGGAGCCCTTCTCGGTCGTTTTGTCCTCGACTTCGATGCTCGCATGGGCAAGGTTGGAAACTTTTGCCTTCTGGTCGTCGGTGAGGTCTTCCCAAGGAGTGCCGGCTGAGATTCCCAGCAGGCACCTCAGGAACGGGTCGGTATTCTGATAGGTCTCTTTTGGGTTGTCTCTTGCCAGGTCCTGGAGCCTGCTTTTGGCTGCGGGGGCGTTTTCCCCAGCCCGGTACTGGCGGTAGACAAGCTGGCCGCCGAAGGGGTGGTCGGCTTGGTTATGGGTTGATGGCACTGCGATGCCGAGGTCGTTGCCTATGTCGAGCGCTAGGGACACCAGCCCCTTATCCCATGTGTCTTCTGCTTCTTTGAAGCCTAGGACTGCCTCGGTCAACTCGCTTGGGAGGAACCCGCACCGGACCCGCTCGTACCACCTGGCGGTCTCGCCTTTTGCCGCTTCTGGGTCGTTGGCTATCTGCTCTTGTGCGGGGCGCTGGTGCTCGTCGACGATCACCGCCCATAGGTTCAGCAGGTCGTGTGCCCACATCGGCTCCACGGCGACGGCCTTCTTCTTGTTCGCCGGCCGGCTCGGAGGGGTACCGAGCTTGTAGCTGCGGTGCGTGTTCTTCCACCGCTTCTCCGCAACCTCTAGTCGGAGGCTATTCAGCTCGTAGGGGGCGGACGTGGGCCGCGCCGCGAAAGCAGGCATCTCAAGAGGTTCGGATGCCTCGGGGTCTGCACTGCTGTATCGCTCGAGGATGCTGTCGAAGGTCCTGCGGAATCCCTCGACGCGGTTCTGCTCGAAGTAGCCGCTGATGTGGTCCTCGTCTAGCAGATCGCTGCGGAGAGAGCGGCCGATCCCCTTTATGGACTCCACCCGCTTCCAGAACTCTCCGGCTACAGCTGTGGATATGTACATCTGGACCAGTCTGTGCCTGCCTTGGGGCTTCCAGTCGTTCCAGTCGCGTATCCCCCAGTCGGGAACGTCTCCGGCGATCTGCTCGATTGCATGGTCTAGGGCGGCGGGGCTGGCGGGGCCGGGAACGCCGATGGGGACAATGCGTAGGATGTGGTTGCCCTCGCCGTCGGGCGCTCCTGCGAACACCCTGACCTTCATCAACTCGGCGAGGGCGGCCGCGGCCGGGCTCATTTTGCTCCGGATCTTTTTGGCGGTCTCGTTGGTGGGGAAGAAGGAAAGAGCCACCTGCCCCTCCGCCCCGATGGGTGGCTTGAGGGTCACATCGGCGGCGAGCCATTCGTCGCTTGTCGTCGAGATCCTCTTCATCTCTTTCGGGGTCGCCTTCAACTGGAGGCTACCTCCATTCCTCAAAGGCCCTGTCCCGATTATGGGAAAGTCAGTGAAGTAAGGCGTGGTGGATCTGTACAGGCAGTAGGAGAGGTCTTCGGAGAACTGGGCATTCTGCTCGCTGTTGTAGCGGGGCACGCCCTCGGGCATCCCGCTTGGCCACAGCATCTCCGTATGGTCGCCGCGTGCTCCTTCGTAAATCGCGGCGACCATCGGCTCCACCTGCACTAGGGTCCCGCTGTTTCCTGAAAACGTTTCTCTAAGCTCCTTGCAGCGGTCGGCCATCGTCTGTCCGAAAATGAGCATGTCATCCAGCACAAGGGCATGGCTACCCCGCCAACCAAGGTTCCCGTCCAGCGCCCTGTCGAACACGACCTCGCACTGCCCGCCCTCGTCCAGGCGGGGCATCCCCGCGTCGAGGAGCATCGTGTAGACGCAAGACAGCCGGCGCGAGACGAGCACGACCAGCACCTCGCCGGGCTGTTCTCCATTGACGACCTCCGCGATGCGGGCACTGGCATTGTTGAACAGATCGACAATCGCGACTCTCATCTCCACAGATCTCATCGGAGACAGCGGCGAAGCCCAACTCGGCATCTCGTTAGCAGGTCCGGGCAAAATCACGGCGTGACCTTACACGGGCGGCGAGTTTGCGCCATCGGCACCGCACAAAAGCCTGATAAGTGCGATAAGCGGTGCCTGGGCCCTCGAGAACCCAGCGCCGAGAACAACTCTCCACTGTTGTCTCGCATAGTTATCCCCTAGAAATAAAACGGTAGCACCGATTTCCGCCGATCTGGCGGTCCGCGTGCCCAGGTTGTCGAGATACGAAGTCTTGCATTTCTGGTGGTTGGCCTGCCCGCCATCTCGCTCGAGGGTCCGCGCGCGGTCGGCAAGACCGAGACGGCGCTACGCCGCGCCCGCACGGTGTATCGCCTCGACGACGATCAG
>JAPYOC010000117.1 GCA_028278955.1 Candidatus Poriferisocius aerobius
CAAGGCCAACGCCGGGCGGGCTCGGGGGTGGTCGTATACGGGTAAAGCCATGCGACCATTTTCCCGACCGCGGTGACAGTTTGCGCGAAAACCGTCGTCAAACTGGGATTTCGCGAATTTCAGCAGTGTTTTTCAGGTGCCGGTCAGGAGAGCTTCGAGGATGCTGTAGTAGGCCTCCAGCGCGGACCGGTCCACTCGCTCTTGGGCGGTGTGGGCCAGAGTGGGGTCGCCGGGTCCGAAGTTTGCCGCGGGGATGCCCCGCAGCGCGAAGAAGGCCACATCGGTCAATCCCAGCTTGGCCCGGACCTCGAGGCTGTGGCGGCCGATGAGCCGTTGCAGCACAGGATGGCCCAAACCCGGTGGAGCAGCCGGCGCCCGCTCGACCACCGAGAAGAGATCGTCGTCGCCCAGCGCAGGGGCGAGCATATCCGAAAGGGCTGCTTCGGCGGTTGCCGCGTCCCGGTCGGGGGCGAAGCGGTAGCCCAGCGTTACCTCGGCGCGGTCGGGCACCACGTTGCCCGCCACGCCGCCTTCGACGGCTACCGCCTGAAGCGACTCCCGATACTGACATCCGTCGATCACCGGAGTGCGGGGCTCGTAGGCATCCACCAGCGACAGCAGCTCTCCCAAGCGGTGAATGGCGTTGACCCCCATCCAGGGCCGCGCGGTGTGGGCGCGCGACCCGGCCAGCGTCACCACCGCCCGCAGCACTCCCTGGCAGCCGGCCTCCACCACTCCCCCGGAAGGCTCCCCCAGCAGGGCAACGTCGGCGGCCAGCAGGTCGGGTCGGACCTCGAACAGCTCTCGCAGCCCGTTGTCGGCCATTCGGACTTCCTCTCGGGCGTAGAAGAGCCAGGTGACATCGACTGCCGGTTCGTCCACCGCGGCGGCCAGCTCCAGCATGACGGCCAGCGCCGACTTCATGTCGGCTGCTCCGAGACCCCACACCACGTCGCCCTCTATTCGGGCGGTCGCATTGCCGTTGGGGGGCACGGTGTCGGTGTGGCCGCCGATGAGCACCCGCAGGGGCCGGCCCAGCTCGGTCCGGGCCACCAAATTGTCTCCCACCCGTTCGACGGCCAGTCCGGGCACCGACCGCAGCCGGACTTCGATGAGGTCGACGATGGGCTGCTCCTGATAGGACACCGACGCCACATCGATCAGCTCTGCCGTCTTGGCCAAAAGATCAGCAGTCACGGCTCGCTCCGGCAAAAGTCTACCTGTGGATAACCACGCGGCCGGCGGCGGCCTCCCTGCGGGATGGACACCCGCCCTCCTAGATGCAGGACAACTCCCAAGCGCACCTCCTCAGGTCGTCGCGCCGTGCTCTCGGAGCACGTCGTTCAGCGCGGCCTTGTCGTGGCGGTCGCCGGGCGCTAGACGACGGATCACGAGCACACAGGGCATGCCGAACGTCCCCCCGTCGAAGGTGCGGGAGCGAGTGGCCGACACGGCGACCGTCCAGTCGGGCACCACGCCGCGTCCGAGCTCCTCGCCGGAGACCGCGTCGATGACGGGGATCGAGCCGGTGAGCACGCAGCCTGCGCCGAGCACCACGCCGTCGCCCACCCGGGCGCCGTCGGCCACAATGCAGCGGCTCCCGATCAGGCAGTCGTCGCCGACGATGACCGGCGCGGCCTGAGGGGGCTCCAGCACCCCGCCGATGCCCACTCCGCCCGAGAGGTGGACGTTGGCCCCGATCTGGGCGCAGGAGCCGACAGTGGCCCAGGTATCGACCATGGTGTTGGCCCCCACCCGGGCGCCGATGTTCACATAGCTGGGCATCATGATCACGCCTCGGTCCAAGAACGAGCCCCAGCGGGCCGACGCCCCCGGCACCACCCGCACCCCGGCTGCCTGATAGCGGCTCTTGAGGGGGATCTTGTCGGCGTACTCGAACGGCCCCAACTCGGTGGTCTCCATCTCGGCCATGGAGAACAAAAGCAAGATGGCCTGCTTGAGCCATTGGTTCACCACCACCCCGTCGCCGTCCACCTCGGCCACCCGGGCCTCGCCGGTATCGAGCAAGCCGATGGCCTGTTCCACGGCCGCCCGGGCCTCGGGGTCGCCCTCGGCAATGGGCCCCCGGTCGGCCCACAGCTCCTCGATCCGGGCTTGCAGATCGCTGATGGCTGCGCTCATTCGCCCACGGTATCGCCGCGCCGGGCGGCCATACGCTGTTCAAGCAGATCAATTCGGGAGTCGGGGGCCACTGCGGCCACCCGGATGTGGCCGGACCCCGCCGATCCATAGAACTCACCGGGGCTGACCAGCGCTCCGATTTCGACAGCCACCCGGCGGGCCAGCGCCCAGCCATCGCCGTCGGGAGACGCCGCCCACAGGTACAGCCCGCCGCCGGGCAACGACACCTCGGCATCGTAGACCGAGAGGATCTCCCGCAGGCGGTGCAGCCGAGACCGATAGACGGCCCGCTGGGCATCCACGTGGGCGTCGTCGTTGAACGCAGCCACCGCGGCGGCTTGCGCGGGGCCGGGAACCATCATCCCGGCGTGTTTGCGAACCTCCGCCAGATAGCCGACCAGCTCGGGATCGCCGGCGAAGAACCCGGCCCTGATCCCGGCCATATTGGACCGCTTGGACAGGGAGTGGACCGCCACCACCCCCGAAGCGCCGTGGTGCAGGATGCTGGCGCCGGTGTCGGCGCCCCAGGTGAACTCGATGTAGCACTCATCGCTGAACACCGGCACGCGGCGCTCCCGGCCCCAGCGAGCGATGGCGGCCAGGTCTTCGAGGCCGCCGGCCGGATTGCCCGGCGTGTTGACCCATAGGCACAGGGCGCGGGCGGCATCGTCGGGGTCGACCGCCGCGAGGTCGAGGCGCCAACGGCGGTCCACCGGCACGGCCACCGCCCGACACCCGGCCAGGGCCGCCCCCATGGCGTAGGTGGGGTAGGAGACCGCCGGGTACAACACGGTGTCGCGGCCGGGATCCCGCAGGTGCAGGCCGCGGGGCAGCGAGGCCACGAATTCCTTGGTACCCACGCAGGCCGCCACCGCGGCGTCGTCGGCTTCGACGCCGAAGCGCCGGCTCAGCCAGCCCATCGCCGCCTCCCGATAGCCGGGCGAGCCGATCGAGGCCGGATAGCCCCTCTCCGCGTTCGAAGCCGATAGAGCGGCCGACGCCTCGGGGGGAGGCGGGTCGGACGGCGCCCCCACCGAGAGGTCCACGACGCCGCCGTCGAAGCTGTCGGCCACCCCCCGCAGCTCGTCGAGGCGATCGTGGGGATAGGGCGGGGGAACGAACCCGTCCACTACCCTGCCGCCCATTCGAACACTTCGGGTTCCGCTTGGCTCGCAAGCACTCGCGGCAGGGTCATCCAACCACCCACTCGGACAGCCGAGAGGCCGACGCCTCATCCAGGCGGGCCTGCACCCGATAGCCCTCTTCATCGGGGTCGGTGGCCAGCACATGGCCGGCGCGCTGCACGGCGGCCAGCACCTCTCCCCGGGCATAGGGCACGCGCAGCTCGACAACGATCCCACCGGAGCGCAGCTCGTCGGCCATCGCGGCCAGGAGCTTGTCGATCCCCTCGCCGGTGGCGGCTGAGACCGCGATGGCGTCCCTATCGGCGCCCAAGGGGAGGTCGCGACCGGCCAGCAGGTCGCACTTGTTGTACACCAGCACTTCTGGCACTGCCCCGGCGCCGATCTCCCGCAGCACTCGGCGGACGGCCGCGATGTGGGCTTCGGGGTCGGGGCCGGAGGCATCGACCACGTGCAGCAGGAGGTCGGCCTCCGCCACCACGTCAAGGGTGGAACCGAAGGCCTCCACCAGCTGGTGGGGCAGCTTCTGGATGAAGCCGACGGTGTCGGTGAGCATCACCCGTTCCCCGCCGGGCAGTTCGAGGCGGCGGGTGGCGGCGTCAAGGGTGGCGAACAGCCGGTTCTGCACCAGCACGCCCGAATCGGTGAGCCGGTTGAGCAGCCGGGACTTGCCCGCGTTGGTGTAGCCGACGATGGCCGCCGCGCTCTGGGCCGAGCGGCGGCGGCTCCGGCTCTGCACCCCGCGGCTCTTGGCGATATCTTGGAGCTGGGCCTCCAGCTTGTGGATGCGTCGCTGCAAGCGCCGCCGATCCACCTCTAGCTGGGTCTCTCCCGGCCCCCGGGTGCCGATCCCGCCCGCCTGCTGGCTGAACGCCCGGCCCCGGCGCAGTCGGGGCAGCCGGTAGCGGAGTTGGGCCAGCTCCACTTGGGCCTGGCCCTCTTGGCTGCTGGCGTTCTGGGCGAAGATGTCGAGGATCACCGCAGTTCGGTCGATGGCCGAGCGGCCGAGGATCTTCTCCAGGTTGAACTGCTGGGCCGGGCTCAGCTCGTCGTCGAACACCACGGTGTCGGCGTCGGCCTGCTCGCACACGGCCAGGATCTCGCCAGCCTTGCCCCGGCCGATGTAGGTGGAGGGGTCGGGAGCGCCGCGGCGCTGGACCAGGCGTCCCACCTCGTCAGCCCCTGCGGTGGCGATGAGCTGGGCCAACTCGTCTAAGTCGGCCTCGGTGCGGGCCGGGTCGCCGCCGCCCACCGCAACGCCTACCAACACGATCTTCTCCCGAAACGCCCGTTCGATGAAGGCGTCCGACTCACCGCCGTGGGTCCCGAATCCCCCTCGGTGGGTCTGGTTCTCAGCCACAGTCCACCGTCGCGATGCACGCTGCCGGGCCGACGAGGAAAACAGGGTCGCCCAACTCGACCGCCACGTCGCCCCCCGGCATAAAAACTCGGACAATCGGACCCGCCAGCCCCCAGCGGTGGGCGGCGTGAGCGGCGGCGCAGGCGCCGGTTCCACACGCCTCGGTCACCCCCACCCCGCGCTCCCACACCCGCAAGTCGATGCCGCCGGTCGTGTTGCTGATGAACTCCACGTTGATCCCCCCCGCGAGCCGGGAGAGCTCAGACCCGATCTTGGCCGCATCGATCTGGCGGGCGTCATGCACCCCGATCACCAGATGGGGGTTGCCCACGGACGCGGTGGTGAACTGATCGGCGAAGCCGTGGTGGCGGAGATAGCGGAGAAAATCGGTATCCCCCAGTTCGGGGCCGGCGCTGATCGGACCCATGGCGACCCGGGCCTGAACCACCGAGGGCTCATCGGTCGCCTCAACGGTCACGGTGCGCACCCCGGCGTCGGTGGCGACACGAATCGCCCCATCAAGGCCTCGACCACCCTGTCGGACCAGCGCCTGGGCCAGACAGCGAATCCCGTTGCCGCTCATCTCCGCCCGGCTCCCGTCGGCGTTGAACAGCACCATGGTGGCGTCGGTGCCTGCGTCGGCATCGCCCGGCAAGGCGAAGATCAGGCCATCGGCGCCCACCCCCCGCGTGCGGTGGCACACCCCCTGGGCCAGCGCCGAGGCATTGTCGGGCAGTGCGTCGGCCAACGCGATGAGAAAGTCATTCCCCAAGCCGTGGTGCTTGGTCAATCGCATCGTTTCAGTCTGGCAAGTTCTGCTCTCATGGCCGCGCCGCATTTCGACCTCAGTGTCCAAGGCGAAATTGCAGCAAGCGAGACAGCACCTCGTCGGCCAGCGGCTCGGCACCGGCGCCGGCGTCCAGCCAGACGATTCGGGGGTCGCGTCGAAACCACCGCTCTTGGCGGCGGGCGAACCGCCGGGTGCGGGAGACGGCCAGCGCCACCGCCTCGTCCAAAGAGATCCGGCCATCAAGGCAGGCCAACAGCTCCTTATAGCCCAGAGCCTGCGAGGCAGTGCGCGACAGCGGGGGGTGACGAACCGCCAGCGCCTCCACCTCGGCCAGGAACCCGTCGGCCATCTGCCGGTGGTAGCGCTGTTCGATGCGGTGGTCGACCTCGGCTCGGGCCAGCCACAGGCCGACCTGGAAGATGTCGCCGGGCGGGTATTCGCCCAGGCCCGGACCGTAGGAGGAGAACGGGCGGCCACTGCCCACCGTCACCTCCAGGGCCCGCAATATCCGGCGACGGTTGGCAGGCTCTATGCGGGATGCGGCTACCGGGTCGAGCTCCGCCAGACGAAGGTGCAGCGCCGAGGTGTCGGGCTCTTGCTCCAGCGCCGCCGCCGCATCCGGGAAGCGGGCGGGTATGTCCAGGTCGTCGATCACCGCCCGGTGGTAGAGCCCGGTGCCGCCCGCCAGCACCGAGTGTCGGCCTCGCGCCGCGATGTCGGCCCGGGCGCCGCGGGCGGCGGCTTGGAACATGGTCAGGGAGTAGTCCTCAGAGGGGTCGGCCACATCGATCAGGTGATGGGGCACCTCGGCTCGCACCGACGCGGGCGGCTTGTCGGTGCCGATGTCCATTTCCCGGTAAACCTGCATGGAGTCTGCCGAGACGATCTCGGCGTTTCCCAGCCGCCGGGCGACGGCCAGGGCAACGGCCGACTTTCCGCTGGCGGTGACCCCGACGATGGCCAGCGTGCTCGGCTCGCCGCGGCTGAGATCGGGGAGCAGAGAGCGGCTCAGAACGCCGCCACCGGAATCCGGGTGCGCCACCGGGGCGGTGCGGTGACCTCGGCCAACTCGCCCCGCAAGTGGTGGGCGCCGGCTGCAACCACCTCTACCGCGGCGAAGGTTCCCGGCTTCAACGCCTGCGCTGCGGGGAAGTGGACCAGGCGGTTCTGACGGGTGCGCCCGGTGAGCAGCCCCGGATCCCTCTTGGACGGGCCCTCCACCACCACTTCCTCGCAGCCTCCGACCCGAGCCTGGTTGCCTCTGCGGCTGGAGCGCTCCACGACTTCCCGAAGCCGCTCGAAGCGCTCCCGCACCTCATCGGGATCGCAGAACTCATCGGCCATAGCGGCGGCCTCGGTGCCCGGTCGGGGCGAGTACACGAAGGTGAACGCCGAGTCGAACTCCGCCTCCGCGGCGACCAGAAGGGTCTGGCGGAAATCGTCCTCGGTCTCGCCGGGAAAGCCCACGATGATATCGGTGGACACCGCCAGGTCGTCCACCGCGGCCCGAGCCGCCCGGAGCCGCTCCAAATACCGCTCAGCGGTATAGCCCCGGTGCATGGCGGCCAGCACCCGGCTGCTGCCCGATTGCAGGGGCAAGTGGAGGTGCTCGCACACCGCGGGCACTTCGGCCATGGAATCGATGGTCTCAGACCGCAGATCTTTGGGATGGGGGCTGGTGAACCGGATCCGCTCAATGCCGTCCACGCCTCCAATCGACCGGAGCAGGTCGGCGAACAGCGGGCGCAGCGGCACCGGCTGGCCCGCTCGGCGGCGGTTGCGCTGAAGGTCGCGGCCGTAGGAGTTGACGTTCTGGCCCAAAAGGGTGATCTCGGTGACTCCGCCGGCGGCCAGTTCGGCGGCTTCGGCCACCAGCAGCTCCATGGGGCGGCTGACTTCAGCACCCCGCACCGCGGGCACAATGCAGAAAGCGCACGAGTTGTCGCAGCCCGCTTGGATGGTCATCCACGCCGCGTAGGGGGCATCCCGGCGCACTGGCAGCGCCGAGGGGAAGCTGTCGCGGTCGTCTTCGACCGCCGCTTCCAAGATCTCAATGACAGGCCCGTCGGCCGCAGCCCCGATCAGCTCTGCGGCCCGATGCACATTGTGGGTGCCGAACACCACGTCTACATGGTCGGCCCGCTCCTGGATCATCTCCCGGTCTTTTTGGGCGAGGCAGCCAGCCACGGCGATCTGCACGTCGGGACGGGCCTGTTTGAGCCGTTTGAGGTGGCCGAGCTGACCGTAGAGCTTGTTGTCGGCGTTCTCCCGGATGCAGCAGGTGTTGAGCACGATGACGTCGGCCGATTCCATGGCATCGGCCGACGTCATCCCGTCGGCCTCTAGCAGCCGGGCGATTCGCCCGGTGTCGTGCTCGTTCATCTGGCACCCGTAGGTGCGGATGAAATAGCTGCGGCTCACTCCGCCAGGCTATCTGCTGGCTGGCAGGCACCTCCCAGCCGCCTGCTAACCCGCTGGCGCAGCTGCGTCCTCGGCTGGTACCGCGTCTTCCTCCGCAGGGGGCCTCACCGCTTTCCAAATCCGCTCGGTGATCTCAACCATCACCTCGGGGTGCTCGGCCAAGAAGGCTTTCGCTTTGTCCCGGCCCTGGCCGAGATGCTCGCCCTCATAGGTGAACCAGGCCCCAGACTTGTCGATTATCTCGAGGTCCACCCCGACGTCTAGCAGCGAGCCCTCTCGGCTGATGCCCTTGGAATACATAATGTCGAACTCGGCCTGCCGGAACGGCGGGGCCACTTTGTTCTTGACCACCTTCACCCGGGTGCGGTTGCCGACCACGTCGACTCCCTGCTTGAGGGACTCGATACGGCGGATGTCGAGGCGGACCGAGGAGTAGAACTTGAGCGCCCGGCCGCCCGGCGTGGTCTCCGGAGACCCGAACATCACGCCGATCTTCTCCCGAAGCTGGTTTATGAAGATGCACACCGTCTTGGACTTGTTCAGGTTGGCGGTGAGCTTGCGCAGCGCCTGCGACATGAGGCGGGCCTGCAAGCCCACATGGGTGTCGCCCATGTCCCCCTCGATCTCGGCCCGGGGGGTGAGGGCCGCCACCGAGTCGATGACGATCACGTCGAGCGCGCTCGAGCGGATCAGCATGTCGGCAATCTCCAAGGCCTGCTCACCGGTGTCGGGCTGTGAGATCAACAGCTCGTCCACATCCACGCCGATGGCCTTGGCATAAACCGGGTCGAGGGCGTGCTCGGCATCGACGAACGCGCATATCCCCCCGTTGCGCTGGGCCTCGGCCACTGCGTGCAGCGCCAAGGTGGTCTTGCCCGAGGACTCCGGGCCGTAGATCTCCACCACCCGGCCCCGGGGGAGCCCTCCAACCCCCAGCGCCAGATCGAGGGCCAGCGCCCCGGTGGGGATGGTCTCGATGGCCATGGTGCCCTTCTCGCCCATCTTCATGACGGCGCCCTGGCCGAATTGCTTCTCAATCTGGCCGAGGGCCATCTCTAGTGCCTTGTCTCGCTCCACATCTCCTCCTTCAGGTCGTGGGTATCGCAGTTGCGAGTTGTCGGGGGAATGTCGAGGCACACTCTAAAGACGACCAGTGACAGCTTGTCCCCGGATAATGACAGCAGCGTAGTTACGCTGCTGTCATTATCCGGGGACAAGCTGTCAC
>JAPYOC010000118.1 GCA_028278955.1 Candidatus Poriferisocius aerobius
GAGGTGCTGGACGCCGACTTGACCGATCCGGCCGGGTTGGCCGCAGTCGAGAAGCGGGTGGCGGCCCCCGACGCGCCGATTGACTTGCTGGTGAACAACGCCGGACTGGGCTACGAGGGGCTGTTCTGCGCCCAGGACGCCTCTGAGGTGTCGGAGACCATCAAGGTGAATGTGGTGGCGCTGGTGCGGTTGACCCACGCCGCCCTCGGGGCCATGGTCGCCCGCGGCGGCGGCCAAGTGGTCCTCGTCTCGTCGATGGCCTCGCTTCAGGGGCTGCCCATGACCGCGGTCTACTCCGCCACCAAAGCGTTCATCACCAGTCTGGGCGAGGCGCTGCATGAGGAGCACAAGGGCACCGGAGTGGCGGTTACCACAGTGCTTCCCGGACTCACCCGCACCGAGTTCCATCAAAGGGGGCGCTGGGACCTCGGCAAGTGGCCGTCGGTCGGCTGGCAGGACGCCGAGGCTGTAGCCCGTGAGGCGCTGAGAGCCGCAGCCCGTCGCCGGCCCGAGGCCGTGACCGGTCGGCTCAACCGGCTGTTCGCGACGCTGTCCACCAAAGCCCCCCGCGGCGCTCGCCGGTCGATCTTGGGCTGGGCGGCCCGCCGCCGCTGGCGGTGAATTCCCAGGGTCGAATTCCCAGGGTCGAATTTGCAGGGTTCGGCTACCTTGCCGACGGTGGCTGTGCCCACTCGGCGGCCGGCCGCTAGCCGAACTCCACCGAGGAGAAGCTGGTCAGCTTTTCCATCTGGTGGTTGGCGTTTACCAGCCGCACTGTGCCCGACTTCGACCTCATCACCAGGGACTGCGTGCTGGCGTGGTTCTTGTGGTAGTGAACGCCCTTGAGCAGTTCGCCGTCGGTGATGCCGGTGGCGGCGAAGAAGCAGTTGTCGCTCTGCACCAAGTCGTCGGTGGTGAGCACTTTGGTTGTGTCGCGGCCCAGCTTCTCTGCTCCTTTTCGCTCCATCTCGTTGCGGGGCCAGAGCCGCCCGAGCAGTTCTCCGCCCATGCACTTGAGGGCGGCGGCGGCGATGACGCCCTCCGGGGTGCCGCCGATGCCGAACAGGATGTCGGCGCCCGAGTCGGGCCACGCGGTGGAGATGGCGCCGGCCACGTCGCCGTCGGGGATGAGGCGGATGCGAGCCCCGGTATCGCGCACCTCGGCGATGAGCTCGGAGTGGCGGTCGCGGTCGAGGATCACCGCGGTCACATCCCGCACCGACTCGCTCTTGGCCTCGGCTACCAGCTCGAGGTTTTGAGCGGGGGAGTTGTCCAATGAGATGCCGTGCCCGGCGCATTCGGGGCCGAAGGCGATCTTCTCCATGTAGACACACGGTCCCGGGTTGAACATGCTGCCCCGGTCGGCGACCGCGATCACCGAAAGGGCGTTGCTCCGGCCCAGCGAGGTAAGCGTGGTGCCGTCGATCGGATCCACGGCGATGTCGCATTCTGGGGGCGTGCCGTCGCCGAGCAACTCTCCGTTGTAGAGCATGGGGGCCTCGTCTTTCTCGCCTTCGCCGATCACCACGGCCCCATCCATCGGCACAGTGCGAAGCAGCACCCGCATGGCCTCCACCGCGGCGGCGTCGGCCCCTTCTTTGTCGCCCCGGCCCATCCACCGGGAAGCGGCCAGTGCCGCGACCTCGGTCACTCTGACCAACTCCATCGCCAAGTTGCGGTCGGGGGCTTCAGGTGACGCGTTCACGCTGCTCCACCGTAGCGTCGTTGTGCCGCCTGCTTCATCCCCTGTGCGCAAATCGCCGGGGTTTCTGTCTCGCGTGACGGGCGCCTGGGGCTGCGACCTTGCCGCTGCGATCTGAAACCCCTCTGCGATCTGAAACAATTGTCAGCATGGCTTGGTGCTTTCAGTGCGGCGCTGACTGCGGCGGCGAGGCTTTGGAGTGCGCGGAGTGCGGGGTAGCCGCGTTCCCCACGCCGCCGCAGTCAGCCGAAGAGGTAGGCGATCCCGACGATGAGCAGATGGCCTATGAGTTCCACGAGTGGGTCTACGACGCCCGCAGCGGTTTGGAGGCCGAGCTGCGGGCCCGGGAGCTGGAGCACGCCTGGCTGGGCCCGACGCTGATCGTGCGGGAGGCCGACGAAGAAGCGGTGGACGAGGCGGTTGAGAGCGTGTTGCGAGCCCGGCTCCCCACGCTCGACAAGGACGAGCCTGCGGTGGTGTACGAGTGGGGAGACTACGCCGACGATGACCGGGCCGAGGTGCTGAGCGAGCTGTTGAGCGAGGGGATCGCCCACAACCTAGACAACGACGGCAACCTGGAGGTGGCCGAAACCGACGAGGGGGCGGTGGACGCGTTGTTCGACCGGCTTTCTGCGGCTGCGTCCCAGCGCGAGTTCGGGCCGGGACTGCCGGGAGTGGAGCCCTATCAGGTGCTGGAGGCGTTGTTCTTCTCGGCCGACCGGCTCCGCCGCAACCCTGCCGATGTCAAGGGGGTGGAGGACTTCGCCATCGCCTGCGAGCAGGTGGTGCAGCTGCGCCTGCCGTGGGGTTACGACGCCGAGTTCTGGCGGGCCATGCTGGATGCCGCCGAGGGGCTGCGGGAGGCCATCGTGGCCGGCCCCGATCCGACCGAGGGTGAGACTGTCGTCGAGCAGGCCGCCCTGGCCCTGCGAGATTTGCTGCGGCGATACCTGTGATGGGGGCGCGGGTCGTTCGGGGAATGGTTTTGACCCACGGCGCGGGCGGCGACCGCGACCAGCACACGCTGGCGGCCATCGCCGAGGGACTGGCCCCCCTGCCGGTGGAGCGCGTCAACTTCCCCTATCGGAACCAGGGCCGCCGCCCCCCCGACCGGGCTGCCAAGCTGCTGGCCTTTCTGCACGAGGAGGTGCCGGCCATCGCCGCCCGCCTGGGGGCCGATCCCGGCTGCTTGGTGCTGGGCGGCCGGTCTATGGGCGGCCGGATGTGCTCGATGGCGGTGGCCGACGGACTGCCCGCCGCCGGGCTGGTGCTGTTGAGCTACCCCCTGCACCCGCCGAAAAAGCCCGAGAACCTCCGGACCGGGCATTTCGCCGCCCTGAGGGTGCCCTGCCTGTTCATCTCCGGCGACCGCGACCCTTTCGGCACTCCCGAGGAGTTCGGCGCCCACCTGCCGGACATCAAGGGCCCGGTGACCACGGTGTGGCTCCGAGGCGAGGGGCACGACCCCAAGAGGGCGGACGGGCCGATCGTCGCCGCCGTGGGCAGTTGGCTGGAATCCCTGTAGCGCACGTTCCCGCCGCCCTCTTTTCGCTCCTGCTCATCTATCCTCGGGGTTCAACTCCTCCAGGGATCTTCTAGTGGTCTCGGGGTAGAACAGGAGCACGAGGACGGCGACGAGGATGGGGCCGGCAACCAAGACGCTGAACGCGGTCCCGTAGCCCCAGGCGTCGGCCATCACCCCGGCGGCGGCGAGCCCGGTGGCGCTTCCGGCCACACCGGCCATGCCGAGGAGCCCATTGGACTCCGACCGGCGGGCGGTGCCGAACATCTCTGCTCGGTACACGCCCAGCGTGGGCACCGTGGTGGCGGTCATCAGCGTTCCGGCGGCGATGAGAACCCACATGGGCCAGCCCGCCAAGGTGAAGTGCCACAGGGTGAGCAGCGCACCGCCGCTCGCGCCGATCGAGGCCAGGATGCGCCGGCCCCGCAGGTCGGCCAGCTTACCCGCGACGAGCATGGCCGGTCCGGCGGTCCAGGCGGTGAGCAGGGTGAATACCGTGATCTTGGTGGCGCTGAAGCCCCGTTCATCCCGCAAGAAGTCGTTTTGCAGCTGAGAGGCCGGGGCGGCGAACGCCAGTACGGCGAACGATGTCACGGCCAAGAGCAGCAGCCTGAAGGGGTACTCCGTTGGTGATTTGGTCCGAGGCTGTCGGCGGGCCGCTTCGAACCGCTGCGATTCGGGGAGCCGGCGGGCGGCGAACAGCACCAGGGGCAGTCCGGCCAGGGCCAACAGGAAGCTGAACCGCCAGGCGGCAACCCCGAGGTCGGCGAGGGGTACGGACCCGACGGCCATTCCTGAGCCCAGCCCGGCGGCCAACCCCAGCATGGAGGACACAAAGGCCCGGGAGCCCGCAGGGGCCTCTTCGAGGGCGAACACGAAGATGAGCAGTGCCATGGCGTGGGACAGGCCTCGGGAGGTCGCCTGGACGGCGGTCAGCGAGGCCAAGTCGGCGACCAGCGACGTTGCCGCCGAGGCCAAGATCGCGCCGGTTGCGGCAGAGAGCAGGATGCGCCGGCGGCCCTTCCGGTCGGCCAGCGCGGCCACAGCCACCGTGATCAGGATGCTGAGTCGGATCAGCGACAGGGCAAAGCCCGCTGCTGCTTTGCTCTCGCCGAACTCGTCCCGGGCAAAGGTGATCGTCTGGCCCAGCAACGTGCCCAAGAACCCGGCGATGACGGCCAGCGTGGCCAGCACGGCCACGATCTGAGCTTGCCGGGCGGTGAAGCGGTCGGGAGGGTGCCACCAGGGAAAGTCCCGCCCCCGGCGCAAGGCGCGGCCGAACGGGATGGTGAACAGCACCCGCCAAACCGGGACGGCCAGCTGGTAGTCGAACTGCTCGGTGATCTCGACGCGGCCGGCGCCGATGGGCTCGACGGTGACCGTGCGGCGGTAGCGACGAACCGGCCCTTGTTCGGCTGAGAAGGCGCCGCCGCTCTCGGCGCGCTCCAAAACGATGTCGCAGCGGGGGGTCAGCAGGCCCCGGGGGCCATGCAGCACGCCATCGGCGGCATCGGCGCTCAGGGCGAGACGAGAAATCACTCGGGGCATGGGCGGGAGGGACTTTACTCCCAGATGGCGGCCGAGCTGCGGGGCGGTGTTCTCGGCTCTGACATCGGCGACGCGGGCGCAGGCACAATACTGGTGGGGTGCAGCGCGTCCATCCAGAGGACTCTGAGCGGCAGGACCGCATCGAGGTGCGGGGCGGCGGTCCCCTCGAGGGGCCGGTGGCTATCAGCGGGGCCAAGAACTCGGTGCTGAAGCTCATGGCCGCCAGCCTGCTCACCGAGGGCACGTTCACGCTCCGCAATGTGCCTGACATCGACGATGTGGCAGTGATGGCCGACGTGTTGCGGGCCATGGGAGTCGCGGTCCGCCGAATCGGCGACGCTCTGGTCATCGAGCGCCCCGCGGCCATCACGCCCGAGGCGCCCTATGCGCTGACCGAGCGGCTGCGGGCTTCCACAGCGGTGCTCGGGCCCCTTCTGGCCGGGACCGGGCACGCTCGGGTGGCCCTGCCCGGCGGCGACGATTTCGGTCCCCGGCCCATCGACATGCACATCGCCGGGCTAGAGGCCATCGGCTGCCGGTTCGAGATCGCCGGCGGCGATGTCCATGCCACCGCAGACAACCTGGTGGGCGATTCGGTGCTGTTGGAGTTCCCCAGCGTGGGAGCGACTGAGAACGTGATGATGGCCGCCGTCCGGGCCAAGGGCACCACCGTGATCGACAACGCCGCCCGAGAGCCCGAGATCGCAGATCTGGCCGGGTTCTTGAACCGCATGGGCGGCCAGGTGACCGGGGCGGGAACCTCCACCATCACCGTAGAGGGGGTGGAGGAGCTGTGCCCGGTGGACCACGCCGTGGTGAGCGACCGGATCGAGGCGGCCACGTTCTTGGCTGCGGTGGGGATGGCCGGCGGTGAGATCACCCTGGTGGGCGCCCGGCCCGATCACATGGCGATGCTGTGCCGCAAGCTGGGAGAGATGGGAGTGCGCACGTCGCCCGACCCCGACGGGATATGGGCGATGTGTACCGGACGGCTCCGGTCGGTTGACGTCTCGACGCTGCCGTATCCCGGCTTGCCCACCGACTGCAAGCCGCTGCTGGTGGCCATGCTGTCGGTGGCCGAGGGAGTGGGGATCGTGACCGAGAACCTGTTCTCGGGCCGGTTCCGCTACGTGGACGAGTTGATGCGCATGGGCGCCGATATCCGCACCGAAAGCCACCATGCGGTGATCCGAGGGGTGGAGAGCCTCAGCGGTGCGCCGGTGCGGGCATCCGACATCCGGGCGGGCGCCGCGTTGGTGGTGGCCGGATTGGCGGCTGACGGGGTGACCGCAGTAGCCGACCCCCACCACATTGACCGGGGCTACGAGGATTTCGCCGGCAAGCTCAGCGCTTTGGGCGGCGATGTCCGAAGGCTGCGGCCGGTTGGTTAGCCCGGGGCCGCCCCCGGGCCGGTGCTGCCGGGCCGATGGCTGCGGAGATGCCCCGGCGACTAGCCGTCTCGGCTCTGCGGGCTTTTCGGGGCTTGCCGCCGGTTGCGCTGCGCCGCCCGCCGATTTGCCAGCAACAGCAAGCCGGCGAGCAGGGCCAGGGGCGCGGCCACTAAGAGGATCTCGTCCCAGCCCCCCTGGTGGGCCAACAAGGCTGCCAGTGCTCTCACGGGGTTGAGTCTGCCAGAAGAGCAAGGACGCAAGGAGATGGGATAGGCGGAGAGATGGGATGGGCGGGTAGGTTGGCGAACCGGGTTCCGGCTGAGACAATAAAGGGGTGAAAGATGCCGTTGCCCAGGTGATCGAGGCCATCCGCCCTGCGGTGCAGGCCGACGACGGGGACATCTTCCTGCGGGGAGTGGACGAGGAGACCGGCGTGGTCAGCGTGGAGCTGGTGGGGGCCTGCGTGAGCTGTCCGGCCTCGACCGTGACCTTGAAGGCCGGGGTGGAGCGGATACTCAAAGACCGGGTGCCAGGGGTCACCGAGGTGGTGAACGTGGGCCAGAGCCTGCTGAGCGACGGCTCGCCGGTGGGCCTGTAGCCAACCTGCTTTCGCCTCCGCATGGTCCCGCAGCGAGCCGACGGCTGGTACGTCAGCTATGGGCTGATCGCCGCCAACGTGGTTGTGTTCATCGTGGGCACAGCCATGGGCGACAGCATCTATGGCCGCAATGCCGGCGACGGCCTGATCGTCGAGGCCGCCACCTGGGGGCCGGCCATCGACGCGCTCGACGAGTGGTGGCGGGTGCTCACCGGCGGTTTCCTGCACCATGGCCTGTTCCATTTGGCGGTGAACATGTTCTCGCTCTACGTGCTCGGGCTGGTTGTGGAGCGATCGATAGGCCGGGTGCCGTTTGCCGCGGTCTATCTCTCCTCATTGGTGAGCGGGTCGTTCGGGGCGCTGATCGAGACGCCCAACTCGCTGGTCGCCGGGGCCTCGGGCGCCATTTTCGGGCTGATGGGCGCCTTGGCCGCCCTGTCGCTGGCCCAGGGGGTGGGTTTGTTCCAGACCCCGATCGGGCCGATTCTGGCCATCAACCTGGTGATCAGCCTCACGGTGAGCTCGGTGTCGCTGGGCGGCCACGTCGGCGGGTTCGTCGGCGGCTTTCTCGTGGGCGCCGCAGCCGCTCAGGCCATCCGCCGACAGCAACACACCGCCACGGCCCCCCTGCTGGCGGCCCTGGCGGTGGCCGCGGTGTCCTTTGCCGGGTCGCTTTGGGCCGCTTCGCGCTGGGTGGAGGGGTATTAGTCTAGCCCGCCGCGAACTGGGCTCGCAGCGCCCTGAGGTTGCGGCGCCACACCCACTCGAGGATGCGGGCCCCGAAGACGTCGCCCAAACGGCCCCCCATCCACCAGGGGAATTGCAGCTCTTCGGTCCAGCAGAACTCGGTGCGGTCGGTGCCCGCCGGCGCAAGGGCGAACCGCCCCTCGCCGGTGACCAGCCCGGCGTGGCGCACTCCAATGGCCTCCCGGTCGGCCCATTCGGTGACCACCATGGCATCGTTGAGGCGAAGGGGGCCGATCTTGGTACGGCAGTCGAAGGCGGTGCCCACTCCCTCGGTCTGCTCGCCGTGGAAGGATATCGATTCGGCGTCGGCCATCCACTCGGTGTGGCAGTCGATGCGGCGCACGTACTCCCACACCGCGTCTATGGGCGCCTCGATGGTGGTGGAAACCCTGATCTTGGCCATTGGCACCGATCTTAGAGGGGGTCCTGCCGCCTCGAGGCAAACGGTGGGGGCGGCACAAGCGGCGGCACCGTAGAATCCGTGCCATGCCGGACACCGGGGCGTACTTGGACCACGCAGCGTCGACCCCGCTGTGCGCCGAGGCTTCGGACGCCATGGTCCCGATGCACCGGGAGCTGTATGCCAACCCGACCGGCGCCCATCGGATGGCCCGGGACACCCGTCGCCGGATCGACGACGCCCGCGACGTGATGGCCGAAGCGCTGGGCGCGGCGCCGGGGGAGATCGTGTTCACCAGCGGGGGGACCGAGGGCGACAACCTGGCGGTGGCCGGCCGGCATTTGGCGGCGGGCGGGGTGGCGGTGTGCTCGGCCGTCGAGCACCACGCGGTGCTGGCACCGGTGGAGCACCTGGGCGGCCGGGTGGTGGCGGTGCATGCGTCCGGGGTGATCGACATGGACGCGCTGGCCGCGGCCCTCGACGACGAGGTGACCGTGGTGTCGGTGATGCTGGCCAACAATGAGACCGGCATGGTCCAGCCCCTGGAACAGGTGGCCGAAGCGGCGCGCTCGCGTGCGCCTCGGGCCGTGCTCCACACCGATGCCGTGCAGGCCTTTGCCTGGCTGGACGTGGCTTCTCAAGCGGCATGCGCCGATCTGGTCTCGGTGAGCGCCCACAAGTTCGGCGGTCCCAAGGGCACCGGCGCGCTGGCGGTACGCGAGGGCGTGGCTCTGTCGCCGCTGCTGCTGGGCGGCGGTCAGGAGCGGGGGCTGCGCTCGGGCACCCACAACGCCGCGGGCATTGTGGGCATGGCCGCGGCCGCCGAGGTGGTGCTGAAGAGCCGGGCCAAGCAGGTCGTGCGGCTGGCCGAGCTGCGGGATCGGCTGGCGGACGGCCTGCTCGGCGCCGTCGAAGGCGCGGTGGAGACCGGGGAGCGTTCCGGCAAGGTGGCCGGGTCAGCCCACCTGTGCTTCGAGGGCGTCGAGTCCGAAGCGCTGTTGTTCTTGCTGGAAGACGCCGGGGTGTACGCGTCGGCGGCCTCGTCGTGCGCCAGCGGGGCGCAGGATCCGTCCCATGTGCTGGCCGCCATGGGGTACGACCGGGGGCTGGCAGGGGGATCGCTGCGGCTTTCGCTGGGCTATCAGACCGAGGCCGCCGATATCGATCGGGCGCTAGCGGTGATTCCCGGCGCGGTGGCCCGGCTTCGGGCCTACGGCACCGGCTAGTGAGCAGCCGGGCGATGCGGGTGTTGGCGGCCATGTCGGGGGGCGTGGACTCGTCGGTGGCGGCCGCGCTGCTGGCCGAGCAAGGCCACGATGTGGTGGGGGTGACCCTCAAGCTGTGGGGTGGGGAGTCCGACACCGGGTGCTGTTCGGTGTCGGATGTGGAGGATGCCCGCCGGGTGGCCGACCGCTTGGGTTTGCAGCACCACGTGTTCAATTTCGGCGATGCCTTCGATGAGCGGGTGGTGGGCCCCTATGTCGATCATCACGCCGTCGGCCTCACCCCCAACCCCTGTATCGAGTGCAATCGCCACATCAAGTTCGACAAACTGATGGTGCGGGCCGAGGCGCTGGGATTCGATGCCGTGGCCACCGGCCACCACGCCCGCCTGGCGGCCGCCGAGAGCGGGTTCCGGGTGCGGCGGGGGGTGGACGCGGCCAAGGACCAGTCATATGTGCTGTACATGCTGGACCAGCAGCAGATGGCCCGACTGATGCTGCCCATCGGCCACCTGACCAAGGACCAGGTTCGGAGGCGGGCCGCCGCCCTCGGCCTGCGGAACTCGGCCAAGCCCGACAGCCAGGACGTGTGCTTCATAGCCAACCGGGCCGGAGGCCGGAAGGGGTTCCTGTCCCGTCGCTTGGGCGAGTCGCCCGCCACCGTGGTGGACGCCGACGGTGCGGAACTGGGCTCAGTCGAGGCGGTGCAGGCGGTGACCATCGGCCAGCGCCGCGGCCTCAACCTCGGCGGCGCCGACGAGCCCCGGTATGTGACCAAAGTGGATATTGACGCGGGCCGGATCACCGTGGGTCGCCGAGAAGACCTCTACACCTCGACTCAGGACGTGATCAACATCTGTTGGGCCGGGATGCTTCCATTGTTCGCGGTGAGCTGATAGCTCGTGAGGGGCGCGACGATAAAGAGTTCCACTTTCAGCGTTGGGTTCAGGCTCGTCTCGGCGAGGCTGGTATCAATCACGACGATCCCGGTCGGAACAGCTACCCAGATTTGACTTTGGTAAACACCCCCGAAGGCATCGAAGTGAAGGGACTGGCGACACCGGGGCGCGATGCTTCGTTTGATGGGAACAGCCAGGTAGCCCGACCGAAACACAACGGGCGGACAATCTACTACGCGTTCGGCAGGTACCCGGCATCCCCCGAGGGCAATACCTTTCCAGTTGTGGACCTCGTAGTCGTCCCTGGCTCCTTCCTCAACGCCGACGACGCCTACGAGCATAAGAACACAAGCACCCGGGGGTTCGGCAGCTATGGCGATATCTTGCTCCGCGACCGCAAGATGTATGTGATGCCTACCCCGGTGGCTTTGCTTGAAGGAGTTGAGGGTACTCGCACCTTGCTGCTCCCTGCTGACGATGATCCAGGTGACGGATTTATCCAAGTCGGGAATATCACTCGGGTTGAGGTTGAAGACGTGATGACCGGCTATTCGTTTGATTTCGCCACAAACCAGCTGAGTGCCACATACGGCAAGAACCCTACGGCTGGACGACGGCACCACTTTCGGGCATGGCGGATTGCTCGGCCTGAAGGCCCGGGCGCCGAGGTGACCATGAGCAAAGATGTCACTCCAAGTGCCTAGAGTGGTCTCGTGGGCGATCTGACCGCACTCAGCATGTTCTCCGGTGCAGGGGGGCTTGACCTTGGATTCGAGGCTGCGGGCTTCACCACTGTTGCTGCGGTCGACCATGATCCGAACGCTGTCGACACGCTCCGCAAGAACCGGCCCGAATGGAATCCAGTCGAAGCTGATGTACGGGATTGGGCGCCTGAAGGTCTACCCGACATCCCAGATGTGCTGATAGCCGGACCGCCATGCCAAGGGTTCAGCCTCGGCGGGAACCGCCAGGCAGCGGACGATAGGAACGGGCTGTTCCGCGAAGTGTGTCGTGTTGCTCGACAGGTGCGTCCTCGCGTTGTCATCATTGAGAACGTCTTGAATTTGCGCACGATGCTGCATCCCGGCAGCGGACGGCCATTCGTCAAAGAGATCGCTGTGTCGCTGGTTGAAGCTGGATATGGGGATATTGCCTGGGACGTGTTCAAGATGGATGGTCACGGAGTTCCGCAGACTCGACGGCGGTTCATGTTTGTGGCATTTCGAAACAATGCACCTGACAGTTGGCACCTTCCAGCCCCTTCAGGCTATGAACCAATCCGCCCATGGCTATGGGATCTCGCTCATGACGACGAGATTTCTTTGCCTAACCATGATCCCTCTTGGGGATTCAAGTCGCAGGTGCATGTTGACCGAGGAGAGGATCCCGGCGTAGAGGCCCCAATAAGCGTTGTACGGTTTTCCCGCACAGCTTCCGATGGCAACCCGATTCGGGATTGGGACCGCTCCTTCCCCGCAGTAGACACCGCGACGGTATGGGGTCTTGCTCAAGGGCACGTCTGTGCCCGTCGCGAACCAAGGGATCGAGGTAAAGGAGCAAAGTTCGTGCGGAATCCAGATACTGATGTCACCCTGTGGCGCATCCAGGCTGACCGCCTCCGTTCGCTCACGCACCGAGAATATGCTCGTCTCCAAACTTTCCCAGACTCGTGGGAGTTCATCGGCGGTAACAAACGTGATGTGCATCTCCAAATTGGTAACGCTGTTCCTGTCCAGTTTGCCAAAAAGTTGGGCCGCAACATCCAGAAGGCAATCCGAGCCCTCGACACCGGCCAAGTATTTCCGCAGTTAGAAGATGCCCCCCTTCGGCTTTTTTGATTGTCGCTGCGCTGAAATCAAACTTATTGAGTCTTCGTGAAAACGTGGGGAAGCTCAGCCGTCGGCTTCAGGCTGTAAGTTCGAGATCACTCGGCCGTTGCAGATCTCCACCGGGTACAGGGTTATGGGGTTGGTGGCCGGACGCCGCACCGCCGCTCCGGTCCGTAGGTCGAAGCGGCCGTTGTGCTTGGGGCACTCCACCAGGCAGTCGAGCACCACGCCTTCGGCCAGATGCGCTTGGCCGTGGGTGCAGAGACCTTCGGTGCAGGCCAAGGTGCCGTCGTCTAGTCGAAAAAGGGCATAGGTTTCGTCGCCCACGTCCACCCGAAGGGCCAAGCCAGGGGCCAGCGCGCTGGCCGGGCCGAGGTCGAACCAGCCGTCGTGGCGGTCGCCAGCCCACACGGTGTGGCCGGTGTCGCCTGAGCCGCGGTCCGCATTAGTCACTGCTGGCAGGGCGGTGCGGGGCTCGTCGTAGGCCGGGTCGCGCCATTGGCGGCGCAGGGTGGAGAGTATCTGGCGATAGGCCGACCAGGTATTGGGCGATGCCGGAGCCAGGTAGCCCTTCACTTCTCGGTGAAGGGCGGGAAGGGAGTAGTAGGGCACGGTGGGGAACATGTGGTGCTCTGTGTGGTAGTTCATGTTGGAGTACAAGAACCGCAGGACCGGGTTCATGTAAATGGTGCGGGTGTTGAGGCGGTGGTCCAGCACATCCTCTCGCAGGCCCGTGTGCTGGCTGACGGCAAAGAATGCCATCAGCGGGCCCCGTAGACGGTGGGCAAGCCGATGTAGAGCAAGGGCACGATGGTCCACGAGGCCAGGTAGTACACCGCGTCGTTGAGCTGCTTGGTCTTGAAGGCGGTGCCGTGGCCGCATTCGTGCCAGCGGGAGTCGCCGGCCCCGCCGTAGATCTAAGGCGAGCCGGTAGATCCTCGGATCGGGCTTTCGCAAGCCCACCGCACTGGAGTCGATCACCGCTTCAAACAGCTCATCGACCGGGATGAGCCGGCGCCACATATCGCCGAACTCTTTGGCATTATTGGTGATAATCGCCTGTCTGATTCCTGCTTGGTTCAGCTCCCGCACCTTGGCCACGGCTGTCTCACGCCGCTCGTCGCTGCTCGTGCTGCCCATGGCTTTGAAGAAGCCGTCGGCGTCGAACCCTTCGATGCCGTCAGCTCGACACGCCTCGGCTGCGGCCTCCAGCGCCTCGGCCAGGGTCCCCTCGCCCCGCTCCAGTCGGTGCCAGGGATGATCGCCGTCGGTTTCATACCGGCCGAACACATGCTCCAAGAGCCGGTCGTTGGTGGTGCCCAGCGAGCGAGCGTAGTCGTCGAGATGGAACGGCGATCCGGTGAACACCCCGCCGAAATCCCAGAACACCGTGCTGATCATGGCGACACTGAACCACGGCTTATGTCGACGATGGCAACTCCCCGGTCTCCAACAGCCGCTCGAACTGTGCTTGGTCGAGAACCGCAACGCCCAACTCCTCGGCTTTGCCCAGTTTGGCCGCTCCGGGGTTCTCGCCCACGACCAGGGCCGTGGTCTTGGACGACACGCTGGCCGGCGACTTGCCCCCCCGGGCCTTGATGGCGGCGCCCACCCCTTCGCGGGAGTACCCGTCCAGCCCGCCGGTGGCCACGATCGTCATCCCCGCCAGCGTTTGCGGCAGGGTTTCGGTCGGGGCGCTGCCGGTGTCACCGCGCCGGTTGGGCCCGGTGGCGCGCAGCTCGGCGGCTTCGAGGTTCTCGATGATCGCCCGATTGGTCTGCGCCTGGAAGAAGTCGTGGACGCTTTGAGCGATAGTCGGCCCGATGCCATCCACCTGGGCCAGCTCCTCAACCGAGGCCTCCATGATGAGGGTCAAAGCCGGTTTCCCGTTGTGTTGTTCTTGGGCCTCGTAGGCCCCGGCCAGCACCTCGCAGGCGGTGTCGCCCAAGTGCCGGATGTTGAGCCCCACCAGCAGTCGAGCCAGCGATTGGCCTTTGGACTCTTCGATGGCCTGTCTGAGGTTCGAGATCGACAGGTCGGCGAAGCCGGCCAGCTGGGCTACCTCGCCAGCCTCGAGGGCGTACTCGCGTCCTTCGTTGATCTTGGCCGCCCAGGCGAGCTCTCGGTATCGGTCAAGCAGGCCCAAGTCCAGGGAGAACAAGTCGCCGAAATCGGCGATCAGTCCGAGATTGAAAAGCAGCCTGGCCTTTTGCTCGCCCATCCCCTTGGCAGTGCCGGCCCCGGGGCCAGGAGCGACGAACTTGATGACCCGCAGGAGTGCTTCCTCTGGCTCCGAAGCCCCTTCCCCGTTTGTCGGAGAGGGGGCAGCCTCTGTCGGGGCCAGACCCTCGTTGTGGCCGGGACGGCTGCGGTCTGCCTCCGGTGACCGCAGAGCGCCCATCTCAACCCCCGCAGCACGCAGCTTGGCCAGGGCCGCCCGGTTCTCCTTTGAGTCGAAGAAAGCCCTGATCGACTGCGCGACCGCCGCCCTGACCCCTTTGGTCTGGGCCAAGTCCTCAGCCGAAGCCCCGATGATCTCGTCGAGGTGGGGGAAAGCCTGGGCCACAGCCGCTGCGGTCGTGGGGCCGAGCCCGTCGATTTTGAGCCCCACCAGCAAGTCTGCCAGCGGCTGGCGCTTCAAGCCGTCGATGGCGTCGGCCAGCTCACCGCGGCGCTCGGAGTCGAGTTGGGAGAGGGCGGCTACCAGGCTGGTGTCGAGCAGGACCTCTGCGCCATCATTCAGGCGGGCGGTCCAAGTGGCGTTCTTCAGCTCCCGCAGCAGCTCGAAACCTCCGGGGTTGAGACGGTAGATGTCGGCCACGTTGGCGATCAGCCCGAGCTTGACGAACAGGCGGACCCGCTGTTCGCCCAGGTGTTCGATGTCCATGGCGTTGCGGGCCGCGAAGTGCTCGATCCAGCCCCGGAGTTGCTCGGGGCAGTCCTGGAAGCGGCAATAGTGGGCCGCGTCGTCTCCCTCCCTGGTCAGCTCCGTTTGGTGGGGGCAAGGGCAGATGGAGGGGAAAACCCACTCGCTCAAACCGGCGGGACGCTCCGAGAGGACCGGCCCGAGCACCTCTGGGATAACATCGCCGGCTTTTCGCACCACAACAGTGTCGCCGGGGCGGACATCTTTGGCCTTGACTTGATCTTCGTTGTGGAGGGTGGCCATTTCGACGGTGGATCCGCCGACGAACACCGGCTCGAGCACTGCGAACGGGGTGGCTTTGCCTTTGCTGCCGATGGAGACGCGGATATCGAGGAGCTTGGTGGTCTGCTCTTCAGGGGGGAGTTTGTAGGCGATGGCCCAGCGGGGGGCCCGGCTGGTGGTGCCGAGTTGCTCTTGGAGATCGAGATCGTCGACCTTGATGACCGCGCCGTCGATCTCATAGTCCAAGTCGTGCCGCCTGGCCTCGCAGCGCTCGATGAATAGCCACGCCTCATCCGTGGACTCCACCGAGGTCGTCTCGGGATTGACCGGCAGGCCCATGCTCCCGAGGTAGTCGAGGGTGGCGCGGTGGGTAGACAAATCCGGGCCGCCCCGGACCTCGCCAACCGTGTAGCACCACATGGACAAACCCCTGGTGGCGGTGATCGCAGGGTCTTTCTGGCGGAGCGATCCAGCGGCGGTGTTGCGGGGATTGGCGTAGCGGGGCTTGCCCTCCGCCTCTTGCTGAGCGTTGAGAGCGTTGAAGGCGGCCACGGATATGTAGACCTCGCCCCGCACCTCGAGCATTTCAGGTGACCCCGGGGCAAGACGGGGAGGAACGGACCCGAGGGCCAAGATGTTGGCAGTGATGTCCTCGCCCACGCGCCCGTTGCCCCGGGTGGCGGCCTGTACCAGCTTGCCGTTCTCATAGCGCAGCGACACGGCCAGACCGTCGAACTTGAGCTCGCAGACGAGATCGCCCAACTCGGGAGCAGTCACCTCTGCCTCCGCTGCGCCCTCGCCATCAACTCCTTCGGTCTCCCCGGCCAACCCCAGCAGCCCTTGTCCGCCTGTCTTCTGGGCTGCTGTCTCTTGGGCCGCTTGGTGAGCTCGCAGCGAGGCCAGCCTGCGCCGAGCCCGATCGGCCCAAGCGTTCAGCTCGCCGCGATCGAAGGCGTTGTCCAAAGACATCATCGGAATCCGGTGCTCCACCGGGGCGAACAGCGTGGAGGGGTCGGCACCGACCGTCTGGGTGGGGGAGTCGGGCCGGACGAGCTCCGGGTGGGCAGCCTCAAGGTCGATCAGCTCCCGTTTGAGCCGGTCATAGTCGGCATCGGGGATCTCTGGTGCGTCATCGGCGTGATATCGCTCATCGTGGGAGCGGATCAGCTCGACCAGCTCCGCCATGCGCTCTGGCGCGGGGTCGACTGCTCCCGTCGTCACCTGCCGGATAGTACTGCTATTGGGCCTGAGCGAAGCTCAGCCGGCCGGCGTTGGCATCCCTTCGGGGTTCGGTTCTGTTGTCGGGGCTTCTGGCTTTAGCGGCGGCGGGCGGCGGGCGAAGTCGGCACGGCCTAGCAGGGTCTTCGGCCAGGGTGTATCCGTGTTTGTGGACCTTCTTGTGGCATTTGGGGCAGAGCAGCACGAGGTTGGGCATGTCGGTGGGGCCTTCGTTGTCCCACCAGATGATGTGGTGGGCATCGCAGGCGCTGGCCCGTATGCCGCAGCCGATGCACTGCTTGTCTCGAACGTGCAGGGCCAGCTTTTGGGCCGCGGTGGCGGCTCGCTGCTTTCGGCCCATGTACAGAGGCTGGCCGTCGGCGGCGAATATGGCGGGCACGATGCCGGCGTCGCAGGCCAGGTGGCGGAGTTCGTCGATGTCGATGGGGGTGCCGTCGATGAGCCCGGCGTTGCGGAGCTGGCCGCTCAGCGTGTCGTAGTCGACGGTGACGACCAGCGTGGTGGCCTGCGGGGCGATCTCGCACTCCGTGTCGGCGTCGGCGGCATCTTCGGTGGACAGCGGGGCCCGTTGGTGTGACTCGCCCATAACCCGGGCATGATCGATGGATATCCATCCTTGCTTGGCTGCATCCATGGTGGCGGGCAGAGCATTGAGGATGTTGGCGGTCTTGGCCTGCTGGCGGGCACGGTGACGACCGAGGCCGAACTGGCGGCAGAGTTCCTCTACGGCATCTTTGCCCTCTCGATCGCCTAACTGCGCTAACAAGGAAGTCAGATAGCCATCGAGCTGCCGGCGGGCGCTGTCAGCCTGGAGAATCAGCTTGACCAACTCGCCCGACGTCAAACCAGAGGAATCAGGCAACTCGACCTCCACACAATCGCTTCTGCGACCGGGGAAACCGTCGCCGCTTTGCTCGGCGTTTCGCTCGGCGTTTCCCCTGGTAAAACTGCCCAAATCCATGCCATCAGTATATCGGTGCCAGTGACAGTTCGACTTTGCGATCTCACCGGGGATGCAGGTGACAGCGCATCGAATTGTTGCGCCTTGGTCAGGAGAAAGCAGCAGGATCGACCATTCGCAGGAAGTCGTGTTCGCGCAAGATGGGGTTGGGCGGTGAGAAGTGCTGTAGTGGGGAAGGTGAAGGGGCTCCGGGGGGATCGGCTGTGGGTGTGGGCGGTGCGGGCGTGGTGGGCGGCGTTGCCGTTCACGGCCGGACCGGTGCTGGCTGATGGATTGCACGAGACCTCGGCGGCATGGCGGACGACTGCCTCGGGAGGGCTTTGGGCCATTTGGGGCCTCGTCCTCGCCGGCGCCCTTTTGGCCCTTCCGGCCACGCTGGTTCTGGTCCGGCTGGCAATGACGGCAGCCGTGGCTGCCGTTTTGTGGGCAGGATGGGGTGCCGCCGACTGGGGCGAGGTTGCGCTCATGGCGGCCGTCAGCGGAGCACTGGCCGCGGTGGCGCTGAGCGCGCCGGTGGGCCAGGTGTTCGTGAACGGCATCTCGTACGGCGATGAGATAAGGCTTCTCTTGCGACCGCCGGCTGTGTTGTTGGCCGGACCGCTGCCGGCGGCGGCGGTCATCAGCGTGGGCGGGGCAATCAGCGGGCCGCTGCTTTTGGCCGCCGAGCACTGGATTGCCGGAGGGGTGATCACGGCGGTGGGCGCGCCCTTGGCGGTTCTCGCCGTTCGATCGCTCTATTCGCTTACCCGCCGGTGGATTGTGTTCGTGCCTGCGGGCCTGGTGCTCCACGATCACCTGGCGGTGCAAGACCCGGTTCTGCTCCGCCGCCGATCGGTGGACGGCTTCGGTCCCGCCAAGCAGGGATCCGATGCTCTGGACCTGAGCCAGGGGGCGGCTGGGCTGCTATTGCAGCTGTCCCTGCACCAGCCGGCCGAGCTGTCGGCCCCGGCCAAGCGCAAGCACAACGACCGAGAAACGCTCGCCAGGGCCATTCTGATTGCCCCCTCCCGCCCCGGTCAGGCCATCGCCATCGCCCGCCGGCGGCAACTGTGGTGATCGCCGAGTTCCTCCGCCCCTACGGCTTTGCCTCAGGACGCCGTAAAGCACCAGGAGATGGTGTCGGCTTCGCCGGAGCCGATCTCTTGGCGCCAGTAGGTCACCAGAGCGCAGTTCTGCTCGGCTCGGAGGCTTTCGAGCGCCTTGCCCTGGTCGGGTCGGAAAGTGAATCGATTGAGGCCGGGGAGATGCCGTGTCTGGCCGGGGGGGATGTCCACGCCGTTGATGGTCAGGCGGGCGTCGTAACCGGCCGCTAGATCAATCCCGACGGTGTCCTGGGACAGAACCTCTGCGTTGCGAGGGGGGATGAGCTCGTCCACCGCGGCATTTCCGGTCACGGTCACGTCATTGTCGTCGGTGTCGGCAACAAGCAGGGCCAAAAGCAGGGCCAGCGCTCCCAGCAAGGCGGCGAGGCCCAAGAGCCCCCGGCGCAAAGCGACCGATTCCAGCACTCACCCAGTGTGCCCGCTGGCCGAAGTCGGCGACACCCTGAGTGGCGTAGAACCACCGGAAACAGCAGGTACCCTCAAAGCGTGTCCAAAGAAGGCGGTGAGATCGGCCGAGTTCTGAACGGGCGCTACCGGCTCATCACCCGCATAGGCGCCGGCCGGTTCAGCAGCGTGTACCTGGCCTACGACCTGTCTCAGTCGCGCCGAGTGGCGGTCAAGCTGCTGTCTGAGGAGGTCATGCCTGACGGCTGGGCACAGAAAGCGGCCCTGGTGGGCCGTTTTCTGGAGGCGGCGGAGAAAGCCGCCGCCGTCTCAAGCCATCCTCATGTGGTGGCTGTCCGCAGCTGGGGGGACTCCGATCTCGGTCTCTACGTGGTGAGCGACTGCATGGAGGGCGGGAGTTTGCTGGGGATGCTGGAGGCCGGGCACCTGCTGTCTCCATCGCAGACCCTCATGGTTGGCTTAGACGCTGCCCGGGGACTAGAGCACATCCACCGTCAGGGAATGATCCACGGGGACATCCGACCCTCCAACATCCTGTTCTCCCGCCGAGGCCGAGCCCGACTGGCCGATCTCGCCACATCATGGGCTCTGGCCTCGGCGGAGATCGGGATTGCTCGGTCGGTCTTCTCGTCCGTCGACGCGGTGCGCTACGCCTCCCCGGAGCAGGCCCAGGGTCTGACCCTCGACCACAAGAGCGACGTCTATTCCCTGGTCTTGGCGCTGACCGAGGCGCTGTCGGGCCGGGTGCCATTCGAGTCCGACGACCCTGAGCACACCCAGATGGCCAAGATGAGCCGAGAGCTTGACCTCGCGGGCCAGTTCGGCCATCTCGGCCGGCTATTGGAGCGGGCCGGGCGACCGGAGAGGGACGACCGCCCGACCGCTCGCGGCCTCGGCCTCGGGTTGTTGGCCGCGGCCGAGACACTGCCCCGTCCGGTGCCGCTTCCGCTGACAGGGCCAGGGCTGGGGATTCCCGACACCGGTGAGTCCGCGGCGGCCGCGGCGGCCGGCGAACACCCAGACGAGATGGCAGCGAAGGCCGGGGGCCAGCGGGCTTTTCGGCGGGATCGGGCGGCATCGGGGGAAGGCCGCCCGGGGTTTCGGAGGCTGCTGGCCGCCGCGGCGCTTGTTCTGCTGGGGGCGGCGGGATTCGGGGCATTTGCCCTTTGGAACAGCGGGTTCGGCGCCGACACCCCGCCGGTGCCCGATCTGGCTGAGGCCGGCGAAGCCGACCTGCTCGCTCTCGCAAGCGAATCCGGCTGGGTGCTGGAACGGCTCGAACAACGCCAAGACGGCACCGTGGCAGGCCAGATACTCGGCCAGACGCCGCGGGCGGGGACTGGGCTCAAGCGGGGGGAGACCATCACCGTGTGGGTGTCTTTGGGCCCGGAGCTGGTTGTCATTCCCGCCGATCTTGCTGGTCTCGCCCTGGAAGACGCCGAAGCATCGCTGGCCGCGGTGGGGCTATCAGTGGGAGAGGTCGCCGAGCGCTTCGACCCGACGGCGATCCAAGGGGTGGTCGTCGAGGTGGACGAGCTGTTCTTCGAGGTCGAGCCCCGAAGCAGCGTGGATTTGGTGGTCTCGCTCGGCCCTGAACCCCGGGTGGTTCCCGACATCGACACGGGCTCGTCTCTTGCCGTAGCCCGGGAGCAGCTGGAGGCCCTCGGCCTGGCCGTGCTCGAGTGGCAGCTGCCGGACAATGCGTTGGAAGCAGGCCGCGTGGTGAGGGTGGAGCCCCTGCCGGGAAGCGAGGTGGCCGCCGGTTCGGCGATCACGGTGGTGGTCTCAGCCGGGCCTGAGCAAGTCCGAGTGCCGCCCCTCGCCACCCTTGGGGTGGAGGATGCCTCGAGCGCTCTCGAGCAGGTGGGCCTGTGCTTAGGCGAGGTGGAAGGGCCGCTTGACTCCGAGATCTTGGCCTCCAACCCGCCCGCCGACACCGCCGTGGACTTCGCGACGTGCGTGGACTTGATCACCCGGCCCCAAGAGGGGCAGGAAGGCGGCTAGCCGTCACGCTCCTCGAGCGCGGTGAGGGCTCGGAGCTGGGATTGGGCATGGCGGGCGAAACCAGCCTGCTCGTCGGTCATGCCCTCCCCGAACATGATGAGAACCAGGGCCAGGTCGCCGTCCACCC
The DNA here is from genome assembly GCA_028278955.1 of Candidatus Poriferisocius aerobius. Lineage (GTDB taxonomy): Bacteria > Actinomycetota > Acidimicrobiia > Acidimicrobiales > Bin134 > Poriferisocius > Poriferisocius aerobius. The sequence goes on from JAPYOC010000118.1 coordinate 20,847, forward strand.
GCAGGGCACCGGTCAAAAAGCCGTGGGCCACGACGTCGGGGTTGTCGGTGACGAAGGCGGCCAGGGCTGCGGGATAGTCGAGGATGACGGTGGCATCGGGGTCGTCGAGGCTTCCCGGCACCGGCAGCGGCCCCCCCGCTTCGGTGTCGATGCAGGCCCGGAACCGTCCGTCGCCGAATGGGGTGTCAGTGACCACCAGGTTGACTCTGGCGGGCTGCAAGGGGCCGGGCGCCGCCGCGGCCAGCTCTTCTCGCAGCGTGAGCGCCGCCTCGATCCACTCTGGGCTGAGAAATGGGTGAGACCCCATGGGGGCAACGTAGGCCACCGAGCGACTCCGGCGCGAGACACCGGCCATTGGGGCGGTACGATGTCGCTTCGGTATGGGGCAGCAACGCATCACCCGGGCTGAGTGCGCCCATGTGGCCGCCTTGGCCCGTTTGGAGCTGACCGACGAGGAACTGGAGCGGTTCACGGGCCAGCTCGATGAGCTGCTGGACCATGTGGCCGAGGTGGAGGCGCTCGACGTGGAAGGGCTGTCGGCGACGATGCACCCTCTTGCGATTGCCAACGTGCTCCGCCCTGATGTCCCCGGCGCGGTGCTCGACCGCGAGGAGGTGCTGGCCGCGGCGCCTCTGGTCGAAGACGGCCAGTTCCGGGTTCCGCCGGTGCTGGGGGAAGCCCCATGACCGCAGTCGAGCCCATGACCGCAGTCGAGATCGCGGTTGCGGTGAAATCGGGGCGCCGCTCGGCCCGCTCGGTGGTCGACGAGCACTTGAGCGCCATCCAAGCAGGTGACCCCGAGGTCCATGCCTTCAACCTGGTGGCCGCGGCGCAGGCCCGGGCTCGGGCCGATGAGATCGATGCAGCTGTGGCTTCGGGCCGCGATCCCGGCCCGATGGCCGGCGTCCCGGTGGCGCTGAAAGACAACCTGTGTACCCGGGGGATGGCCACCACCTGCTCCTCGCGCATCCTGGAGGGCTGGGTTCCGCCCTACGACGCCGCCGTCGTGGAGCGGCTCCGCGACGCGGGCGCGGTGGTGGTGGGCAAGACCAACATGGACGAGTTCGCCATGGGCAGCTCCACCGAGAACTCGGCGTTCGGCCCCACCCGGAATCCCTGCGACCACAGCCGAGTGCCGGGAGGTTCGTCGGGGGGCAGCGCCGCCGCGGTGGCGGCCGGGTTCGCCCCGGTGGGGCTGGGCAGCGACACCGGCGGGTCGATCCGCCAGCCTGCCGCCCTTTGCGGGGTGGTCGGCGTCAAGCCCACCTACGGCCTGGTGTCCCGCTATGGCCTGGTGGCCTTCGCATCGTCTTTGGACCAGATCGGCCCGTTCACCACCACGGTGGCCGACTCCGCCGCGGTTCTCGACGTGATCAGCGGCCCCGACGGCCGCGACTCGACCAGCATCGGAGCGCCTCAGCCCCGGGTAGCCGACACGCTCGACGACGGGGTGGAGGGGCTGCGGATCGGGGTTCTGGCCGAGTTGAGCGGCGACGGGGTCGCCCCGGATGTGGCCGCCCGCCTGCGGGCCGCAGTGGGCGCCCTCGAGTCCGCGGGGGCGCGGGTGGCCGAGGCCAGCGTTCCAGCCGCAGTCTACGGCCTTTCGGCCTACTACCTGATCGCCCCGGCCGAGGCGTCCAGCAACCTGGCCCGCTATGACGGAGTGCGCTACGGGCTGCGGGTGGATGCCTCCAGCACCCCCGGCATGAACACCGCCACCCGGTCGTCCGGCTTCGGGGACGAGGTCAAGCGCCGCATCATGCTCGGCACCTACGCCCTGTCGGCCGGGTACTACGACGCCTACTACGGCAAGGCCCAGAAGGTCCGAACGCTCATCGTCAACGACTTCGCCTCGGTGTGGGAGCAGTTCGACCTGCTGGTGAGCCCCACCTCGCCCACCACCGCCTTCCCACTAGGCGAGCGCACCGCCGACCCCCTGGCCATGTACATGAGCGACGTGTGTACGGTGCCGGTCAACCTCACCGGGCAGGCAGCCATGTCGGTGCCCTACGGGGTGGGCCACGACGGGCTGCCGGTGGGCGTGCAGATCCTGGCGCCCGCTCTAGGGGAGCCGGTCATGTTCCGGGCCGCGGCGGTGCTGGAGGCGAGCTTGTGATGAGCGCCGATGCCCTCGGCGTCCCCGGCGGCGTTCCCGGACTTGGCGCTGGGGGCGGCACCGAGTGGGAGACGGTGGTGGGGTTGGAGGTCCATGCCGAGCTGGCCACTGAGACCAAGCTGTTCAGCGCCAGTCGCAACCGCTTCGGCGGCGAGCCCAACACCCACATCGACCCGGTGTCGCTCGGATTGCCGGGCTCGCTTCCCGTCCTCAACCAAAAGGCGGTGGAGCTGGCCATACGGGTGGGCTTGGCCCTCAACTGCCGGATACAGCGCTCGGTGTTCGCTCGGAAGAACTACTTCTATCCCGACATGCCCAAGGACTTTCAGATCAGCCAGTACGACCAGCCGATCAACGTCGAGGGCTGGCTGGAGCTGCCCACGGGCAAGCGCGTCGGCATCGAGCGGGCCCATCTGGAGGAGGACACGGGCAAGACCGTCCACGTCGGCGGCGCAGGGCGCATCCACGAGGCCGGTTATTCGCTGGTGGACTACAACCGGGCCGGGGTTCCGCTCGTCGAGATAGTGGGCCGCCCCGAACTGCGGTCAGCGGAGGAAGCTCGCCAGTACGTGGCCGAGTTGCGGGCCATCTTGGTGGCGGTGGGGGCCTCGGACGGCAAGATGGAGGAGGGGTCGCTGCGGGTGGACTGCAACGTGTCGGTGCGGCCGATGGGGAGCGATCGCCTCGGCACCCGGTGCGAGATAAAGAACGTGAACTCGCTGCGCTCGCTGGGCCGGGCCATCGAGTACGAGGCCCGCCGCCAGATCGACCAGTTGACCACCGGCCGGCCGGTGGAGCAGCAGACGCGGCATTGGGACGAGCACGCCGGGCGCACCCACGCCCTGCGCTCCAAGGAGGAGGACTACGACTACCGCTATTTCCCCGAGCCCGACCTGCTCCCCCTCGACCCCAGCCCAGCGTGGGTGGAGGAGATCCGCCAAGGGCTGCCCCCGCTGCCCCGGGACCGCCGGCTTCGCCTGGCGAAGGCGGTCCCGTCAGCCGACGCCGGCCACATCGCGCTGGCTGTCGAGCGCTCGTTGGATGACCTGGCGCTGGCGGCCATCGGCGGCGGCGGGGCGCCTGAGCGGGTGATGACCCATGTCGTCCACAACCTGGCCGATGGCGCGGGCATGCTGGCCGCCGAGGCGCTGGCCGGGCTGGTCCAGATGGAAGAGGCTCAAAAGCTGACCGCAACCCAGGCCAAGAAGGTGCTGGCTGTGCTGGCGGGCAAGGGGGGATCGCCCGAGCAAGCGGCCCAGCAGCTGGGGTTCGAGGCCATGGACGCTGGAGAGCTCGAAGCCCTGGTGGACAGCCTCACCGCTGAGCACGCCGAGGAGTGGTCCCGCTTCTGCGAGGGCGATGCCAAGCTCACCGGCTTTTTCGTGGGCCAAGTGATGAAGGCCACCCGGGGCCGAGCCGACGGCAAAGCGGTCACCGAGCTGTTGAACGCCCGACGCCGGTAGTGGTGTGTCTAGCGAACCGCGCCGGGGACCAGCCAGCCGGTTCCGGTGAAGCGCCACACCAGGGCGACCAGTCGGGCGGCCATGAGCGCCCAGATGGCGCCCCACAGCCAGCCGATGCCCGCGTCGGCGGCCAGCACCCACAGGGCCAGGGGGATGAACACCGCCGCCGCGCCGGACATGGCCACGGCCAGGAACCGAATGTCCCCGGCGCCGATCAGCCGCCCCACCGCGGCGGTGGTCCCGTAGGCCAAGAAGATGAACAGCGACAGCGCTCCCAACAGCACCTGCGAGGCCACCGCCAGTCCGCCCAGATGGGGCGTGCCCAGATGCCCCACCACTGCGGTATCGGCCAGGGTGTAGAGCGGCTCGGCCACCAGCGCGCCCAGCGCGGGAACCGCCAACCGGGCGATCTCCCGGTCATAGGGCGAACGGTGCAATCCCAACGGCCCCCTCATCTGCCTCATCCCGCTCGGTAGCCTGTCGCCATGAGCGACATGAAGCCACGTTCACACGAGGTCACCTCCGGGGCGGGGCGGGCGCCGGCGAGGGCGATGCTTCGGGCGGTGGGCATGACCGACGACGACTGGGACAAGCCCCAGGTGGGGGTGGCGTCGTCGTGGAACGAGGTCACCCCGTGCAATCTGCCGCTGGACCGGCTGGCCAAGCGGGCCAAGCAGGGCGTGCGCGACGCCGGCGGCTTTCCCATCGAGTTCAACACCATCGCGGTGTCCGACGGCATCTCCATGGGCCACGAGGGGATGCGGGCATCCCTGGTGAGCCGGGAGATCATCGCCGACTCGGTGGAGGCAGTGATGCACGCCGAGCGCTTGGACGCCTTCGTCAGCTTCGCGGGCTGCGACAAGTCGCTTCCCGGCATGCTGATGGCTGCGGCCCGGCTCAACCTGCCGTCGGTGTTCGTGTACGGCGGCTCCATACTCCCCGGGCGCCACAACGGCCGGGTGCTCGACATCGTCAGCGTGTTCGAGGCAGTCGGGGCCCACGCGGTGGGCGACATCGACGATGAGGAACTCGACGCCATCGAGCGCAACGCCTGCCCCACTGAGGGGTCCTGCGCTGGGATGTTCACCGCCAACACCATGGCCTCGATCGGGGAGGCGCTGGGCATGTCCCTGCCGGGCAGCGCCTCGGCGGCGGCGGTGGACCGCCGCCGGGACGACTACAGCTACGCCAGCGGCACCGCGGTGATCGGGCTGTTGCGAGACGACATCCGGCCCCGAGCCATCATGTCCAAGGGGGCGTTCGAGAACGCCATCGCGGTGACCATGGCCCTGGGAGGGTCGACCAACGCGGTGCTGCACCTGCTGGCCATCGCCTGGGAGGCCGGGGTGGAGTTGGAGCTCGACGATTTCAACAGGGTCGCGGCCCGGGTCCCCCACCTGGCCGACACCAAGCCCCACGGGCGGTACCACATGGCCGACATCGACCGCATCGGCGGGGTCCCGGTGGTGATGAAGACGCTGCTGGACGAGGGGCTGCTCCACGGTGACGAGATCACCGTTACCGGCAAGACCATGGCCGAGAACCTGGCCCTGCTGGACCCGCCCGGCCCGGATGGGGAGGTGATCCACCCGCTGGACGACCCGCTCCACGACATCGGCGGCATCGCGGTGCTCACCGGCTCGCTGGCCCCCAACGGGGCGGTGGTGAAGGTGGCCGGCATCGACTTCGACCACTTCGAGGGCCGGGCCCGGGTTTTCGATGGAGAGGACGCGGCCATGGAAGCGGTGCTGGGCGGGCGCATCGAAGCAGGCGACATCGTGGTCATCCGCTACGAGGGGCCCAAAGGCGGCCCCGGCATGCGGGAGATGCTGGCCATCACCGGAGCGATGAAAGGCGCAGGCCGCGGGGGCGACGCCGCTCTGGTGACCGACGGCCGCTTCTCAGGGGGCACCCATGGGTTCTGCATCGGCCACGTCGCGCCCGAGGCCGCCGAGGGAGGGCCCGTCGCGCTGGTAGCCGAGGGCGACGCCATCCGGATCGATGTGCGAGACCACTCCATCGACCTGTTGGTGGACGAGGAGCAGTTGGCCGAGCGGCGGGCCGGCTGGAAGCCGCCCGAGCCCCGCTACACCAAAGGCGTGCTGGCCAAATATGCCCGCTTGGCCCAAGGCGCCGAGAAGGGCGCCATCACCGAGGCTTAGCGGCGTGGCCATCGTCACATCGGGTCCGACCAGGCCCCCGGCAATCGCCTTGTCACACACGGTCCCGAGCGTTCATACTGGTAGCATCTTATGACATGAACGGCGGCCAGGCCCTGATGAAAGCCCTCGAGAACGAGGGGGTGGACATCATGTTTGGGCTGCCCGGCGGGGCCATCCTGCCGGTGTACGACCCGTTGATCGACTCCTCCATCCGCCACGTGCTGGTGCGCCACGAGCAGGGCGCCGGCCACATGGCCGAGGGGTACGCCCACGCCACCGGCCGCCCCGGCGTGGCCATGGTCACCTCGGGTCCGGCGGCCACCAACATCGTCACTCCGCTGTGCGATGCCTACATGGACTCCATCCCCCTGGTGGTGGTCACCGGCCAGGTTCCCTATGCGGCCATCGGCACCGACGCCTTCCAGGAGTGCGACACCACCGGAATCACCATGGCGGTCACCAAGCACAACTACCTGGTGACCGAGGCGGCCGACATACCCCAGGTGATTCACGACGCCTTCCACATCGCCACCACCGGCCGGCCCGGCCCGGTGCTGGTGGACATCCCCAAAGACATCGTCGATCCCAAAAACCCCCGCTCGGCCATGGAGTGGTACACCCCCGACAGCCACGACCTGCCCGGCTATCGCCCCAACGTCGCGGGCGACGCCGAGCTGGTCCGCCAGGCGGCCAAGCTCATCTGCGAGGCCGAGCGCCCGGTGCTCTACACCGGGGGCGGCATCTTGAAGTCCCGGGGGGCGAAAGCCCTGCTGGAGCTGGCCGAGCTCACCGGCATCCATGTGGTGACCACGCTGATGAACCGGGGAGGCTTTCCCGACGACCACCCGCTGTGTTTGGGCATGCCCGGCATGCACGGCAACTACACCGCGGTCACCGCCATGCAGGAGGCCGACCTGCTCGTTGCGCTGGGGGCCCGCTTCGACGACCGGGTCACCGGCAAAGTGGGCGAGTTCGCCCCCTTGGCCAAGATCATCCACGTGGACATCGACAGCGCCGAGCTGGGCAAGGTGCGCCGAGCCGACGTGGCCATTCAGGGTGACTGCCGGGCCGTCATCGAGGATCTGGTCCGGGCGCTGAGGGAGATGGGGGGCAGCGAGGCCCAGCCCGACCGCAGCCAGTGGAGGTCGCGTATCAGCGGCTGGCAGGAGCGGTTCCCGCTGACATATGAGCAATCGCGAAACGACGAGCTGCTGAAGCCCCAGTTCGTGCTGGAGCAGCTGCGCGACTCAACCCCCGACGACACCATTGTGGCCTCGGGGGTGGGCCAGCACCAGATGTGGACCAGCCAGTACTGGAAGTTCAACCACCCCTACACCTGGGTCAACTCGGGGGGCTTGGGCACCATGGGGTTCTCCATCCCCGCGGCCATCGGCGCCAAGGCGGGGCGACCCGACCGCATGGTGTGGGCGGTGGACGGCGACGGCTGCTTCCAGATGACGGCCCAGGAGCTGGTCACCGCGGCCACCGAGGGGTTCCCCATCAAGGTAGCCCTCATCAACAACTCCTATCTGGGAATGGTCCGCCAGTGGCAGGAGATGTTCTACGCCGAGCGCTACTCCGAGGTGTACCTGACCCGCAACGTGCCCGACTACAAGCTGTGGGCCGAGGCTTTGGGCTGCGCGGGGCTTCGGGTGGAGTCGCCCGAGGAGGTCGCCCCAGCCATCGCCCGGGCCAACGAGATCGACGACCGGCCGGTGGTGGTGGAGTTCCGCTGCGAGGCGGGCGAGAACGTGTTTCCCATGGTCCCGGCGGGCATGTCCAACAGCGATGTGGTGGTCGACCCCTCCCAGCGGGACCGCCCTCGATGAACCCGGTCCCGACGGGCTCGGCGCCGGGGCGCGGCGGCGACGGGGGCACCACCACGCTGGTGGTGCACGTGGAGAACAAAGCCGGCGTGCTGGCCCGGGTGGCCGGGTTGTTCGCCCGCCGGGGCTTCAACATCGAGTCGCTGGCCGTGGCCCCCACCGCCGACGGGCGGTTCAGCCGCCTGACCATCGTGGTGGGGGTGGACGCCGCCCCCATGGAGCAGGTGGTGAAGCAGCTCGACAAGCTGGTGAACGTGGTGGACATCGAGGAGTTGAATCCCGCCGCCAGCGTTGAGCGGGAGCTCATGATGGTCACCGTTCGAGCTGATCCGTCGATCCGGGGCCAGATACTGGATCTGGTTCGGATATTCCAGGCCACCGTGTTGAATGTGGGCTACGACGAGATGATGGTGTCGCTGACCGGATCGCCCGGCCGAGTGGATGACTTCGAAGAACTTCTGCGACCCTACGGGATCGCGGACGTGCAGCGCACCGGCAAAGTGGCCCTGTCCAAGCTGGCCAAGACCGCCCCCGACCCCCTTGCCCCCTGATCGCGATCAATTGTCAATACCACCGACTGTGAGGACAGCCAATGGCAACCGTGTTGTATGAGAATGACGCCGACCGCTCCCACATCGCCGATCGGAAGGTGGCGATCCTCGGGTACGGGTCGCAGGGCCACGCCCACGCCCTGAACCTGAAGGAGTCGGGGGTCGACGTGCGGGTCGGCCTGCGGGATGGGTCGTCGTCGGCCGCCAAAGCCGCCGAGGCCGGCCTGCGGGTGATGTCGATGGCCGAGGCGTCGGCCGAGGCGGATGTCATCATGCTGCTTCTGCCCGACACCGAGCAGTCCGACATCTACCAGGCCCACATCGAACCCCACCTCCAGCCCGGTGACGCCTTGCTCTTCGCCCACGGCTTCAATGTGCGATTCAACCTGATCTCCGCTCCCGAGGGCGCAGATGTGGCCATGGTCGCCCCCAAAGGCCCCGGCCACCTTGTGCGGCGTACCTACGTGGAGGGCGGGGGAGTGCCCTGTTTGATCGCAGTGGACCAAAACGCCACCGGCCGGGCCCGGGAGCTGGCCCTGGCCTATGCCGATGCCATTGGCGGCGCCCGGGCCGGGGTGATCGAGACCACGTTCGCCGAGGAATGCGAGACCGACCTGTTCGGCGAGCAAGTGGTGCTGTGCGGCGGGCTCACCTCGCTGGTCACCGCAGCGTTCGAGACGCTGTGCGAGGCCGGCTACCAGCCCGAGGTGGCCTATTTCGAGTGCCTCCACGAGCTGAAGCTGATCGTCGACCTCATGTACGAGGAGGGAATCGGGGGGATGCGCTATTCCATCTCCGACACTGCCGAGTACGGCGACCTCAGCCGGGGCGACCGCATCATCAACGAAGCCACCCGAGCCGAGATGAAGGCCATCCTGAGCGAGATCCAGAGCGGTTCGTTCGCCCAAGAGTGGATGAGCGAGAGCCGCGGCGGTCGGCCCAACTTCTTGCGCTTGGAAGCCGAGGGCCAAGAGCACCCCATCGAGCAGGTGGGAGCTGAGCTGCGAGCCATGATGCCCTGGATCTCAGAAGGCCGCCAGAGCGTCCAAGCGGTGTCCGGGGGCCAGGGGAAGCAATAGTTTCGGTCCAGCCTCCGGTAGCCGCACTTCGGCGGCAATCCGTTAGCATCTCCCCGGTGACTCCGAGAGGAAGAGAGAAGAGCCGTGAGCGAAAACTGGGGCTTTGAGACCAAGCAGATCCATGCCGGGCAGGATCCCGATCCGGCCACCGGATCGCGGGCCGTGCCCATCTACCAGACCACCTCGTATGTGTTCCGAGACACCGAGCACGCTGCCGCGCTGTTCGGACTGGCCGAGGTGGGCAACATCTACACCCGCATCATGAACCCCACCCAGATGGTGCTGGAAGCCCGGCTCGCCGCGCTGGAGGGAGGGACTGAGACCGCCATCGGGATCCCCGGGGCGCTGGCCCTGGCCTCGGGCCAGGCAGCCGAGACGCTGGCCATCTTGAACCTGGCCGAGTCGGGAGACCATGTGGTTTCGTCCTCGTCGCTGTACGGCGGTACCTACAACCTCTTGCACTACACCTTGCCCAAGATGGGCATAGAGGTGTCGTTCATCGAGGATCCCGACGACCTGGGCGCGTGGAAGAGCGCCATTCAGGAGAACACCAAGGTGCTCTACGCCGAGACCATCGGCAACCCCAAGAACGACTGCCTCGACATCGAGGGCGTCGCGGCGGCGGGCCACGCCGAGGGCATCCCGCTGATGGTGGACAACACGGTGCCGTCCCCCTATCTGATCCGCCCGCTGGAACACGGGGCCGACATCGTGGTCCACTCCATGACCAAGTTCATCGGCGGCCACGGCAATTCCATCGGCGGGGCCATCATCGACGGCGGCACCTTCGACTACGGGGCCAGCGGCCGCTTCCCCAACTTCACCGAACCCGATCCCAGCTACCACGGCCTCGCCTTCTGGCCCGCGCTGGGCCACGGCTCGTACATCATCAAGGCCCGAGTGCAGCTGCTCCGCGACATCGGCGCAGCCATCTCGCCACAGAATGCCTTCTACATGCTCCAAGGGCTGGAGACGCTCAGCCTGCGCATGGAGCGGCACTTCTCCAACGCCCAAACAGTGGCCGACTATCTGGACGGTCACGACCAGGTGGAATCGGTGCAGTTCGGCGGGCTGTCCTCGAGCCCCTGGCACGAGCGGATGGACCGCTACGCAGGCGGGAACGGCTACGGATCGGTGCCCGCCTTCCACATCAAGGGCGGGCGCGAAGCCGGTGAGAAGTTCGTGAACGCGCTCACCCTCCACAGCCATGTGGCCAACATCGGCGATGTGCGCAGCCTGGTGATCCACCCGGCGTCCACCACCCACTCGCAGCTCACCGAGCAGGAGCAGCTCACCGCGGGCGTGTATCCCGGACTCGTGCGGTTGTCGGTCGGCCTCGAGTCGGTGGACGACATCATTGCCGACTTGGAGCTGGGCTTCGCCGCGGCCCGCGCCTGACCCCGCGGCCCGCGCCCCCTCTGCTTCATGCCACGATAAGGGCGTGGCGCCCTTCCGCTTCGCCCGGCCTGCAGCCGCGTCGCTCGTGGCGACGGTGGCCTTGGCCGTGATGGCCGCAGGCTGCCAGACCCCCGATTTTCAGGGGCCAGTGGTGTCGTCGCCCGAACTGGCCACCCCCACTCCCACCTCTGAGCCCGAAGACACGGTGGTGCCCGGCCCGACGGCCGCTCCCATTCGGCCCGGGTTCAGCGACGAAGCGATCCGCATCGGGGTGATCGCCGACAGCGGCGCCGGCGACGCGGTGACCGGGGGCAGCGAGGCGGCTTGGCTGGCCATGCGGGCCTGGGCTCAAGCCGCGAACAGCGGCGGCGGCCTTGCCGGCCGCAACGTCGAGGTCGTCCTCTTCGACGCCAACGTGTTCGACCACCGGGCCGCCGTGCGGGAGGCCTGCGACAGCGACATCTTCGCCCTGGTGGGCTCCTATGCGCTCTTCGACGGCGATGGGGTGGACGTCTTGAACGATGAATCCTGCCGCCTGCCCGACTTCCCGGCCGCCGCGCTGAGCCCCGCACGGCGGTCATCGCCGGTGACCTTCGTCTCCAACCCAGCCTCCAACGCCGTCTGGCAGGCAGGCCCGGCCCGATACTTGAGCGAGCGCTTCCCCGAGGCCGCGGCCTCGGTGGGCACGGTGGTGCTGGATCTGCCGGTGGCGTTTTACCGGGCCCAGCGGGACATCGAGGCGGCGACCGCAGGAGGCTTCGATTTCGCCTTCGAGGCCACCGCCGAGGTGATCGACGAGGATTACGGCGCCCTGGCCTCGGCCATGTCGGAAGCCGGGGTTCTGGGTGTCGCCTGGTCGGCCGACAGCGGGCGGCTGACGCAGCTCCTTGAAGCACAGGCCGGTCTGTTCGCTCAGGATCCCGCCGCTTCGCCCGAGGGCGCGCCGGATGAAGCGGCCGAAGCGGGCTCGGGACAGGCGGTCGGTCCGACCTTTGTCCTCTGCGGTGCAGACTGCTACTCGCCGAGCTGGGCGGCCGAAGTCGCCGAGCTGGGACTCGACCTCTGGGTGAGCATCGGGATGTTTCCCTTTGAAGAGCCGGGCGACAACGTCGAGTTGGTGCGCTATGTGCTCTTTTTGAGAGAAACAGTGGACGAAGAGGCCGAGGTGGACTTGGTCGGCCTATCGAGCTGGGCATCGGCGCTGCTGTTCGAGGAGGCAGTCAACCGGGCGATGTTCGCCAGCGGCGGGGGGCTGAGCCGGGATTTAGTGATCGATGCCGCTCGCACCATCACCGAATGGGACGGCCGGGGCTTGCACGGTCCGACCAACCCCGCCGAGGGAACCCCGTCGCCGTGCTTTATGCTGATGAGCCCCACCCCCAGCGGGTGGATCCGCCGCCACCCCGCCACTCAGGGCACCATGGACTGCGACCCCGACAACTTGGTCGACCTCGTCGACTCGGCCACCTTGGGCGTCGATCCCACCCGACTCCATTCGGCAGAGACAGCGGCAAGCGGCTAG
>JAPYOC010000119.1 GCA_028278955.1 Candidatus Poriferisocius aerobius
GCGAATCGGGCCGGACCGGTGTGAAGCACAGCACCGGCCTTGAAGCCGTCGCCCAGCAGATCTCGCAGCCATAGCAGGTGGCGAGCATGGTGTCGGGTGGGTGCGCTGTGGGCTTTGATCTCGATGCCGATCATTCCCTTGGCCCCGAGGTCGGCGACGAGGTCTACCTCGTGTCGGCCGTCGCGGTCTCGCAGGTGGTAGAGCTGGGGCCGTGCCGGGTCCACAACTGCTTCGGCGCGTAGCTGGTTGGCCGCGAAGGTGTCGATGAGGCGGCCGAGCAGGTCGCCGTCGCTCATCACCAGATCCAGGTCAGCTCGAACCGCAGCGCCCCACAGCCCAGTGTCGGCGACATACCGCTTGGGGGACCGAGCCAGTCGCTTGAGGCGATTGCTGCTCCATGCTGGGACCTCGGCGATGACTCCGATGTCGGCCAAAAGCTTGGTGTGGGAGCGCGCCGTGCGCCGGTCGAGACCGACTGCCTCATAGAGCGTGTTGTCATTCACGATGCCTGCCGAGTTCAAGGCGTATGCCTGAAAGAATTCAGCAATTTTGACTTGGGCCTCTCCGTTGCGATCTCCGGGTACATCGTGGGCCAGCATCTGCTCGATATAGCTGCGGAGCCAGTCGTCTCGAATGCTGCCCGACAGCTCGATTGCCGGCTCCGGAAAGCCGCCGCGCAGCGCGATCTCGGCATAGTCGCGCAGGTCGGGAGGATCGCTGGGCAGGTTGGGCGACTCGCCGCTGATCAGTCCGCTCACAAAGTGACGAGGGGGTTTGGAGAGCTGTTCACGCACGGTGAGGGGATGCATATTCATCCTGATGAGTCGTCCAGTGCCCGGCCAAAGCGCTGGATCGGCTTCGGATCGGATCGAGCCTGTCAGGATGAATCTCCCTGGCCGACGCTCGGCGTCCACCGCCCGCTTGACGGCCCCGAGCACGCCCGGACACGCCTGCCACTCGTCGAGCAGCACTGGCTCAGGCCGGCCCCGCAGCGCCGCGTCGGGATCGGACTCGAACGGAAGGGCTTCGGACGGGTTGTCCAAGCGAACCACGCTCGCGGCATGCCGCAACGCGGTCGTGGTCTTGCCCGAGGCCCGCGCGCCGGTAATCATGACCGCAGGAGCCTCGGCCAGCACGTCGGTGAGCCAAGGATCCACCAAGCGATCCAAATATCGCTCCACCGTGTCAGCGTATCTCCCCGCAGCGGGAGCAAATGTCGTTTTTGCGCACAGTTTCATGCCGAAATCGCGCACCTGCTGATGCCGGTTTGGCGCATCCACGCGAGATGGGCTGGGTTGTCGCCTAGGGGTTCTGTCCATAGAGGTTGTTGGCTCGGACGGGTAGTTCCCCTATTACCGGCACGTGGCAGTAGACGACCACAGCCGCCTATACCGGCTTTTCAGATTTGAGAGCGGCAAGCTCCTTTGTGACCTGCTGCGAGCACGCACGGCTGTTGTGCGCGTGGCATCCATTTGCGGCATCTGGGCTTATCGGATGCCGACAGGTTCCACGCTCTAGGGGTGAAAACCTCTTCCTTCGCTGAGCGCGCATTCACAGACTCGATAGGAACGAGGTCGGCGATCTCCACATACTCCCTATACAAGGTGACATAACCGCCAGCCGCCAACCGCCGCCGAACCCTGTTGGCTGTTCTCGCCCCCAATCCAGACGCGACCTTCGTTTGGCCTATCTCTGCCTTCCCTCCCAGCGAAGCCAACCCCGACATGTAATCCTGTTCAGCGTCAGATAGGTCTGACCACGATGGGCCTGAGATTTTCTCGTCGAAATCTCGCCTGGCGGCTTCCACTGCCTGTTCAGCATGCCGTGCTTTGATGGACCCTGAAGGTGCCCTCGCAGCTTTCCAGGCATAATCTCCTACCAGTTGGAGCATGTAGGGATACTTCCCCGCAGAGCCCTCCGCTGCCACGAGGAGCGCGTCGTCGCTGATTGTCCCGCCTGCTTGCATGATCGGATCTCTTATCCCCTTGAGAGCGTCCTCGACGGTGATCGCTTCGATGTCGTAATCGTCGGAACGCCTGAAAAACGACAGTCTTTTGTCCAGTAATATGCCTTCCTTCATTGCGGGAAAACCTGCCCCGAGGAACATGAGGGGCAGCTCATCGCCCTTCGAGATGTGTTGCAGATCGTTGCAAAACCGACGCGCTTCCGTCAGCCCGATGTTGTGCATCTCGTCCAGGGTGATGAGCACGCGTCCGCCAGAGTCGGAAACCACTTTCGTTAATTTCGCCAAACGCTCGCGAACTGTGTATGCGTCGGTGTTGGTGGCATGGCGTTTCGGCTCCCAGCCAGCTCCTATGCCGAGCACATGGAGGTGGTTCAGACGGGATGCGGAATCGGGGGAGATGTCTTCGAGGGACTGGTGCCCTGATTCTCTTACCGCCCATTCGATAGCAGCATCAATGCGTTCGAGCAGACCTGGTGTACCTGCGTCCAGCGACATGGTTAGCCATCCGCTTTTAGCAGCCGACTCCCGGATTGAGCGGAGTAAGGAGGTCTTGCCTGTTCCGCGAGCGCCGAACACGAGAGGAGAATGCCCTGGTGACCCCATTCGCTCCTGGAATCCGCTAGCGATAGATCTAATCAGCCGATCTCTGCCCACCATGGATGTGGGCGCCGTGCCGAAAGCAGGTGTGAAAGGGCTGTTGCGGGAGTTGGCAAGCCCCTCCTCCCAAGGGTCTGACAGCACCATGAAAGCCACTCTAGCATCGATGTCCGCGCTTGCATCGATGTCCGCGCTTGCATCCGTCGGGCCGGGCGCAGCGGGTACGATCACCTGCTGTATGGGGCAGCCGGTGACTGTGGTGGAGAGGGCGACGAGCCGTCCGGGGGTGATCCGCTATGAGATCAACCGGAGCATCACCGGCACCGGCCATGAGCACTATGCCGCCGGACAGGAGATCGCAGGGGAGCGGCCGGTGGACGAACTGGCCCGCCGCCTGTTCGACCGGGGCGGCATCGACGCCATCCACGTCAACAGCAACATCGTCACCGTGGATCTGGCCAAGGGCGGGACCCGCGACGGCATCGACGACGTGATCGCCAACCTGTTCATCTACTACGGCCCCGGCGTCGAGGTGCCCGCCATTGCCGAAGAGGGCTGAAATGCGGCGGAGGCGATGACCTCTCGCCGCCAGTCTGTCGAGCGCTGGTTTATCCGCCGGGGCGTTCCCCACGTCATCCACGACTATCGGGCCACCACCGATGTGTTCACCAGGGCTGTGCCCTTTTTGGCGCTGGTGTTCCTTGTCGAGCTCTTCGCCTCCTTTGGCGACCGGTTCCAGGGGTGGGCCCAATTCGGCGTGTTCTGGGCCGGGGCGGCCATTGCTCTGGGTGCGGTAGGAGCGGTCAACCGGCTGAGGGGGCGACGGCTGTTCCAGCTTCCCGACCGAGTGGGCGCCGTCGAGCTGGCGGTTTTCGTGCTCGTTCCCCCCGTGCTGCCCGCCCTGTTCTCCGACGACCGACTGTCCGACGCTCTGGGTTTGGCGGGGATCAACATCGCCGTGGTCATGGTGACCTATGTGGCGGTGAGCTTCGGGCTGCTCCCCATGCTGTTGTGGGCTGTGTCCTACTCGGCCAGCCAGATCGCCCTGATCGGCCGATTGGTGGGGCGGATTCTGCCGCTGCTCTTGGTGTTCAGCGCCTTTTTGTTCCTGAACGCCGAAGTGTGGCAGGTGGCCCACGATTTCACCTGGCCGTACTACACCATCGTACTGGGGGCAGTCGCCATCATCGCCCTCGGCTCGGTGGCGGTGCGAGTGCCGTCGGAGCTGGTGGGTTTGGCCCGCTTCGAGAGCTGGGAGCAAGTGCGCCGGCTGGTCGACGGATGCGATTCGCCCCTGGCCCCGGCGGCGGCGCCCTCGGGTTTTTCTGTGGCCGACGTTCCGGCGCTGGACCGCATGGACCGGGTGAATCTCGGGTTGTTGATGTTCGTCGCCCAAGCCGTGCGGGTGGTGCTGGTGGGAGTGGTGATCGGAGTGTTCTACGTGGCCTTCGGGCTCTTGGCGGTGCGAGAGGCCACCATCGTGTCATGGGTGGCGGCAGACGCGCTGGACCCTCTGGCCCGTTTCGGGCTGTTCGGCAGCGAGCTGGTGCTCACCTGGGAGCTGCTAGGGGTGTCGGGCTTCATCGCCACCCTGTCTGCTTTGCAGTTCGCGGTGTCCACCGTCACCGACAAGGCCTACCGAGAGCATTTCTACGACGACATGGCCAACGAGGCCCGCGAAGTGCTGGCCACCCGGGCCCTGTACCTATCAGAACTCGGTAAGGATGAGCACAGCAGAAGCTTAGTCTCACTCTCGGAACCGCCAGATTTCATATCGGAACTATCCTGAACCGCTAAGAGCCTTCTACCTTTTAGACGATCTTTCAATCACAAGAATCGGCGAGGCTCCATCCAAGTGATAGACTCTCACAAAGCTCAAGATCCAGTTTCATGAACACGAGCTAGAAATCAACAACTGATTGAGGCCATTCATAAACTCATGACTTCATAACCGTAAGAAACAAAACCAAAATCAATTTCTTCATTGAAAACGATACCAGAAAAAAATAAGTTGACGACAAAAAATCGATAATGGTTTCCACCATATAGATATTCAGGCGGTACCAAACTCAAAGCATTGTCATTCTCTACCAAAAGATCACATCAATTATTCGAATCTAAGTTCGAAATTAATATTTCACATTCAAACAATATTTTACCTTGGTTGACTTCTACTGAAGGATCATCTGCATATCCTGAGATTTCGACTAAACCGGGATATAATAGAGAGTTTATAACTATTTTATGAGATGCTGGTGCAATGGGAACGACTGGCCATCTATATGATTTATTAGGCTCAACAATTACCCTACTGTAACGTCGCGGCCAATCTATAGATAATATAGGAAGTGAATATTCTGATCCCTGTGACGAGATAATCATTGACGGAGGGTTGTGATTCAAATAGAAAAAACCAGTTTTCAACTGACGCTTTGGATGCAAATGATTATTAGAGAAGAAAGATAAATAGACAAATAAAAGTGCAGTAGTGCATAAAATTGAAATCAAAAGGTTTGGTCGCATATAAAAATTATAAAATGGGTAATTGCAACCAAAAAGTACTGCAAACGCTAAGGAAAGCAAACCCTTCATAGCGGGTACTATTCTCTAGATAAGCTTCTAGGACAAATATCCACGAGAATCGTATCGAATGATATTCAACCTGGACGGCTCGAAACCACTCAGTCGACAAGGGTATAACCGCTCCAAATGTTTCGCTTTCAACTTCAACATCAGCAAGTGTGTTGAGATGAAGTGCGTTTTCTCTCTCATAATAGTTCGTTGGAATTGCTAAGGCTGGATTCACTGAACGTTGATTTGAGTGCGCGTAACTATATCGACCCCATGGAGTAGTGCCATCGGAGCGGAGTGGCGATGTCCATAGACCACCTAGTGGCTTCGAATACGGTCTAGAATTAGAATCAATAGAAGCATAGGGCGGCACAAACTTATCAACATTTAGTCTGGTATCAGTGGACGATATCCATCCTTCAATCTGCCAGGAAGTATCGGCCAGTTTACGTCGGAAGGCATGTCCCTCACGAGAAATTGGAAGCACTAAGCTACTTGCTATATTCATGGGAGTCAAGTCACGGAATAGCGCTGGCCTATTACGCTCAAACTCTATGTCAAGAATGAGTTCGACAAGAAAATTATCCAACTCTGAACTAGATAAACGGTAAAGTTCGTAAATATCTCGCATTTTAGAAGTTATAATTAGCCAATTTCGCCTAATTTAGGATAACGAAAAGAAGCAAACAGCAATAAAATCAAAACCAAGAATATCCACATAATGCAAAGCAAGCGACCAGTTTGCCAATTATCTACTACATATCCATCAGCAACTGGAGAGAGAAAGTCTCCGAAATAATACACGGGAGTTGCTTTAGACAGGAGATCAAAGATAGGAAGGTCTTGAAATATCGCAGTTGCAATAAATGTAGAGAATAGTGTAGCCACTGCTACAATGCCCCTGGTCCATAGAGTAACTATCAGGGCAAGTGCTGAATTTGCGGCGGCAATGATAGTAGTTGTGATAAATCCTTGCTGAATCGTATCTGATGCTAAAGAGTCTCCAACTAGAAGACGTTCAAAAAGCGTAGTAGCACCAGATCCTTTGCCAGCAATATGCGCACTAAAAGAAACCATAACTAATCCAACAATTGCTCCTAGAGTAGAACCAAAGATACTCCAAGTAATTGACCTGAATAATACTCTATGTGCGGTTGATATCGTATGACGATAGTAAGCAAATACCCCTGTATCGTGTAATCTTCCACAAATTTTGTAAACAATTGTGGCAGGCCACACGATGACCAAAACCGGTGCGCTAATGTATATGCCAGCAATCTTTAGATTTGCTTCCGACTCTGACGAAGAATCCAGGATTGAGTTAACTAAGTTGAGGCTGGATTGATTTCCAGGTTCAAGCCAATAAATTAGCCAAGGTATGGCTATAGAGATGAATCCAATTGGTATAAAGGATTTAAGTATTAAACGTGCTTCTATATGCATTATCTTTGCATGCGTAATGCCCAATATTCTTCTAAACAAAGTTTGTAAGCGTTAGGTAATATTTGCTTAGTATCATGATGTGATGTCAACAATACCGCAGTTCCTTCATCAGATATTTGCGTGAGCATTTTTGCTATAATACTAATATGCTTCTCGTCAAGAGCTCTGAAAGGTTCATCAAGAAGTAGAAGGTCAGCCGTAGTTGATAGGCAAAGCGAGACTCTCAGCATTTGTCGAGTACCTAATAAAACTTCTCTAATCTTGCGTTTTCTTAAGTTGTTAATAGCAAGTTGATCTAGTAACTCTAACATTGCATTCCATTCATAACTACTCTATTTTAGAGTCCAAGCATGATAGTCAATCATATCATCTATCAGCCAACTGGAATTGAATCCATAAAAGTCAAATGTAGAAGTTATTGAGGGCTGCATATCTTGTGGCCAGTTTGAAAATGTGACTTTACCTGAACCTATACCTGCAATAGCTCTCAGGATAGAAGTTTTACCTATCCCATTACCTCCAAATAGTTGAAGAGGTTGCTTAGGGCGAAACTCTAATGTTAATGACCTTGGTCGTTCTCTTGCCAATAACGATGACTTCAATCGTTTAATATCTATTCTCAAAAGATCTAGCATGATACATGCTTGGTCTTTGAAGTTTCAGCCGACTTAATGTGTTTCCCATTCCATTCATAGTGTCCGTGCCCAGTAACTCTAATACTATTGGTACGGCATGGTGCGTTAACAAAAACACTGATCTGTCGACCTCTAATCGGTCCCGCCGTATCTTGATCAATGATATTATATCCCCACCACCTTCTCTCCCAAAACTTGGCTTCAACCCCAATTTGATTCAATACCACAGGACATGTTTGTCTTACTTCGGCATTGATCGTCCCTGTTCTATGGTGCGAGGGGTGTGGGTTGTTGGCTCGCGTAATGCACTTCGCCGGGTTATAGGCAGTGGATACAGCGCAACCCACACAAGCGGTGACGATGGAAAAGATGCGAAAGGCGCATGATTGAAGTTTATCAGAGAGGTTTACCTCGCGCCACTGA
This sequence comes from Candidatus Poriferisocius aerobius, assembly GCA_028278955.1. Classification (GTDB taxonomy): domain Bacteria; phylum Actinomycetota; class Acidimicrobiia; order Acidimicrobiales; family Bin134; genus Poriferisocius; species Poriferisocius aerobius. The sequence continues at coordinate 7,636 of JAPYOC010000119.1, forward strand.
AAGCCTGGCGAGGCCCTTTGAGGCTGGCTTCCCTGCTGTGAGGATCTGTTGTCCAGTGTTCTTGGGTGGGGCGGGTGAACCCCATCGGTGGTCGCAACGGGTCGGCCAGAATGGCCGGTCAGGAGTGGCAGCGCCCGGCCATTGCAAGTATTCAATCGGTCGTCGTAACATCTTGGTTTGAGAGTTTCGCGATGAGCGTTTTCGAAGAAAGGCTGGAGGCAATCTAGCTTCAGCGGGGCAAGATGCGTTCGCCGGGGTGGCCCTAGTGGTGTGTCGCAGAAATAGCGCCGGGTATCGCGATGGCAGCGGCGTCGCTCGCAAGGCGCGGCGACGAAGCCATACCCCCTGCGTACGGCGAGGAACGAGGCCCGCGAAGTGCTGGCCACCCGGGCCCTGTACCTGGCCGGGCTGAGCCAAGGGCGCGGCGATCTCGGCGATGCCGCGTGAGGGGACAGGGGTTGTTTTGCAGGGCCGATTTGATGCGGTGCCAGCAGGCAGGGGTTGCCATAGTGGAGTGCGATGGCTGAGCCCGAGCAACTGGTGGCCGAGGCCGAACGGCTGGCGGTGGCCGCGACCACCCTCGATGAGCTGAGTGCGGTGCGGACCGCGGTGAGCGGCAAGCGCTCCCCGCTGGTGGCGGCCCGCAAGGCCCTGGGCGGCCTCGAGCCCGAGGCCCGGCGAGAGGCCGGTCAGGCATTGAACGCGGCTAAGGCGTCCATCGACGAAATACTGAACTCCCGCGAGGCCGAGCTTTCCGCTGCGGCCCGGGTCGAGCAGCTGGCGGCCGAGAGGCTCGACCTCACCGAGGTGGCCGAACAACCCGCCCACGGGCACCTCCACGTCATCACCCAAACCTGGCAGGAGCTGGAGGACGTGTTCGTGGGCATGGGGTACCGGGTGGCCGAAGGCCCCGAGATCGAAAGCGAGTGGTACAACTTCGGCGCCCTCAACTTCCCCCTCGAACACCCCGCTCGGGATATGTACGACACCCTGTACGTGGACTACGGCGAGCCGGGCACAACCCTGCTGCGCACCCACACCTCGCCGGTGCAGGCCCGGGTGATGGAGACCCAGGCGCCCCCCATCTATGTGGTGGCCCCCGGTCGGTGCTTCCGCCAGGACACCGCCGATGCCACCCACATGCCGGTGTTCCACCAGATCGAGGGCCTGGTGGTGGACCGCGCCACCTCCCTGGGCGATTTGGCCGGGACCATCGAGGCGTTCACCGCCGCCTATTTCGGGCCGGGCTTCTCCTCCCGGCTGCGACCCTCCTACTTCCCGTTCACCGAGCCGTCGGCCGAGTTCGACATCCAGCGGCCCGACGGCAGCTGGCTGGAGCTCGGCGGCTGCGGCATGGTCCACCCCAACGTGCTCGAAGCCTGTGGAATCGACCCTGAGCAGTGGCAGGGTTTCGCCTTCGGCTTCGGCATCGACCGCCTGGCGCTCATCCGGTTCGGCATCGACGACCTGCGCGAGCTGTGGACCAACGACGTCCGCTTCTTGGGGCAGTTCTAGTGGGCGCCCTCGCCCAGGCTCGTGAGGCGGCGGCATGAAGGTGCTGTTGAGCTGGCTTCGGGAGTTCGCCCCCGATATCGACGGCGACCCGCAGCACCTGGCCGAAGTCCTGGCCGACCTGGGCTTGGCGGTCGAGGAGCTGTCCCATACGGGCGCAGGTCTGGCGGGGGTCGTGGTGGCCGAGGTGCTGGCTACCCGACCCCATCCCGACGCCGATCGCATCCAGCTCGTGGATGTGGACCCCGGCGACGGCGAAGCCCTCCAGGTGTGCTGCGGGGCCTTCAACATGGCGCCGGGCGACCTGGTGCCGCTGGCCACCGTGGGAACCACCATGCCCGGCGGCATCGAGATCGCCCGCCGCAAGATGCGGGGCCAGTGGAGCAACGGAATGCTGTGCTCGGTGGCCGAGATCGGCCTGGGCGACGACCACCGGGGCATCATGATCTTGGAGCAGGGCCTGTCGGCGGGCACCCCCCTCGCCGAGGCGCTGGGGATACAGCCCGATGTGCTCTTCGACTTGGAGGTGAACCCCAACCGGCCCGACGCCATGTCGGTGATGGGGGTGGCCCGCGATCTGGCCGCCCGTCTTGGCGTGCTCTTCACGGTGCCCGCCCCCCCGGTGGCCGAGACCGGGGCGCCCGCGGCCCAAAGGGCTGCGGTGAGCATTGCCGCCCCCGACTTCTGCGGGCGCTTCGGCGTTCGGGTGCTCGACAATGTGCCCTCGGGCGCGTCACCGCGATGGATGGCCAACCGGCTGCTGGCCGTGGGGCAACGGCCCATCAACGCGGTGGTGGATTTGTCCAACTATGTGATGTTCGAGCTCGGCCAGCCCAACCACACCTACGACCTCGATCTGGTGCCCGGCGGGGCTCTGGGGGTGCGCATGGCCCGTCCGGGCGAGCGTCTGACCACCCTGGACGGCACCGAGCGCACCCTGACCACCGCCGACGGCGTGATCGTCAACCGCGACGACGACGCCATCGGCCTCGCCGGGGTCATGGGCGGGGCTTCCACTGAGATATCAGCCGACACCCGCTCGGTGCTGCTGGAAGCCGCGTGGTGGGATCCCATGACCATCGCCCGCACCGCCCGCCGGCTGGGGCTGCGCAGCGAGGCCTCTGCTCGATTCGAGCGGGGGGTCGACCCCGACATCATCCCCACGGCGCTCGACCGCTTCGCCGAGCTGGCCGGCGCGCTGGGGGCCACCACTAGTCCGGGCATGATCGATGCCGCCGGCAACCGCGCCGAGCCCATCACCGTGCGGGTCCGGCCCCAGCGGGTCAACGCCATCTTGGGAACCGACTTGGGCGCCGAGGAGATGACCGCCCTGTTGTCGCCCATCGGGTTCGCCTGCGATGGCAGCGGCGACGGCCAAGACTTTGAGGTGAGCATCCCGTCGTGGCGGCTGGACTCGGCAGCCGAGATCGACGTCATCGAAGAGGTGGGCCGGCTCCACGGCTACTCCAAAATCGCCCGCACCGTGCCAGTGACCGAGCAGGCCGGCGCGCTCACGCCCCAACAAAAAGACCGCCGCCGGATCCGGGCGTTGCTTTGCGGGATGGGGATCACCGAAGCCATGTCCCTGCCCTTTTTGGCGCCGGGCGATGTGGCCCGAGCCGGCTTGGGCGACGACGGCATCACCGTGGCCAATCCGCTGGTGGCCGAGGAGTCGATCATGCGAACCTCGCTGCGGCCCGGGTTGCTCAAGGCGGTGGCCTACAACGCCGCCCGGCGCACCGCCGGGGTGTCGCTGTTCGAAATCGGCCGGGTGCATCCCGGCGGGGGCGGACGGCTTCCCGACGAACAGGAGCACCTGGCCGTGATCCTGGCCGGCCGAGAAGCCACCGCGGCCACCACGCTGTGGCGGCGACTGGCCCGCCACCTCGCTGTTGCCAATCCCGGTGTGGTCAACGGCCCGGTGGACGGCCTTCATCCGGGGCGTTCCGGCTCTGTGCTGGCCGATGGCCGGCCGGTCGGCGCGCTAGGGGAGATCGATCCCCAGGTGCTGGCGGCCTGTGAGATCGACGAGCGGGCGGCGTGGCTGGAAGTCGACCTCGGCGCCCTGCGGGGCGCCGATCGGCGACTGACCCCGTATCGGGCCCCCAGCCGCTATCCGTCGAGCGACGTCGACCTGGCCTTCACCGTTGCCGATGAGGTCTCGGCCGACGACGTGGCCGCCACCATCGCCCAAGCCGGCGGAGAGCTGTTGAGTTCCGTGGCACTGTTCGACGTGTTCCGCTCAACCCAGCTTGGCGAGGGCCGCCGCAGCCTGGCCTACACCCTGCGCTTCGAGGCCGCCGACCGCACCCTCAACGACGCCGAGGTCGCCCAAGTCCGGCAATCCTGCATAGAAGCCGTCACTACCGCCCACAACGCCACCCTCCGCGGCTGACACTGGGCAGCTGGCACTGGGCGGCTGGCACTGGGCGGCAATCGGTTTGAATACTTATTCATAATTGTGCATAATTGCTGTCATGAAGCAGAGTATCCCGGTTGGGATCATCGGGGCGTCGGGGTATGTCGGCGCGGAGCTGATGCGGCTGTTGGGCCAGCATCCGAGCTTCGACATGCGCTTCGTCACCGGCGACACCCAGGCGGGCCAGCCGGTTGCCGGCCTCTACCCTCATCTGGCTTGGCTCGGAGCCGATAAGGAGTTCGTGAAGTACGACCCCCGCTTGTTGGACGAAGTGGCCTTGGCGTTCTTGTCCCTTCCCCACGGCCAGTCCATGGCCCTCGCCGGCGGCATCATCGAACAGGACAAGGTCGCCATCGATCTGGCCGCCGACTTCCGGCTGAAGGACACCGGGCAGTACCAGCAGTGGTACGGGGCGCCGCACCAGGCCCCCGATCTGCTCGGTCGGTTCGCTTACGGGCTGCCTGAGCTGTTCCGGGACGAACTAGCGGGTGCAACCGCAGTGGCCGTTCCCGGCTGTTATCCCACCGCCGCGGCGCTGGCCGTCGCCCCGCTGGTGCGCAGAGGTCTCATCCAGTCCAAAGGGGTCATCGTGGACGCCGCCAGCGGCGTCTCGGGGGCGGGGCGGCCCCCCAAGGCCCACACCACGTTCTGCGCGGCCGACGAGAACTTCACCGCCTACGGACTGCTCGACCACCGCCACACGCCCGAGATCGAGCAGGCTGCCGGGGCATCGGTGCTGTTCACGCCCCATCTCGCGCCCATGAACCGGGGCATCCTGGCCACCTGCTACGCCACGCCCGCCGCAGAGACCTCCACCGAGGCCCTGCTGGGCGCGCTGGGCGAGTTCTACGCCGACGAGCCGTTCGTCGCGGTGTCCGACCGCCCGCCCTCCACCAAGGCCACCCTGGGCGCCAACGCGGCCCACCTGACCGCCCGCTACGACACCCGCACCCACACGGTGGTGGCGCTGTGCGCCATCGACAACCTGGTGAAGGGGGCGGCCGGTCAGGCGGTGCAGTGCGCCAACCTGATCTGCGGCCTAGACGAGACTGCGGGGCTGACCGCAGTGGGGGTGTACCCATGAGCGTGACCGACGTCCCGGGATTCGCCGCCGCCGGGGTGGCCTGCGGCATCAAGCCCGGCGGCCAGCCCGACCTCGCCATCGTGGCCACCGCCGCCGGCGCCGCGGCGAGCGCGGCGGGCGTGTTCACCTCCAACAAGATGACGGCCGCCCCGGTGCTGGTGTGCCAAGAGCACTTGGCCGCCACGGGCGGCAGAGCCGCCGCCGTGGTCCTCAACAGCGGCAACGCCAACGCGGCCACCGGCGCTCAGGGCATGGCCGATGCCCGCCGGATGTGCCAGGAGACCGCGGCGGCCCTCGGGGTGCCCGCCGAGCACGTGCTGGTGTGCTCCACCGGCCTGATCGGCTACCCCCTGCCGATGGGCAAAGTCTCAGACGGCATTGCGGCCGCAGCCCAGAGCCTCGACCCCCGCGGCGGCCCCCACGCAGCCCAGGCCATCATGACCACTGACACGGTGCCCAAGCAGGTGTTCGTCGCCGCCGAGGGATTCACCGTGGGGGGCATCGCCAAGGGCGCGGCCATGCTGGAGCCCAACATGGCCACCATGCTGGCGGTGCTGGCCACCGATGCGGCCGCTGATCCTGACGCCCTCCAAACGGCGCTGCGGGCTGGCGTGGCCAACACGTTCAACGCCTTGACCGTGGACGGGGCCGAGTCCACCAACGACACCGTGCTGATCCTGGCCAACGGCCAGGCCGGCCCCGTCGATGCCGACGCCCTCATCAGGGCCGTCGCCGATGCCTGCGAGAGCCTCGCCCTTCAGATGGCCGACGACGCCGAGGGCTCCACCAAGACGGTATTCCTGCGGGTCACCGGGGCGGCCTCCGACGCCGAGGCGGCCAAGGCGGCCCGGGACACCGCCAACTGCCAGCTTGTGAAGTGCTCGTGGTACGGCCAAGACCCCTACTGGGGGCGCATCGCCTCGGAGATGGGCGCCGCAGGGGTGGCCTTCGACCCCGCCACGCTCACCATCGCCTACGGTCCCCACGTGGTGTACCAGCACGGAGAGCCGGCCCATCCCCCCGAGCTGGCCCAGTACATGACCGGCCGCCGCCTCGACCTGCACGTAGACCTTGGCATGGGCGACGGCGCGGCTCGGATCATCACCACCGACCTCACCCACGCCTACATCGACGAGAACATGGGAACGTCATGAGCGCAGCAGCCACCGAAACCGCCGCGGTGCTCACGCAGGCCCTGCCCTACATCCAGCGGTTCGCCGGCGCCACCGTGGTGGTGAAGTACGGCGGCAGCGCCATGGACAGCGACCACTTGGCCCGGTTCGCCGCCGACATCGTGCTGATGCGCTCGGTGGGCATACGCCCCGTGGTGGTCCACGGCGGCGGCCCGCAGATCGGCGAGATGATGGCGCGGCTCGGCTTGCAGCCTCGCTTCGTCGACGGGCTGAGAGTCACCGACGCCGAGACCCTCGACATCGCCCGCATGGTGCTGGTAGGCCGGATCAACCGCGACATCGTCTCCGCCATCAACGTCCACGGCCCCCTCGCCGTCGGCGTCTCCGGGGAGGACGCCGGCCTGATCCAGGCCCGGGCCGAGAACCCCGAGCTGGGCTATGTCGGCACGGTGGAGGCGGTGAACACCGCCATCATCGACCGCCTGCTGGACGAGACCCTGATTCCGGTGGTGTCCACCATCGGCGCCGACGCCACCGGTCAGGCCCTCAACATCAACGCCGACACCGTGGCCGGCACGCTGGCCGGGGCGGTGGGTGCGGCCAAGGCCGTGTTCCTCACCGACGTGGAAGGCCTCTACGCCGACCCCGACGACCCGTCCACCCTCGTCAGCACCACCACGGCCTCCGAGCTCGAGGAGATGATCGCGACCGGCACCCTCGGCGGCGGGATGATGCCCAAGGCCGAGGCCGCGATCCACGCCGTGCGCCACGGGGTGGCCTCGGCCCACATGGTGAACGGCACCACTCCCCATGTGCTGCTGCTGGAGCTGTTCACCGATGCCGGAGTGGGCACCATGGTCTCCCCAGACCCGCCACCACAACCGCCACCACAACAGGAGCCCTCCCCATGAACCCCCATACCGAGGCGGTGGGCGTCGAATCCGGCGCCTGCCCGCTGATGCCCACCTACGGCCCGCCCTCGGTCATGTTCGTGCGGGGGGAGGGGTGCTGGCTCTGGGACCGCGACAACGCCCGCTACCTGGACTTCTTGAGCGGCATCGCGGTGTGCAGCCTGGGCCACGCCCACCCCGAGGTGGCCGACGCGGTGGCCGAGCAGGCCCGAACCCTGTGCCATGTGTCCAACCTGTATGCCACCGAGCCCCAGATGCATGTGGCCCGCACCATCGACCGCCTGATCGGCGGGGCCGCGGGCCAGGTGTTCTTCGCCAACAGCGGGGCGGAGGCCAACGAGTGCGCCATCAAGTTGGCTCGCAGATGGGCCGGCCACGGTCGCTACACCGTGATCAGCGCGGGCCGGTCGTTCCACGGCCGGACGCTGGCCACGCTGCACGCCACCGGCCAGGCCGAAAAACACGAGGCCTTCCAGCCCCTGCCCGAAGGCTTCCGCCACGTCCCCTGGGACGACATCGCCGAGATGGACAAGGCCATCGACGACACCACTGCGGCGGTGCTGTTGGAGCCCATCCAGGGCGAGGGGGGCATCAACATGGCATCCGACGGCTACCTCCGAGCGGTGAGCAAGCTGTGCCGCGACCGGGGCCTGCTGTTCATGCTCGACGAGGTGCAGACCGGGCTCGCCCGCACCGGCCGCTGGTTCGCCCACCACCACGACGGGGTCGAGCCCGACGTGGTGACCATGGCCAAAGCGCTGGGCAACGGCATGCCCATCGGGGCCTGCTGGGCCCGCTCCGACGTCGCCGCCGCCTTCAAGCCCGGCGACCACGCCACCACCTTCGGCGGGCAGCCTCTTGCCGCATCCGCGGCCAAGGCCACCTTGGAGGTCATGGAGAAACTCGACCTTCCCGCTCGGGTGGCGGCGGCCGGAGAGGCCGTGCGGTCCGCCGTGGAAGCGCTCGACGGGGTGGCCGGTGTGCGGGGCCGGGGGCTCCTGCTGGCCGTGGAGCTGGCCGAAAAGCGGCCCGCCGCCGAGGTGGTGGCGGCCGCCATGGCCGCCGGTTTGGTGTTGGGCACCGCCGGGGTCAGCGCCCTGCGGATCGCACCGCCCCTGATCATCAGCGACGCTGAGATCGCCCACGGCGTCGCCGTGCTCGACAAGGTGCTGAGGCCATGAAACCGGTCCGCCACTTCCTCGAGGTCGATGATCTCGCGGCGGAAGAGCTGGCTGCGGTGCTGGAGCTTTCCGCCGACCCCTCTCCCCCGGCGGCGCTGGCGGGCAAGGGCATGGCCCTGCTGTTCGAGAAGCCCTCGGCCCGCACCCGGCACTCCATGGAGATGGCCGTGGTGCAGCTGGGCGGGCATCCGGTTTCCGTTGCCGGGACCGAGGTGGGCATCGACGAGCGGGAGTCGGCCGAGGACATCGCCCGCACCCTGGCCTGCTACCACGCCGCCATCGGCGCTCGGGTGTTCGATCACCTCCTCGTGCAGCGTATGGCCGCGGTCAGCCCGGTCCCGGTGGTCAACATGCTGAGCGACCAAGCCCATCCCTTGCAGGCTCTGGGAGACCTGCTGACCGTGGCGCAAGAATTCGGCCGCGTCAGCGGCCGCCGCATCGCCTTCGTGGGCGACGCCAACAACGTCTCCCGGTCGCTGGCCATCGGCGCCGGCCTCGCCAGCGCCGAGTTCGTTCTGTGCGGGCCTGACGGCTACCACTTCGACCGCGCCGACGTGGATCGCATCTCCGCCGCCGGGGGCACCGCGGAGATCGTGGACGATCCAGCTCAAGCCGTGGCCGGTGCCCACGTGGTGTACACCGATGTGTGGGTGTCGATGGGCGAAGAGGATCAGGCCCCCGAGAAGATGGCGGCCTTTGCCGACTACGCCGTCGATGAGGCGCTTTTGGGCCGAGCGGCCCCCGATGCCATCTTCCTGCACTGCCTGCCCGCCCGCCCCGGTCTCGAAGTGGCCGAAGAGGTGCTCTACGGCCGCCAGAGCCGGATATGGCAACAAGCCGAGAACCGGATGCACGCCGCCCGCGGCCTGCTCGCGTTCCTGTTGGGAGCGCCATGAGCTTGGGCAAGAACCAGCGCCAGCACCGGATCGCGCTGATCCTCCGGCAGGAGTCGATCTCCAGCCAGGATCATCTGGTGGAGTTCTTGACCGCTCAGGGAGTGGCCGTCACCCAGGCCACGGTGTCGCGCGACCTCGACGACCTGGGGGCCGTCAAAGTCCCCACCGGCGGCGGATCGGTGTACGCCATCCCCGAGCTGCCCTCCGAGCAGGTCGCCCCCGACGAACACCTTCGGCGGGTGATGGGCGAGTGGGTGCTGGCCGTGGGATGCTCCCAGAACCTGGTGGTGCTGAACACCCCACCGGGGTCGGCGCACGTGGTCGGCTCGGCCATCGACCGCTCCGCGGTGCGCGGCGTGCTGGGAACCGTGGCCGGCGACGACACGGTGCTGGTCGTGGCCGCCGAGGAGACGGGCGGCGCGACGGTGGCCGACTTCTTCAGCTCGCAGGCCGGGCTGACCGGCGCCGCGGAATCCACCCCCTGGAAGGACAAGCCGTGAACCAGAGCCTCAACAAGATCGTGCTGGCCTACTCCGGCGGGCTGGACACCTCGGTCATCCTGCGGTGGTTGCAGGACGCCTATGGCTGCGAGGTGGTCACGTTCACCGCCGATCTGGGCCAGGGCGAGGAGCTGGAGCCGGCCCGGGCCAAGGCCGAGGCCATGGGGGTGAGGGAGGTCTACATCGAGGACCTCACAGAGGAATTCGCCGCCGACTTTGTGTTCCCCATGCTGCGGGCCAACGCCGTCTACGAGGGGGAGTACTTGCTGGGCACCTCCATCGCCCGCCCGCTCATCGCCAAGCGACTGGTAGAGATCGCCGCCGAGACGGGCGCCGACGCGGTGTCCCACGGCGCCACCGGCAAGGGCAACGACCAGGTCCGCTTCGAGCTGGGCGCCTACGCCCTCAACCCCGACATCTTGGTGGTGGCGCCTTGGCGAGTCTGGGATCTGGGCTCGCGCGAGAAGCTGGTGGCCTACGCCAAAGAGCACGGCATCCCCATCGAAGCCGAGCGGGAAGGAGGCTCGCCGTTCTCCATGGACGCCAACCTGCTCCACATCTCCTATGAGGGCGGTCCCCTGGAAAACCCCTGGGCCGAGCCCCCCGAAGAGATGTGGCGCTGGTCGGTGGCGCCCAATGAGGCCCCCGACACGCCGACCGAGATAGAGCTCGCCTTCCGAGGCGGCGACGTCACCGCCGTCAACGGCCAGCCCCTCAGCCCGGCTGCGGTGCTGGCCGAGCTGAACCGCATCGGCGGGGCCAACGGCATCGGCCGGCTCGACTTGGTGGAAAACCGCTATGTGGGCATGAAGTCGCGGGGCTGCTACGAGACCCCCGGCGGCACCATCATGCTCAAGGCCCATCGGGCCATGGAGAGCCTCACCCTCGACCGGGAGGTGGCCCACCTCAAAGACGAGCTCATGCCCTGCTACGCCAAGCTGATCTACAACGGCTACTGGTGGAGCCCTGAGCGCCAGATGCTCCAAACCGCCATCGACCACTCTCAAAAGCGGGTCAACGGCGCCGTGCGGCTCAAGTTGTACCGGGGCAACGCAACCGTCACCGGGCGGCGCTCCGACGACAGCCTGTTCGACGAGGCGGTGGCCACCTTTGAGGAAGACCAGGGTGCCTACCACCAGGCCGACGCCGAGGGCTTCATCAAGCTCCACGCGCTGCGGCTGCGCACCCTGGCCCAGCGAGCGGGATCGCCGTGAGCACGCTCTGGCAGGGGAGGTTCGGCCGCGACCCGGCCGAAGAGCTGATGGCCTACACCGCCAGCATCGGATTCGACGTCCGCCTCGCTCCCGACGACATCGCCGGGTCGCGGGCCCACGTCCGGATGCTGGGCGGCGTCGGCCTGCTGGCCGACGCCGAGGTGGGCGAGGTGCTGGCCGCCCTCGACCAGGCCGAGCAGGAGCTGGCCTCCGGCGCCTTCGCTTTCGCCCCCGGCGACGAGGACATCCACACCGCCATCGAACGCCGGGTCACCGAGTTGGCGGGTGCCGCCGGGGCCAAGCTCCACACCGGTCGCAGCCGCAACGACCAAGTAGCCACCGATCTGCGCTTGTTCGCCAAGCGAGAGCTATCTGCCATCGCCGCCGACGTGATCGCCCTCCAGCAGGTGCTGTTGCAGCAGGCTGTCGCCGCCGGCGATGCCTATCTGCCGGGCTACACCCACCTTCAGCGGGCCCAGCCAGTGCTGCTGGCCCACCACCTGCTGGCCCACGGCTGGGCGCTGGCCCGAGATGTGGGCCGGATGGCCGACGCCCGCGCCCGTCTGGACGTCAGCCCGCTGGGGGCCGGCGCGGTGGCGGGTTCCTCGCTCCCGCTGGATCCCGATAGAGCCGCCGCCGAGCTGGGCTTCGCCGCCCGGTTCGAGAACTCCATGGACGCGGTGTCCGACCGGGATTTCGTGGCCGAAGCTCTCTTCGCGTTGACCATGGTGGCCATCCACCTGTCCCGGCTCGGCGAGGAGATCGTGTTCTGGACCTCCGAGGAGGCCGGCTTCGCCACCCTCGACGACGCCTTCGCCACCGGCAGCTCCATGCTTCCCCAGAAGAAGAACCCCGACATCGCCGAACTGGCCCGGGCCAAAGCGGGGCGGCTCATCGGCAACCTCACCGGCCTCTTGGCCACCCTCAAGGGGCTGCCGCTGGCCTACAACCGCGACCTCCAAGAGGACAAGGAGCCCTTGTTCGACGCCGTCGAGCAGATCCGCCTCGGCGTCCGGGCCCTGGCCGGGCTGCTGGGCACCATCGACTGGCACGCCGACGCCATGGCCGCCGCAGCCGACACCCCCTCGTCGGCGGCCACCGATTTGGCCGAGCACTTGGTGGCCGGCGGCATGCCGTTCCGCGACGCCCACGCCGCAGTAGGCGACCTGGTGCGCCGCAGCCTGGAGGGCGAGTCCACCTTGGCCGCCCTGGTGCGGGCCGACCCCCGGCTGGGAGAGGCCGCTGCCGAGCTGCTTGCTCCCGCCGTGGCCGTCACCCGCCGGACCACTCCCGGCGGAGGCGGCCCTGAGCCGGTGTCAGCTCAGATCGAGCGCTTCCGCGCCCGTCTGGCCGCCGACGCTGCTCGCTTCTGACAGACCGCTAGTCGGCAGCCAGTTCCAGCATCCGCTTGTACATCTCACGGGCTGGAAAATCGGCGGCATGGCGGCCGATCCAACGATCCACCACCGACTGGGCGGAATCCCTCCACAACGCCAACTCGGCTTCGCCGATCACGACCTTGTCGATCCCCGCTTGCGGGTAGCGCTCGTCTACTGCCTGCGAGGCGGCGTCATAGGCTCTTGCCGCGGCGAGGGAGACCGCCCGGCCCGACAACCGGTCGATGGCCTGCTGCTGGGAATCCGACAGGCTGTCCCACAGCTCTTGGTTCATGGCCAAGAAACTGGCCGACACATGGCAGTTGCACTGCACTCCGCTGCCCAGCACGCCGTAGAGGTCGTAGCTGGACAGGCCCGAATTGGCAACCATCACCCCGTCGATGTCCCCCTGGGCCAGTGCAGCTCGGATTTCCTGCACAGGCAGATTTACAGGGTTCCCCCCCAGGGCCTCGACCACCTCGACCTGGATCTGGGTCGGCGTCCGCACCGTCAGCCCAGAGAGGTCGGGGGCAGTAGAGGCCTTGGGTGCGGCCAGCCACAGATCGGCCACATCGTTGGTCCACAGCCCGAGGAGTTTCACGTCGGCGTACTCACTGCGGATGGCCTCGAACTCGTCGTGGAGAGTCCACAGAACCTCGGTGGCTTCCACCGCACTGTCGAATGTGAACGGCATTCCCACCACCTCGGCGGCCGGGAAGCGGCCCAGGGAGTAGCCCTGAAGAGCCCAGCCGATGCCCTGGCCCCCATCGGCGGTGTTCTTGTACACCTCGCTACGAGGGCTCAACCCCTGACCGGGATAGAGCTCGATGGTCACAGTGCCGCCGGTGGCTTGGAGCACCTCGTCGGCCCACGGCTCGAACACCTGCACATGAACCGGATGGCTAGGCGGGAAGGGATGGCCGAAGCTGATCGTCACCGACGGCGGTGCATCCACGTTGTCGCTGCATCCAGCCGCTCCGGTCAGCAAGCTGACAACCAGCGCCGCTCCCAGCAGCGAAGTCCGCAATCTTGTAGTCGGCATGAGTACTTCCTTTGCCACAGCCAGCGAAAGCCACACCAGTATGGGCGAGAAGCCAATCTGGCTGCCTTATTGTGATGGCGATGAGGCTGCAACGGGAGTTTTACGCCCGAGATCCGCGCCGGGTGGCCCCCGAGCTGTTGAACAAGGTGCTGGTCGCCGGGACGTGCCGGGGCCGGATCGTGGAAGTGGAGGCCTACGCTGGCGCCGATGACCCCGGCAGCCACGGCTACCGGGGGATGACTCCCCGCACCGAGGTCATGTTCGGCCCGCCCGGACGGCTGTATGTGTACTTCACCTACGGGATGCACTGGTGCGCCAACGTGGTGTGCGGCCCCGATGGGGAATGCGCCGCCGTGTTGCTGCGGGCGCTGACCCCGCTGGCCGGCCTGGAGGAGATGCGAAAGCAGCGGCCGGCGGCCCGCCAAGACCGGGATCTTTGCCGCGGGCCGGCCAAGCTCGCCGCCGCGCTGGGCATCGACGGCGCGGCCAATGGCGCCGACCTCGTGGCCGCCGATGCCGGGATCGAGCTGCTTGACGACAAGACCGCGCCCCCCGCCAAGCCGGGCCGCTCGGTTCGCATCGGGCTCAGCGCCGGGGACGACCTGCCCTGGCGTTGGTACGTTCCCGGCTGTGTTGACCTGTCCCGATGATCAGCGCAGAAGATCTGGTTTGGCTGGGCGAAGGCCACGCCCTGCTTGCCCCCACCGAGGACGTCGCCACGGCTCGAGAGCTGCTGGCCGCCTTCGACGACGTTCTGGGCGACCGCTGCCGGGCGCTGATCGACTGCCACCGGGATGCCACCCTGAGGACGTGCCGACCCGGGCACCTCACCGGATCTGCTTTGGTCGTGGACAGCGCCGGGACCAACACGCTGCTGTTGCTCCACGCCAAGTTGGGTCGCTGGTTGCAACCGGGGGGCCATGCCGACGGTGATGCCAACTTGGTTGCGGTGGCGCTGCGGGAGGCAACCGAGGAAACCGGCATCGACGGCCTGCGCATTTGGCCCCGGCCCCTCCACCTCGACATCCACGAGGTGGATCCCCCCCGCGAAGATCCCCATCTGCACTACGACGTGAGGTTCTTGGTGCAGGCGCCGGCCGGCGCCCAGCCCCGGGGCAACCACGAGTCTCGGGGCCTGCGCTGGGTGCCGCTCGGCGGCGTGGCCGATTTCGGCGGCGACCCTGGCCTGGTGCGCCTGGCCCAGCTGGGCGCTGCGGCCCTGGAAACCCTGCCTCGACCCTGATTAGCCGATATCCAGCGGATCGCCGCAGGCCGGCATGCGGTTGCGGTCGGCGAAGGCGTCCAGCAGGGCGTCGACCCCGTCGCCCCGCTCTGCGTCCACGGTCACCCGGAACTGGCGGTCCTCGCCGGCTCGGAGTGCGCTGGCATGGGCCAGGCGATCGTTGAGGTAAACCCTCCAGCTTTCGAGCCACAGCCCGAGCAGCTCTCCATCGGTGCCGCCGGGGGGGGCGGCGGCCAGATCGGCCGTCATCTCGGCCAGCACCGCCGTCGAGGCTTCAATCTGGTCGGCCCGGTCGGACATGTTCGTTGCGTCGCGGGCTTGCGGCAGCCGGTCCAACTCGTCTCGGGCTTCGGTGCATCGGGCCTCGGCGTCGGCTGCCCATTGCCGATCGTCGAGGCGGTCGGGGTTCTCATCCCCGAAGAACCAGATCGTGGCCCCGACCCAGAACACGGCGAACAGCACCAGCACCGCTGCGCCGATGGCCAAGCCGAGCTGCCTGCCGGTCATGCTCTCATTCTCCCGTCGCCCCGGTTGGGCATAGCATTCGCCCGGTGCTTGAAGAACTCCACTCCCGCGGCCTGCTGCAGGACACCACCGACCGCGAACTGCTGGCCCAAAGGCTGGGGGACAGTCCGATTGCGCTGTACCACGGCATCGACCCTACGGCCAGCTCCCTGCACTTGGGCAACCTCATCGGCGTTCTGGTGCTGCGGCGCTTCCAAGAGGCCGGCCACCGGCCCATTGCCCTGGTCGGCGGGGCCACCGGCATGGTGGGCGACCCCAGCGGGCGGTCCGACGAGCGCAACCTTTTGGACGACGACACGCTGGCCGCCAACCTGTCGGGCGTCAGGGGGCAGCTTGAGAAGCTGCTGGACTTCGACGGGAGCGCCGAGCTGGTCAACAACTACGACTGGACCCGCGACCTCACCCTCGTCGAGTTCTTGCGGGACACCGGCAAGCACGCCACTGTGAATCAGATGGCAGCCAAACACTCGGTGCGCAGCCGAATGGAGAGCGAGACCGGCATCTCCTTCACCGAGTTCGCCTACATGCTGTTGCAGGCCTACGACTTTTGGTGGCTGCATACCAACCTCCGATGCGAGCTCCAGGTCGGCGGCTCCGACCAGTGGGGCAACATCACCGCCGGGGTCGACCTCATCCGCCGCCGCTGCGGTGCCCGCGTCCATGGCCTCACCTGGCCGCTGCTCGCCCGCTCCGACGGCGCCAAGTTCGGCAAGACCGCCGAGGGCGCCATATGGCTGGACCCCGAGCGCACCAGCCCCTACCGCTTCTACCAGTACTTCATCCAGCTCCCCGACGACGACGCCGAGCGAAGCCTGCTGCAGTTCACCATGCTCCCGGCGGCCGAGATCGCCGAGCTCGTCGAAGCCCACCGGCGCGACCCCGGGAAACGGGAGGCGCAGCGCGCGGTCGCCCGCGAGGCCACCTCGCTCGTACACGGCCCGGCGGCGGCTACCGCGGCCGCCGCCGCGGCCCGCATCCTGTTCGGATCACCGGCCGGCGACATGGACGCGGCGGCGTTTGAAGCCCTAGCGGCCGAAGTGCCCACCTCGACCGTCGCCCTCGTCCCCGACGACGGGTTCGATGCCGCCTCCAACAGTTTCGACCTGGTGGGGCTGCTGGCCTCCACCGGGCTGGCCTCCTCGAGGGGCGACGCTCGCCGGGGGCTGGTCGAGGGGTCGGTGTATGTCAACAACCAGCGGATTTCGACTGAAACGTCCGCCGTGGCCGTCGAGCGGCTGCTGCACGGCCGCTACCTGCTGTTGCGCCGGGGCAAGCGCCGCTACCACCTCTTGCGAGTCGAGACCCGCTGAGAATCTAAGTGTCCTAGCGGTTGAGTTGACGTTGCCGGCCGGGGCCGGTAGCGTTACCACCCGCTTCAAAAACGAGTGGCTTGCGAGCCGCTCCCAGAAGCACAGCAAGGTCCGGCCCGTCCGGATTGATGCGGTTCTCCCGGCAGGGTCACCGCTTCACGCTCCTTGAAAACGGAAGAGAGGACGGAAAAGCCAGTGCGGGCGACGGCTCGGCGCACCTCGCGTCGATCGCGTCGACCTACACAATTCCAAGGAAACCAAGTCAGGAAGGGCTCCGGCCCTTTTGACTTTCCGGAATCGCTTCGTCTTGCCGAGGCAATATAGTAAGACGAGCACTTGATCAAAGGCGGCAATGCCCTTCGGGGTAGAGCTGCTGGAGATGTTAACGGAGAGTTTGATCCTGGCTCAGGACGAACGCTGGCGGCGTGCCTAACACATGCAAGTCGAACGAGGTCGCCTTCGGGCAATGACCTAGTGGCGAACGGGTGCGTAACACGTGAGGAACCTGCCCCGAAGACTGGGACAACCACGGGAAACTGTGGCTAATACCAGATGCCCTCTCCTGATCGCATGATCGGAAGAGGAAATGCTCCGGCGCTTCGGGAGGGCCTCGCGGCCTATCAGCTTGTTGGTGAGGTAACGGCTCACCAAGGTATCGACGGGTAGCTGGTCTGAGAGGACGATCAGCCACACTGGGACTGAGACACGGCCCAGACTCCTGCGGGAGGCAGCAGTGGGGAATCTTGCGCAATGGGCGAAAGCCTGACGCAGCAACGCCGCGTGGGGGATGAAGGCTCTCGGGTTGTAAACCCCTTTCAGCAGGGACGAAATTGACGGTACCTGCAGAAGAAGCCCCGGCCAACTACGTGCCAGCAGCCGCGGTGACACGTAGGGGGCGAGCGTTGTCCGGAATTATTGGGCGTAAAGAGCTCGTAGGCGGTTTAGTAAGTCAGATGTGAAAGGTTGGGGCTCAACCCTAAGACTGCATCCGATACTGCTATGACTAGAGTCCGGTAGAGGAGTGTGGAATTCCTGGTGTAGCGGTGAAATGCGCAGATATCAGGAGGAACACCGACGGCGAAGGCAGCACTCTGGGCCGGCACTGACGCTCAGGAGCGAAAGCGTGGGTAGCAAACAGGATTAGATACCCTGGTAGTCCACGCCGTAAACGTTGGGCACTAGGTGTGGGGCCTTATCAACGGGTTCCGTGCCGTAGCTAACGCATTAAGTGCCCCGCCTGGGGAGTACGGCCGCAAGGCTAAAACTCAAAGGAATTGACGGGGGCCCGCACAAGCGGCGGAGCATGTTGC
>JAPYOC010000012.1 GCA_028278955.1 Candidatus Poriferisocius aerobius
CCCCGGCCCGAACCACCCGACGATGCGGCTCCGACCCCGACCCCGCCATGCGCTCCAACGCCTCGCGATCACCACCAGACAACACCAACGCAACTCCCAACCCCCCACAATAACCGCCCCAACCAATTCAGCGACGGACCACTAGCAATGCGCTTCAAGTTAGACTGCTATGTTATGTGGAGAGTAGTACTTTCGCTCTCGCTGGTCGCCACCGCTTGTGGAGATGGTAATATTTCTGAAGTTGCTGAAAGTGATATAAGCCATGTACCTATTCAAGAGTCTCGAATTACTAAGTCTTTAGGTTCTGAGTCCAGCCGCGACTCCTCAGACGGCTTGTATGATTCAGTGCAAATTGAATCGAGTGTCAGTGAGGACAAAGGAGCATTAGCTCTGAGCGATAGAACGCAAGGTAAGACAGTGAGATTATTGGTTGACTCCATCACTCTCAACGACTGTGTTATGCGCGGGGAAATCCACAACTACTCAAAGGATCAATACGCCCGGAATGTGACAGTGACGATTGCAGCTCGTGACGGCGACGGCAGCGTCAAATGGCACTGGCCACTTACCATAGAACCTGGTGAAAGTGCTCCTTTTGAAGTGGATATTGATTGGCCTCCTCACACTTACTCTTACAGCGATCCAGATGGATATATACACGATTCTCTAGACATCAACTATTGGAATTGGTTCGGCAATACATATGTAGATGTGGAAACTGATTTGTCTCCAGCTCCAGATCTGAGAAGAGCATTTGAGTTCAATTCAGATGGCACAGAGTTCGATGCGCTGTGGCAAAACCCAGCGCACAAGTTCTTGGTTTATGATGAAAGGGCTCTAGAACTTGAGGAATCTAAGAATTGGTACAGATATGGTCAGGAGTATAGCGTAATAAGTAAGCCACAATTTGTCTTCTCGTTTCCTGGAGATGTGGTCAAAAGCAACGATATAGAATCTTTTGTATCTCAATTCTCGCTGTACAAGTATGTGGATGTATTTTATGTTCCATCTCGTATTTACCCTGACATATATGAAGCAAATGAAGCTGATATCGTGTCGGATATTAGAGTCTATCAGGCGTTCAAAGATGGACCTAAAGTGATTGACGTTAGAGAGTTAATTCCGCATTCAGTGATTGAAGAAGTGAGCAATAATGGTCTATTGGTTAATCGAAAATTGAATCCAGTATCTGACTTTGTAAATTTTGATGTATCGAATGGCGAGAGAATATATTTACAATTATTAGATCCTTACCACTTTCCTGAAGATTTTCCTACCCGAAATTTCGCTGGTGAAGCTTCTACAAATCGAGGAGATAATATCTACAGAGTTCGGGACGATCTTTGGATCGGAGGAGTCAGTCACAGTGGGATCTCTTCAATCGGAGATTCATCACTTATACCCACCAGTTCGAATAGCAATTCATGCTATGTTCCGGGCGCTTTGTGCGTTGGGAACTTTACTCTTCGAAGGAGTATGCTAACTCAAATAATAAGAGCTCTTGGTCGAAAAGGTGTATGCCCTAGTTCTGAGACTGAGACTAAACAAGTCGAAACTATTTCCGTCGACCATGAATCAGTCACGCTTCGCGATCAAAGTATTCGTGGTCTTATTTATAACTCTTCAGAGAAGAACTTTGCACGAGAAGTCATAGTAACTGCAAGTCATAAAAATTTAGGTATTAAACTCGGAATATGGCGATGGCCTTTAGCGGTGCAACCCGGAGAATATGCTCCTTTTGAAATTCCGTATCATGTTTCAAATCTCAACGTTGAAGAGATACAGTTTGAAGTGTTTGCGAACTTGTCTGAAGCTGTGGATCCCACTCGTGCTTTTTTAATTGAACCTTATGTGAGCGGAGAGGTTTATGGAACAGAGTTTTGGCATTTGTATGAAGATATGCCATTTGCATCTCCGTTTCCGAGATATCATAGAATTAGGCCAGGAGACATATTAGATTACAATGCCATAATCTCGACACCTAGAATTCGTTATACCAAAGAGAGATTCCTTGAATTGTATGAGGGTGCAGTTTTGCCTGAGGATGTCGAAGGGTTAGAATTATTTGGCTTTCAGGACTTGTATGCCAGATTAGAACCTCCGGACTCGCATCCTGAATTGGCGAAAATAGCTACCACTCAATTCATCCACGACCTTCGTGGGTACACCGCGATTTTTGATCGAAATGATAGGATTGTAGATGTGAAAAAAGTATCGTTATTCACCCCCGTCTACGGTCAAGCTAATATCAGCAAACCTTATGTCGAAGTGAGTTCCATTCCGGCACCTAATCGGTGGTCTCCCAATGCCGTAAGGATTATGCGGATCATTCCGTATGAGGATGAGGACGAGATGATCAAGGGTTATTACTCTCAAGTCTGGATCGGTGGAGCAGCTGAACGCACAGAATGAGGCAGGCATCGCTTCGGGGCGGTGGGGGCCGGTAGTCTGAGCCGGTGTCGCGCTACTTCTTGACGACCCCGATCTTCTACGTCAACGACGCCCCTCATATCGGCCACGCCTACACCGTGCTCAACGGCGATGCGGTCACCCGGTGGCATCGGCTGCTGGGCGAGGAGGTGTTCTACCTGACCGGCACCGACGAGCACGGCCTCAAGGTGCAGCGGGCGGCCGAGGCCAACGGGCGGTCGCCCTTGGCGCAGGCCGACAGCACCAGTCGGCGCTTCCGGGAGGCGTGGGCCGAGCTCGGGGTGGCCAACGACGAGTTCATCCGCACCACCGAGCCCCGCCACCACCGCTCGGTGCAAGCCCTCATGCAGCGGGCCTACGACAACGGCTACATCTACCGCGCGGTGTACGACGGGTGGTACTCGGTGTCCGACGAAGCCTACGTCCCCGAGGATGACGTGTCGCAAGGGGACATCGAGTCGGGCCGGGTGGAGCGGATGACCGAGGAGAACTACTTCTTCAAGCTCTCCGAGTTCGAGGCGCCGCTGTTGGAGTGGTTCGAGGCCAACCCGGCCAACATCACCCCCGAGGGTTACCGCAACGAGGCGTTGGGCATCATCCGGGGCGGCCTGCGGGACATTTCCATCACCCGCACCTCCATCGACTGGGGCGTCCCGGTGCCCTGGGCCGAGGGCCATGTGTTCTACGTGTGGTACGACGCCCTCACCAACTACGCCACCGCCGCGGGCTATGGCCACGACGACGAGCGGTTCGCGGCGTGGTGGCCGTCGGTTCGCCACCTGATCGGCAAGGACATCATCCGCTTCCACTGCGTGTACTGGCCGGCGATGCTGCTGGCCGCCGGGGTGGAGGAGCTGCCCCGCTACCACGTCCACGGCTGGCTGCTGGTGGGGGGGGAGAAGATGTCCAAGTCGGCGTTCAACCAGATCGCCCCGGCCGACCTCGTCGGGGACTTCGGCGTGGACGGCTTCCGCTACTCCCTGCTCCGGGACACGCCCTTCGGCCCCGACAGCGAGGTCAGCCACGAAGCCCTCCGGCACCGCTACAACACCGACTTGGCCAACAACTTCGGCAACCTGTTGCAGCGGTCTTCGACGCTGGTCGGCCAGAAGTGCGGCGGGGTCGGCCCCGCGCCCGACCCCGACCACCCGCTGGCCGACGTCGCCGCCGAGGTGTACGCCGACGCCGCAGCGGCCTGGGACCGATTCCAGCCGTCGGTGGCGCTGGAGGCCACCTGGCGGCTCATCCGCGACACCAACGAGTACCTCCAGGCCACCGAGCCGTGGAAGATGGAACCGGGCCCCTTGGTGAGCACGGTGCTGGGCAACGCCCTGGAGGCCCTTCGCATCGTGTGCGTGCTGGCCAGCCCGGCCATTCCCTCCTCCTGCGAGGCGGCCTGGGCGCGCCTCGGCCTCGACGGCTCTCCCCTTGCCCAGCGGCTGCCCGAGGCTGCGGCGTGGGGGCAGTATCCCGGCGGCCTCACGGTGGCTGGGGGCGCTCCCCTGTTCCCCCGCATCAAGGGCTGACGCGATGGGCGCTATGAGGCTGCCGCCTGGGCCGGAGGCCGCCATGAGGATCGGCGTCGGGAGGGGCTAGCTGTGCGCTGGATCGACAACCACTGCCACTTGGAGCAGGACGCGCTGGCCCGCGTAGTCGCCGAGGCGTCGGACGCCGGGGTGGAGCGGGTGATCGACGTGGGCACCGATTTGGCCACATCGGTCGCCGCGATCTCCAAGGCCGCCGCCAGCGACCGAGTGTGGGCCACGGTGGGAGTCCACCCCCACGAGGCCCGCCATGGGCTCGGCGGCATCGAGGAGCTGCTGGGATCGGGCCGGGTGGCGGCGGTGGGGGAGTGCGGGCTCGACTACCACTACAACCACTCGACGCCCGCCGACCAGCAGGCCGTTTTCGCGGCCCAGATCGAGATGGCCCACCGACACCGGTTGCCCCTGGTGATCCACAGCCGAGAGGCGTGGGACGACACCTTCGCCGTCCTAGACGAGGGCGGCGTGCCCGACCGCACGGTGTTCCACTGCTTCACCGGCGGCCCCGACGAGGCCCGGGCCGCGCTGGACCGCGGGGCGTGCTTGTCGTTCAGCGGCATCGTGAGCTTCCCCTCGGCCGACGATGTGCGGGCCGCCGCCGAGCTGTGCCCCCCCGACCGCCTGCTGGTGGAAACCGACTCGCCGTACCTGGCCCCGGTTCCGCTTCGGGGCAAGCCCAACACCCCGGCGAACCTGCCGCTGGTGGGAGAGGCGCTGGCCCGGGCCCGCGGCGTGGCGCTCGAGGAAGTAGCCCAGCGCACCTGGGACAACGCGGTCGCCTTCTACCGACTGTGACACTCACCCGCACCCAGGTTCTCGACCTGCTGGACCGCTATGGCCTGGCGCCCAGCCGGGCCCTGGGCCAGAACTTCGTGGTCGACCCCAACACCATTGCTGCCATGGTCCGGGTCGCAGAGCTGGCGCCCGAGGATTCGGTGGTGGAGATCGGCCCCGGCTTGGGCTCGCTCACCCGAGCCCTGGCCGCCGAGGTGCGCCACGTTCTGGCCGTGGAGGCCGACCGCCACCTGTTGGCCCCGCTGGCCGAGGTGGCCGACGCGGCCAACATCGAGATCGTCCACGCCGACGCCACCACCCCCGCGTGGCGCGCCAGGCTCGGCGCTTCCGAGAGGCGGTGGGCGCTGGTGGCCAACCTCCCCTACAACGTGGCCGTCCCGCTGCTGTTGGATCTGCTGGACAACGAACCCCGCATAGAGGTCTTCACATTCATGGTCCAACAGGAGGTGGCCGACCGGCTGGTCGCCCCGGTGGGCACCAGGGCCTACGGGATCCCCACCCTCAAAGTTGCCTACTGGTGCGAGGCCGGAATCATCCGCACGGTTCCCCCCACGGTGTTCCACCCCAAGCCCCGGGTGTCGTCAGCGGTGGTCCGGCTGGTGCGCCTGCCGGAACCGGCTGTTCGGGCCGATCCCGAGCGCCTGTTCTTCCTCATCCGCACCGCCTTCGGCCAGCGCCGCAAGATGCTGCGCCGCTCCCTGGCCGCTCACCTCGCCCCCGGGCACTTCGCCCAAGCCGCCGTCTCGCCCACCGCCCGCCCCGAACAGCTCACCCTGGAGGACTGGGCCGAGCTGGCTGCGGTGGACTTGCAGTGATGGCCGTGGTCACCGCTCCGGCCAAGCTCACGCTTTCGCTGAGCATCACCGGTGTGAGGGCCGATGGCTACCACCTGATTGATGCCGAGATGGTGTCGCTTGACCTGATCGACACCC
>JAPYOC010000120.1 GCA_028278955.1 Candidatus Poriferisocius aerobius
GTGGGCGGCCTGGGCGTCGCGCAGCACGCGGTTCACCGCCTGGGTGGGGATGCGGCGCCGGTACTCGGCGATCACCCCCCGAAGCTCGGGCAGGAGCCGGTGCAGGCCCCTGCCCGACAGGGCGCTGACCCGCAGCACCGCGGCGTCGCCCAGAAAATGCAGTCGGCGGCCGAGGTCAACAGAGATCGCCCCCCGGGCCTCGCTGTCGAGCAGATCCCACTTGTTGAGCAGCACCACGATGGGGCAGCCGGCGGCGTCGATGCGCTCGGCTAAGCGCTGATCCTGGTGGGTGACTCCCACCGTGGCGTCCACCACCAGCAGTGCGATGTCGGAGCGGTCGACTGCGGCCAGCGCCCGCAGCAGCGAGTAGTACTCGGCGGCCTGATCGATGCGGGCGCGGCGGCGCATGCCCGCGGTGTCCACGAACCGGATCAATCCCAGTTCGGTGTGCACCACGGTGTCAATGGCGTCGCGGGTGGTGCCCGGCTGGTCGTGGACCACCGACCGATCTTCGCCGATGAGGCGGTTGAACAGCGTTGACT
The DNA here is from genome assembly GCA_028278955.1 of Candidatus Poriferisocius aerobius. Classification (GTDB taxonomy): domain Bacteria; phylum Actinomycetota; class Acidimicrobiia; order Acidimicrobiales; family Bin134; genus Poriferisocius; species Poriferisocius aerobius. Next base: position 543 of record JAPYOC010000120.1, read on the forward strand.
TGCCGGCGTTGGGCCGACCCACGACGGCCACCGAGACAGTGGCCGACGCCCCGTCGGGCCCAGCCTCGCCTGCCCCCTCGGGCCCGGAGCCGCCTCCCCGGCCGGCTTGGCCGGGCTGGTCTTCGGGAAGCGAGGCCAGCACCGCGTCGAGCAGGTCCCCCACTCCCCGGCCGTGGAGCGCACTTACCGGGAACGGGTCGCCCAACCCCAGCCCGATGAACTCCCAGATGAGGTTCTGGTGCTTCTCGTCGTCCACCTTGTTCACCGCCACCAGCACCGGCCCGGCCCGGCCCCTCAGCCTCCTGGCCACCCCCTCGTCGTCGCCGGTGATGCCCGCCTGAGAGTCGGCTACCATTACCACCACGTCGGCCTCTGTCATCGACTTCTCGCTCTGAGCTGAGACTTTGGCCTCCATCGAGGAGCTGTCGCCCCCGCCCCAGGGCAGCCAGCCGCCGGTGTCCACCAGCGTGAACTCCCGCTCCTGCCACCGGGCCGGCAGCTCCTTGCGGTCCCGGGTCACGCCGGGCTGCTCGGCCACGATGGCCTCTCGGCGGCCCACTATCCGGTTCATCAGCGTGGACTTGCCCACGTTGGGCCGCCCGACGATGGCCACCGTGGGCAGGGGACGGGACCCCGGCGGGATCGCGTCCGACCGCCGGGGGCTAGCGGCGCTGTGCATGGAGCGCCCGTCTCAGCGCTGCCCCATCGGTGGGAACGATCTCCACGTGACGGGGCAAGTCCGCGGGGCGGGTGCCGTCCAAGAACATGCCCTGCGACAGGCAGACGTCGGGCAGCAGATAGCGGTGGCCCTCGGGCTCGCCGGCCAGCGTGCGAGCGATGTCCTCCCCCACCAGCAGCCCGGCCACCGCAGTGGTCCCGCCGAAGAACCGGTTCTCCACCGGCACCACTCGCACGTCGTCGCGGCCCACCGAATCCACCAGCGGAGCCAGCACCGCCGCCCCGTACTCCCCAGTGACCACTCCCACCGGAGCCCCTCTTCGGGGGCGAAGGCCGATCGGCGCCGACCCGTCGGACCGGGGGGCCCGGTACCCCGCAGCCGGGGCGCCCTCCACCCATGCGAAGAAACCGGGTCGGGTCCCGGTGATCTCCTGCGCGCCGCCCGAGAACTCCAGTGCCAGCGTGGCAGCCATGCCCACTCCGTCCTCGTGCATGGGAAACCCCTCATAGGTCTCAGGGCCGGGAAACTCGATGCCGGCCAAGAGGTAGTACTCGTCGGACGCGAACACCAGGCGGCGGCCCAGCACCTGCCGGTTGATCTCCTGCCACTCGTGCACTGCTTCCACCGCCGCCGCGGCCTCGGCCCGGGTATGGGGCCGCAGCCGGGGCTCCGAGGTGTGCCGGGACACGCCCAAGGGGACGACGCAGACGCTGGACAGCTCGGGATACTCGTCGGTCACCCCGGCCAGGGTGTCCTCTAGCACATCGCCGTCGTTGACCTCGGGGCAGACGACCACCTGGCCGTGTACTTCGATGCCGTGATCGAGCAGGGCCCGGAGCCAGCGCAGGCTGGTGGCGCCCCGGGGGTTGCGCAGCATGGCGGCCCTCACCTCGGGGTCGGTGGCGTGGATGCTCACATTCAGCGGCGACAGCCGCTCGGCCACCACCCGCTCCAAGTCGGCCTCGGTGAAGCGGGTCAGGGTGGTGAAGTTTCCGTACAGGAAAGAGAGCCGGTAGTCGTCGTCCTTCAGGTACAGGCTGGGCCGCAGACCGGGCGGGAGCTGGTAGATGAAGCAGAACTCGCAGTGGTTGTCGCACGTCCTCACCCGGTCGAACAGCGCCGAGTCCACCTGGGCGCCCAGCGGCTCCCCAGCCCGCTTGAGCACCTCGAGCTCCAGCACCACCCCGTCGCGCCGCACGTCGATGCTCAGCTCGGGCTCGTCCACCAGCTGCTGATACTCGATGACGTCTGCGGGGGCGCGGCCGTTCACGCAAAGAAGCTCGTCGCCAGCTCTCAAGCCGAATCGTTGAGCTACTGATCCATCGGCGACAGCCGTCACCCGGGGCGCGGACATGATCGAGATGATACGAGCCAAAGAACGCGGGAGCCGACCGCTACATTGACGTCGTGGACGTCGAGAAGGTGATCCTGGCTGCTCCCAGAGGCTTCTGCGCCGGGGTGGAGATGGCCATCAAGGCATTGGCCTGGCTGGTGCGGACCTTCGATGCGCCGGTGTACTGCTACCACGAGATCGTCCACAACAAGCTGGTGGTCCACCGCTTCGAGCAGCTCGGCGTGGTGTTCGTCGACGACATATCCGAGGTTCCCCCCGGCCATCCCATCATGCTCTCGGCCCACGGCTCGGGCCCCGAGGTCGTCGCCGCGGCCACCGAGCGGGCCAGCTACATGGTGGACGCAGTGTGCCCCCTGGTCACCAAAGTCCACCACGAGGTCAAGGTGCGAGCGGGCAAGGGCTACCGCATCGTGTACATCGGCCACGAGGACCACGAGGAGGCGGTGGGCACCATGGCGGTGGCCCCTGAGGCCATCCACCCGGTGGAAAGCGTCGCCGACGTGGACGCGCTCGCGGATTTCGAGGATCCGGTCGCCCTTCTGGCCCAGACCACCCTGTCGCACCGCGATTGGGAGGAGGTGATGCATGCGGCCCGCGACCGGTTTCCCGACATGTGGACGCCGGGGCGCAGCGACCTCTGCTTCGCCACCACCAATCGGCAGGCCGCGCTGACCGCCATCGCCACACGGTGCGGCACGGTGGTCATCGTCGGCTCGGCCAACTCGTCCAACACCCGGGCACTGGAGAAACTGGCCCGAGAACTGGGCTGCGAACGAGTGTTCAGGGTGAACCGGGCTGCGGAGCTGCCCGACGACATCTCCGGGGTGGTGGGACTGACCGCCGGGGCGTCGGCCCCCGAGGAGCTCATCAACGAGGTGCTCGACCGCCTCGCGCCGACCGAGGGCATCGAGGAGGTCTTGATCACCGATGAGGACGAGTACTTCCCCCCGCCCCGCAATCTCCGCGACCTTATCGAGGCCTCCGGCTCGCTGGCGTCCTTCAGCCTGGGAGGGACTCCATCGCCCGCCCCGATGGTGGACCGCAAAGTCGAGGCCAGCGATGTGCTCGACGGCCTGATCGCCAGTCGCTGACCGCGGTCCCGCGCGCTAACCGGTGCCCTTGGGATCCCAGACCGGGTCGCCCAACTCCCGCTGGACCGCGTCGAACATCCGCTGAAGGACCTCCCGCAGATCCTCGGAGTACCGGGCCAGGTCCTCCCGGCGCGGCCGTCCCCGGTCGTCGACTGCGGGCGGGACCAGCGGCTCGCCCCATACCAATCGCACCGTCCGGGGTCGGGGCAGGCGAATGCCGACGCCCATCGCCCGCTCGGTGCCTCCGATGGCCACCGGCACCACCGGGGCCTGGGATTTGGCCGCCAGCCAGGCCACCCCGTCCAACAGCGGGTGGATGCGGGGGCCGGACTTCCGCTCTCCCTCCGGGAACATCACCAGCGGCTGCCCGGCTTCCAGCACGGCCAGCGCGGCCTTGAGGGCGCTGCGGTCGACGGCGTCGCGGCGAACGGGGAAGGCGCCCATGGCCACCAGCATCCATGTGGTGACCGGCCCTCGGAACAAGCCGCTCTTGGCGAAGTAGCGCAATGGCCGACCGGCCGACGCCCCGATCATCGGGGTGTCGAGATTGGAGCGGTGGGTGGGGGCGATGATCACGCCTCCCTCGCGGGGCAGGTTGTTGCGCCCCCGGGTGAAGCACCGGAAATACAGCCCGAACACCGCCCGGGCCAGCCTCTGGGCGAAGAAGTGGAAAACCACTCCGACCACCCGGCCCTTGGCCTCCAAGTGCTCGGGATGAAGCTCGGCCCGGCTCATCGCAATCGGGCCAGCAGCTCGTCCACCACTTCGTCGATGGAGAGGTCGGTGGTGTCGAGGTGTACTGCATCGGGGGCCTGCACCAGGGGGTCGTGCTGGCGGGTGGAATCGGCCGCGTCCCTGGCCGCCAACTCGGCCGCCACCGTCTCGTAGTCGAGCGCGCTCACCTCGCCGGCCCTCCGCTTAGCCCGGACTGCCGCCGAGGCGCTCAGGTATACCTTCAGATCGGCGTCGGGAAATACCGCGGTCCCGATGTCCCGGCCTTCCAAAACCCCTCCCCCCCGTTCCAAAACCCAGGCTTGCTGGCGTACCCGCAACACCTCCCGAACCCCGGAGATGGCCGCCACCGTGCTCACCGACCGAGTAACCTCCGGCCCCCTGATCTGGGTGGTGGCATCCACCCCGTCCACAATGACCGCGGTGTCCTCGACGCGGATGTCGCTGGTCTGGGCCACCTCCACGATGGCATCAGCGTCGGCCAGGTCGATTTCCCGGGCCATGGCGGCGAAGGCCACCGAGCGGTACATCGCCCCGGTGTCCAGATACTCCAGCCCCAGCCGCTCCGCCAGCCGTCGCGCCACGGTGGACTTGCCCGACCCGGCCGGGCCGTCAATGGCGATCACCCTCACCTTCTCGCCCGCCGGCCCCTTTGCGACGCTCACGGGGCCCGTCCTGTGACCCGGCCCAGGTCGCGGGCAAAACCCGGATAGCTGGTGGCAGTGGCCTCGAAACCCTCGACGGTCATCGCAACGCGTCCCACAGCTCCGGCGATGGCCGCGGCCATCGCCATCCGGTGGTCTCCATGGGCATCCACGGTAACGCGGCCTGAAACCCCGCCGGGGCCGACCCCGGCAATGGCCAGCGCGTCTGCGTCGATCCGACACCCCGCCCCGAGGCCGACCACCATTTCCGCAACGGCCGCCGCCCGGTCGGTCTCTTTGAACCGCAGCTCGCCGATGCCCTCAAAGACGGTGACCCCCTCGGCGACCGCGGCGGCCACGGCCAGCACCGGTACTTCGTCGATGCAACCCGGCATCTCTTCTGTGCTGACCCTTGTGCCGGTGAGCGCGCTGGACCGAGCCCGGATGGCCCCGGTCTCGGCGTCCCACGCGATGTCAGCCCCCATGCGGCGCAGGACATCGATGAACCCGGTGCGGGCCGGCCCGAGATACACATCCTCCACCACGAGTTCGCTGTCGGGGGCCGCGCACGCGCCCACCGCCCAGAAGGCGGCCTGCGACGGGTCGCCGGGGACGTCCGCATCCGGGGGGTCCACCTCCCCGGGCCACACAGTCACCGAGCGGTCCCCCTGCTCCACCCTGACCCCGGCGGCGGCCAGCATCTCCTCGGTGTGCGTCCGGGTGGGCGCCGGCTCATGGACAGTCGTCGGCCCTTCGGCCCGCAACCCGGCCAACAGCACCGCGCCCTTCACCTGGGCCGAGGCTACCGGCAGGCGGTACTCGATGCCCCGCAACGGGCGGCCCTCGATGGCCAGCGGCGCCCGTGCGCCGTTCAATCCGCTGCCCCGGACCGACGCTCCCATCGCAGTGAGCGGGTCGATGATCCGGTCCATGGGCCGCTGGCGCACCGACGCGTCCCCGTCCAGCGTGGTGGTGAAATCGAAGCCGGACACCAGCCCGGCCAGCAGCCGGATGCCGGTGCCGGAATTGCCCAGGTTGATCGGGCCCCGGGCGCCGCGCACCCCTCCGGCGACGACCACCTCGCCGTTGGCCGCCACCTCGACCCGCGCCCCCAGGGCCTCAACGGCGCGGCGGGTGCGGAGCACGTCATCGCCGTCGGACAGTCCCCGAATGGTGCACGGCCGGCGGCCCAGGGCCGCCAGCATCAGCGCCCGGTGGGAAATCGACTTGTCGCCCGGCACCCGAAGCCGCCCGGTGAACGCCCTCGGCCCCTCAACGGTGATGGCGGTCACGCCCGGCGCCCGGTGCCCCGACGACTTCTCGGCCTGTTCACGGCAGGAATCTCGACGACGGGGCGTAGCCCTGCGTGCGCAAGGCCTCCAGCAGGACGGCGGCCGCTTCGGCGTTGACCACCAAGATGGCCACCCCCTGGCCGCCCTCCACGGAGTGGGCGATCTCCAGGTCGAAGATGTTCACCCCGATGTCGGTGGTCAGGCTGGTCATGCGGGCCAGCTCGCCGGGACGGTCGAACACCGGCACCCTGACCTCTGCCAGCGACACCTCCCGCTCCAAGCCGTAGGGCAAGTGGGCCCGTGCTCGCCGAGCCCGTTCCAGCAGATCCAACAAACCGCCCCGATTGCCCTCCGCCACCAGGGCGCGCACGTCGCCCAGCGCCCCTATGAACCGGTCGAGCACCGAGCAGATGGCCTCGGAGTTCTCATCGCAGATGTCGGGCCAGATTCCCGGATGCCCCGAGGCGATTCGGGTCATGTCCCGGAAGCCTCCTGCGGCCAGCCGCAGCATCACCTGATGCTCCTCGGAGCGATCGCCGGCCAAGGCCATGAGGGTGGCGGCGGTGAGATGGGGAACATGGGAGACCACCGCGACCAGCGAGTCGTGGCGCTCCGGGGCCAGCGACACCACATCGGCCCCGAGGGAGGCCACCACCGAGCGGATCCGAACCAGGGCGTCGTCGTCGGTGGCGGCGGTGGGGGTGAGCACCCACACCGCGTTCTCGAACAGGTCGGCCCGGGCCCCGGCCACCCCCTCCTGCTCGCTGCCGGCCATGGGGTGGCCGCCTACGAAGCGGGGGTTGGCCACCGCGGCCGCAATGGGGGCTTTGACGCTGCCGACGTCGGTGACCAGCCCGTTGCCAGCAGCCAGGGCCGTGCGGGCCGCCGCCGCGGCTGACCCCACTGGAGTGGCCACAAACGTGATCTCGGCATCCGGCGCCGACCCCACGGCGTCAAGCGCCCCCCGGCCCAGCGCCTCGGCGGCCACCGCCGCATTCTGGTCGGTCCCCGCAACCCACCAGCCCTGCTCCCTCAAGGCCAGGCCGATGGAGCCTCCGATGAGCCCGGTGCCGATGATGGCGGCCCGGGGGGAGGCGTCGCCGGCCGCCATCACTCGGGGAGGTCGTCGCGCAGGCCCTGGGCGCCTTCCAGGTAGATGTGGTGGAGCCTTTCTCGTGTTCGCTCGGTGTTCAGATGGATCAGCACCCGCAAGCACCGCGGCGCGCCGCCGTCGATGTCGAGCTCCTGGGCGCACAGCAGCGGCACATCGCCCAATCCGAAGGCCCGGGCCGCCGCGGCCGGGAAGGCCGAGTTGATGTCTGGGGTGGCGGTGAAGATGATGCTGATCAGGTCATCGTGGTGGATTTCGTTGCGCTCGAACATCTGGCGCAAGAGCGCGTGGATTCTCTCCTCAACCTGCTCGGGGGTGTCGGCATCAACTGTGGTTGCGCCCCGCAGGGCGCGAACGGCGCTTCTCACCGCGGGGATTGTACCGGCCCCTGCGACACACCACTAGAACTCAGCGGCGGTAGAACTCAGCGGCGGGCGGGTTCGCCCCGTGGCGCTCCAGCTCCCGGACTTCGCCCCCCCTCAGCTCTCGCCACTGGCCCGGGGGAAGCCTCCGATCTGCCAGCGGACCGATCCTTATGCGGACTAAGCGGATCACGGGGTGGCCGATCGCGTCGCACATGCGCCGAACCAGGCGGTTGCGGCCTTCGCTGACAACGATGCGGATGACCGACGGTCCGGGCTGCGACACCGCGGCGGCCCGGGCCGCACCGTCTTGCAGTTCCACCCCCTCTCGCAGCCGTCTCAGCGCGCCGCGTCCCACCCGGCCCTCCACATGGGCCAGATATTCCTTGTCCACTCCGAAGGAGGGATGGGTCAACCGGTGGGCCAGCCCTCCGTCGTTGGTCAGCAGCAGAAGCCCTTCGCTGTCGGCGTCGAGGCGGCCCACCGGAAACACCCGGGGTTCCGCCGGCACCATGTCGACCACGGTGAGGCGGTCCTGGGGGTCGGACGCGGTGCTCACCACGCCGGCAGGCTTGTTCAAGAGGTAGTACACCAGATCGGCCCGCAACCCGACCGGATTGCCGTCCACCTCCACCGTGTCGCTCTGGGGGTCAACCCGCTGGCCCAGCCGGGCCGGCCGCCCGTTCACCGTGATGCGCCCGTCGGCCACCATCTCCTCGACTGCCCGTCGGCTGGCCACCCCTGCCGCGGCCAAGACCTTTTGAATGCGCCCACCCTCGCTCACGCCGGCGGAGCGTCGCTGCTGCTGGCGCCCGTCTCCAAGACGGGGTGGCTGTCGGCCATGAGGCTGTTCTCCAGCGCTTCGATCACCTCGGCGCCCGGCACGAAGTCGGCCAGCGGGGGCAGGTCGTCGAGGGAGTCGAGGCCGAGGCGCTCCAACAGCGCCGGGGTGGTGGCGAAGAGGCGGGCGTTGCCCGGACCGGAATCCCGGCCCACCTCCTGCACCAGTCCCCGCTGCTGGAGCGTCCGCATGGCTCCCTCTGCGTTGACCCCTCGGATGGCCGATACCTGGGCCCGCGACAGCGGCTGCTTGTAGGCCACGATGGCCAGGGTCTCCTGTGCGGCCGACGACAGGCGCGCGCTCTGGCCGCTGACCACGAACCGCTTCACATGCGACTCGGCGTCGGGATGGCTGCCGAAGCGGTAGCCGCCGGCTACTCGGATCAGCTCGAACCCCCGGCTCTCGGCCCGGTACTCCTCGGCCAACTGCTCGCAGATGGCCTCCACTTGCTCGCTGGAAATCTCGATGAGCTGGGCCATGAGCCCCGGCGGGACCGGTTCCTCGGCTACCATCACGATGGCCTCCACCGCCCGGCGGGCCTCGAGGCTCTCACCCCTCATAGGAATCCACCCCCACCAGCGGTTGGTTGACATCGGCCTCACCGGTCCAGGTGATGGCGATGCGGCCGAACGTCGTGGCCTGCAAGACGTCCACCAAGCCCCGCTTGTAGAGCTCCAAAACGGCCAGGAAGTACACCACCACCTCGATGCCGGTCTCCAGATCCTCGGTCAGCTCCCGGAACTCCACCGTCTCGATTCCGGGAAGCCGCTCCATGAGATCGGCCGCCACTTCGTTCACGCTGATCGGTATGTCGGTGATGTGCTGAATGCTCACCCGCGGCGTGGGCCGAACCGCAGCGGCCCGCAAGAACGCGGCCCGAAGGTCGTCGGCGCCGATTCCCGCCAAGAAATCGGGGACCAGTTCTAGGTAGCGCTCGTCGGGGCCCGCAACGCGGGAAAGGCCCCGCCCCGCGACCCCGGCCAACCGCTCGAGGGCTTGGGCCGCGGCCTTGAAGGTCTGGCACTCCAGCAAGCGGGCCAACAGCAGGTCGCGCTCGGACCACAGGGCCAGCTCCTCATCTAAGTCCAGCGACTCGCCACTCGGGAGCAGGCGGCTGCTTTTCAGATGCACCAGGGTGGCCGCGATCAGCAAGAACTCGGTGGCTACTTCCAGATCCAGGTGCTCCATGCGGTCCAGCTCGGCCAGGTAGGCGTCCACGATGTCGCCCACCCTCACCTCGTAGAGATCTACCTCGTCCTGCAAGATGAGGTGCAAAAGCAAGTCGAACGGGCCTTCAAACACATCGGTCCGCACTTCGAACGGCTGATCGGTCACCCCTGTTCTCACCTGTGCGGCCACCCGGCAAGTGTAGTGCCCGTAGTGCCCGCCGATACCCCCACCGGTCATGGTTCTCGGCGAACTCCCGCAGCTCGGCTCGAAAGCCCCGATCCGGGTCCGGCTCGGCTGGCTCAGGTCTCACGCCGAAGCAAGTCGGCGCAGTTCACTCTGAACACGAGGACCGAATTCTACCTGAAAAGGGGCTGCATGCACGGATGCAGAATCTACTTCTATGCCTAAGAAGTGTAGACGCTCAATAATCCATACTATCCAGTCCTCATCGTCATCTGGCTCTAAGATCAGAATTGCTTCTTTTACAAGTTCACGGCCAGTCACAGTTTTCCATTGGCTATTCGGAGGAGTTTCAGGCCAGAATGACCAACCGCGATCATCTCTCAATATGACACGTCTACCACCATCTAGATCTGCAAATTCTTCTAGATAAAAGTAAGTCTGTCCCGATTCAAGAGCTTTTTGCCGCTGTTCAAGCATTAACTTTCTAGGCGCTGTAGTGTAGAAATCCTTATGCATTAAAAACTTATACCATTTTCTCAAGTGTCGAAAAAAAGCTATTTTACTCGGAACTGAATGAAAAACGTAGCCCCATCCATCAAGTGTCAGTTCACGGGGAGCAGCAGTCAAATCTTCGATTTCACATATCGCTCCCAAGCCAACCACGCTTGACAATGGTCTATCTGCCTGTATTTCTATGTTATCTGGCATAAAAGCTAGTCTCTTGGGTTGCAAGCAAGGTCATAGTTTGTTGAGTAGAATTTTGTTGAAGGGTCAGGTTGGCCAGGGATATCAACATCAACAGCAGCTCGCCACGAAACTCTGCTGTTGGAAACACAAATATGTCGAGCATTTACGCGATTAGCGCTACCTCCTTTCGGATAAATCAACCTTGAACTTGATCTATCAACAGTATCCCAACCACAACTCCAAAATATCCACCACTTTTTGCATCTCCACGCTTGCAGTTCTACCCATACCTTAGCTTTTGGTGGACAATTTCCACTTATTTTGATCCACCATCCATGAACTGATACATCCCTATTATTTCTCGATTTATGAACATCGTCAGTTTTGCCTTTATGCACACATAAAAGGGAATTACTTGAGCTAGCTGAGCTATACTCAGAGTTCTGTGAGAAAATATTTTCTTCAAAAGGAGGTGCAAGAGTATAGTATTCTTGCACCTCCTCAGATTCTTGTTGGTATAACCCGTTTTCTTTATCTTGTGCGCTAGCCGTTGAGAGTGTTGCAACGATCATAAACGCTATTAATGCAGCGATGAATCTAAAAAGTGCTTGGTAGCGCTTGGCCATATTTATATTATAGCAGGGGAAACTAAACCCGTCAAAAGGATCGAGCCTTCGCGGATTCGCAGGGTGGGGGTGGTTTGGGGGTCCGTGGAC
>JAPYOC010000121.1 GCA_028278955.1 Candidatus Poriferisocius aerobius
TGTGCCATGTGTACGGCCAAGACCGGCACTACAACGGCTTCTCCAAGGAGGCCATGAAGACCCACACCGGGGCGTCTCGGCTGGGGATCGAGAAGGTGGGCGCCATCGCCGGGCGGGCCGTGCTCTTGGACATGGTGGCCCACACCGGCGCCGACGGCTGGCTGGAAACGGGCACCCCGATCAGCGGGGCCGACCTGGCCGACTGCGCCGAGGCCCAGGGTACGCCGGTGCGCGCCGGCGACATCGTGCTGATCCGCACCGGCTACCTGGACATGTGGTGGTCGATCAACGCCGATCCGGCCGCCGAGCAGCCCTTCGCCCAGCCCGGCATCAACAACGACGGGGCAAAGTGGCTGGCCGACAACGACATCGTGGCCGTGGGGTCCGACAACGCGGCTATCGAGGTCATCCCGTTTGACGGGAACGACTTCCTCACCGTCCACAAAATCCTGCTGGTGGGCGCGGGCATCTACATGCTGGAGTTCTTGGACTTCTCGCAGATGGCCGCCGACGGCTGCCACGAGGGCTTCATGACGGTGTCGCCGCTGAACGTGACCGGCGCCACCGGCAGCCCGATCAACCCGGTGGTCGTCGGCTAGCCGCCGGTCGGTGTCTGGAGTGGAGTCGTTGCAGGCCCTCGTGGAGGTTCTGGGGCCGGGTTGGGCTTGCCCCGCCCGCCGGGTTAGAAGGCCGTCGTCTGGCCGCCGTTGGAGCGGAAGACGTTTCCGGTGGTGAACTTCCCGGCGTCGGAAGCGAGATAGAGCATCAGGTAGGCCTGGTCGAGGGCTTCGCCGAGGGCGCCGATGGGCGACAGCCCCCGGGCGTAGTCGAGAAACTCGTCGTAGGCCTGCTGGTTCAAGGTGCCGTCCTCGTTGTGGAGCCGCCAAGTGGTGAAGTTGGTCAGCGTGCTGCCCGGCGCCAGGGTACACACCCGGATTCCGTGGCGACCCACCTCGACCGAAAGGGTGCGGCCCAGCATGGCCACTGCCGCCTTGGTGAAGGCGTACACCCCGATTCCCTCATAGGCCAGGTCGATGGCGCCCGACGACACGTTCAAGATCACCCCGCCGCCGTCGTTTTTCATGGCCCTGATGGCGGCCTGGCAGCCGTAGACCACTCCCTTAAGGTTCAGGTTGATGCCCGCATCCAGATCCTGGTCGGTGAGATCCTCGATGAGGCCGGGGAACATGGCGCCGGCGATGTTGGCGATGATGTCCAGTCCGCCGTAGGCCGACACCGCCCGCTCCACGAGAGCGTCTACCTCGGCCCGGGAGGTCACGTTGCAGGCGTGGCCAACGGCGGTGCCCCCGTCCTCGCGGATGCGCTTGACGGTGTTCTCCGCCCCCTCGCCGTCGAGGTCGCCGCACACCACCTTGGCCCCCGCGGCGGCGAACAGCTCGGCGGTGGCCTCGCCGATGCCCGAGGCCGCCCCGGTGATCACCGCCACCTTGCCGTCGAGCCGGAATACGTCCAGCGCGTCTGGCTTCATGAGATCCTCCTGTTACCTTTGCGGCTGCTGAGACCGATCCACCGCACGAGGCGCCCGGCCCTGTGCGATCTATCAAGGAGCAATCATGGCAGACGGGGTGACGGGATACGGAGTGCTGGTAACCGGAGGGGGCACCGGCATCGGCCACGCCTGCGGGGCGGCACTGGCCGCCGGCGGCGCCGCAGTCACCATTTGCGGTCGCACCGAGTCGAAGCTGGCCGACTCGGCCGAGCGGATCGAACAAGCAGCGGCCGACGGGGGCAGCGTGGCCTATGCGGTGGCCGACGTGACCGATGAAGACTCCATCGCGGCGGCCATCGCCGCGGCCGCCGAACCCACCGGGACGCTGAACGGGGTGGTGGCCAACGCCGGGGGGGGCGGCGGCATGGGCCCCTACCACGTGCAGGACACCGACGAGTTCTTGCGAGTGCTGCACCTCAACGTGCTGGGCACCATGCTCACCGTCAAGCACTCCGTGCCCCTGCTGCGGGCCGCCGGGGGCGGATCGTTCGTGGGCATGTCGTCGATCGCCGGGCAGATCACCCACCCCTACTTCGGGGCCTACACCCCCGGCAAGGCGGGCATCGAGGCCATGATGCGCAACGCCGCCGACGAGTACGGCCCGGCCAACATCCGGTTCAACGCCATCCGCCCCGGCTTCATCGCCACCGAGATCATGGAGGGCATCCCCCGTGACGGCGAGGTGTACGAGAGCTACATCGCCAACACCCCCATGGCCGATGTGGGCCGGCCTGAGGACGTGGGCCACCTGGCCCGGTTCCTCATCGGCCCGGAGTCGCGGTGGATCACGGGGCAGTGCATCAACGTTGACGGAGGCCACAGCCTGCGGCGGGGACCCGACTTCTCCCCGTTCATCGCCCCGGCCCTGGGCCCCGACGTGATGCTCGGCGCGCTCCCCGAGGCCTGACCGCCGGGGCGCTTCAGCCCGAGCCGACAGAGGCGGCGGGTTGAGGTCTGCCCGCCGGAATCAGGTCTGGTATGCGTTTTTGGTGTCGCTGACCACCACAGTCGACACGATCTTGTCCCACAGCGCTTGGTTCTTGTCGCTGATCAGCAGGGTGATTCCGTTGGCCAACAGCCACAAGACGCCGAGGGCGCCGACGCCGGCGGAGGCGATAAGGGCCACGTCGATTCCGTAGACCACCGCGCTCAACAGGAACTGGCGGACCGCCATGATGCCCCACGAGGCTGCTCGCCTGTCGTTCAAGCGGATCACGCGCAACTTGAGGAGCTGCTTGGCCGGGGTTTGCCCTCGCCCCCAAACGACGAGAGACCAGATCAACCAGCCGATGCCCAAAGTGATAACGGTGAGGAGCAGCTCCAAGAGAAAGGCGCCGAATCGCTGCCCCTTGGAGGCGAGCATCGTCAGCGGGTCGGGCGGGACGGCGCCGGAATCAGTGCGGAGCTCCCCGCCCGCCGGAGGGGGCGGGGAGCTCGGAACGTCGGCCCGCGGCAGATTGGCCTCAGCGGCGCTGAGGCTGTCCACGCCCTGCACACCGTCGTCGGCCACCTGATCGGTCCATTGCCCGCCGTCCCACCAGCGATACTGATGGCGACCAGTTGGATCCGGCTCCCATGAAGAAACGCTCATCAAGGTGCCACACTAGCCGTCGCCGGAGCCATGCGCCGCCGTGCCAGTAAAGCCATGCCAGTAAACCTGCCCCATCAGCTCATTTCACCACGACCATCGTCTTGGCCGCCTTGTCGTGCCACCCTCGGCGGTCGTCGCCCCAGGCAAGGGAGCTGTAGCAAACCAGCGCGAACAGCCATCCGGCCACGGGAATCAGCAGGGGCAGAATCGGCAGTCCCCAACGCCCGAGCGACGAGCCAACAGACGGCTTCGAACCGTCGCTGGCGCGGACTACCTCGATTCCCATCGCCATTTTTCCCAGCGTCTGGCCCCTGAGGGCAACCATGGTCACTTCATACAAGACCCCGCCGAGTATCAGCGGCGCGGCAAGAATCAAAAAGAAACCCGCCGCCGGAACCTCTCCCTCTTCGGGCCAATCAATGCCGATGGCGGCCAGCAAAACGGCAGCACCGATAAGCCCGAAGACGCCGAGATCGACCAGCCGGGCGCCAAGCCGGGCCCCCGGGGCGGCGAGCAGCACCGGGCGTGCATCTTCGGTGCGCCCCCAGCGGGCTTGCTCCGAGGCAGACTGCTCGACGCGGACGACCACCGTTCCCGCAAACGAGTCGTGCCAGCCTTGGCGGTCTCGGCGCCAGGTCAGCGAAAGAAAGCAGACGTAGCTGAGCAGGGGACCGGCAAACGGCACGAGGGCGACCAACCCGGGGATAGACCAGCGGCGGAAGGCTCTCTTTGGCCCCGGAATAGTCCCGGATTCGGCATCGACCACCTTTATTCCGGCCGCCATCTTGCCCAGCGTCTGCCCCTTGGCCGCAATGAGAGTCACCACATAGGCCATGGAGATCAGCAAGGCACCCAGCGAGATGACCAAGCCCCAACCGGTCGGCGGGGGCGGAGCGAGTGAGAGGCGCCAGATTTCCCAGATATCCGCGCCGTCTACAGACTCGTCACCCTCAGAATCTATGTTGAAATCGGCGCCCAGAGCCACCGAAGCTCCCAGCGGCGCGAAGAGGGCGGCAAGGACGGCGCCGTCCACGATCCACGCCCCCAGCCGTGAGCCGGGGCTGGCCAGGGTCTCAGTGCGGCCATCGCCCAGCTGGGTCGTGCGCCCCGGCACCTGGGTATAGCTCCCGGTCCAATACGGAGGACCATCCGGGGCGGGCAACGCGTCCAATCCGGTTACGGGGTCGTCCGCGGCCACCCCGTCATCGGCCGCATGATGGGTCCATCGCTGCCCGTCCCACCAGCGGTGTTGGTGGCGGCCAGTGGGGTCGGGCTCCCAGGAAGAAACGCTCATTTGCCGCTCATTTGCAAGGTCACGTTAGTGGTTGGCAGCGACAATCCGATACCGGCAAAGTTGCTGGCATGACGGGCTATGACGAGTTCTCCATGCTGGCCGACAACGCCGCTGAGGCCGGGCTGGAGTGGAGCGGGCCGCCGCCGGTGCAGCGTCGCAGGGTGGAGCTGCCCAACGGGCTCGGATTGAGCGCCATTGTGTGGGGAGATGCCCCGCCCCGGGTGGTGTTCGTCCACGGGGGCGCTCAGAACGCCCACACCTGGGACACCGTGGCACTGGCGCTGGGAGCGCCCGCGGTGGCCGTGGATCTGCCGGGCCACGGCCACTCCGACTGGCGGCCTGAGCACGACTACTGGCCGCCCTCGATGGCCGACGACGTGGCGGTTGCCGTCCGAGAACTCGCTCCGCAAGCAGGGCTGCTAGTGGGCATGTCGCTGGGCGGGCTGACCTCCATCTGCCTGGGCGCCCGCCACCCGGAGCTGGTGGCGTCGCTGGCCTTGGTGGACGTGACTCCCGGCACCGACCATGCCAAGGCCGAGCCCATCGTGGAGTTCATATCCGGGCCGCAGACCTTTGAGAGCTTCGACGACATCCTGGGCCGGACCATGGAGTTCAACCCCTCCCGCACCGAGTCTTCGCTGCGGCGGGGCATCGTCCACAACGCAGTCGAGCAGCCCGACGGCAGCTGGACATGGCGGTGGGACCCGGTGCGGGACTGGAAGCTCTCCGACCCGGCCAAGCCGGGAGGCGCCAGCCCCGAGTTCTCCGACCTGTGGGGTGCGGTGGATGCGCTGGCGTGCCCGCTGGTGCTGTACCGGGGGGCGGACTCAGGCGTGGTGGGCGACGAAGACGTAGAAGAGCTCCTGCGCCGGCGGCCCGGCGCCGAGGTGGTGGTGGTAGCCGACGCGGGCCACAGCATCCAGGGCGACCAGCCCCTCGAGCTGGCCCGGCTGCTCGCCGCCCGGCTGAGCGGTTGACGCCGTCAATCCAACGAGATCCGCAACATGTCGAGCTTTAGACGATTCGTGCGGCTCTGCGCTGGCCGGGTCGGCCAGCTCGTCAATCTCAGCTCACTGGGCGCCGATGCCGGCGTGTCGCACAAGACTGCCCGCGAGTGGCTGTCGATCCTCGAGGCAAGCTATAAAGCACCGGCTCCGCACCCACAACCAAAGCCGCCCTATAGCTAGTGGTGTGTCGCAGAAATAATCGCGCGTGTCCTACTCGCCAGCGACGCCGCTCGCTGCGTTGCGACTCCTCGCCGTACGCAGGGGGTATGGCTTCGTCGCCGCGCCTTGCGAGCGACGCCGCTGCCATCGCGATACCCGGCGCTATTTCTGCGACACACCACTAAGCGCACCTCGTAGACCCCGGTCAGGCCGTCTCGCCAACTCACCTGGCATGGGCCGGTGAGCGACCGCCGCTTGGCCGGGTCGGCCCCGCTTCCCGGCTGAGAGCCGGGGAAGACGTCGTAAACGATCTCAGGGGTCTTGCCCGACAGCTCGCCCAGCAGCATCACCCAGTCTTCGGCTTTGACGTGCTCGTCCCCGCCCCAGTTGACCACCGTGGCCGGCACCGATGCCGCAGCCAATAGCGGCTCGACCTGGGCGTTCATGTCGTCCTGGTGGATCGGGGAGTAGGGCGACGGCGCCGGTGCCCGCAACCGGATCGGCTGGCCGCTCATCAACCAGTCCAAGTGGTAGGTCGGCAGCCCGCCGTTGGGGCCGTAGCTGGCGTTGATGCGAGCGACGGTGGTGGGCAGGTTGAGCGCTCGGGCCATGGTGCGGGCCACCGCCTCCCCGCCGATTTTCGACATCGAGTAGGTAGGGGCGTGGACGGCGTGGCAATCGCCGAGCCGGTCGGTCTCGGCGTAGAGGTGCCAGGGGTCGGGGTGGGGGTGGTACACCGAACAGGTGGAGGCGATGAGCGCGGCCTTGGCCTTGCGGCAGTGGGCCATGAGCAGCCCGGTACCCTCGGCGTTCACCCGGATGGCCCAGTCGTAGTCCAGTCCTTGGCCTTGGAAGGCCGCCATGTGGACCAGGTAGTCGAAGTCGTCGGGCAGCATGGAGAAGTCCCCGTCGGCTATGTCCACAACCTCGGTGTGAACCCCGGCGGCCTCCACCGTCTCCCGGCTACCCTCGGCGCTGAACCGGGCGATTCCCCACACCTCATTGTGCCCAGCCAAATAGGCGGCCATGGGCAAGGCGATCTGGCCGGTCATCCCGGTGATGAGGATTTTCTGGTCTTGCAGCATGGAAGCTCCCTACCGGTTCGGGTCAAAGGTGGTCGATCAGCTTGAACAGCTCGGCCGAGGCCAGCCCGGCTTGTGCCCCGGCCTCGGCCAGTTTGCCGCCCACCCAGGAGTGGAGTCGGGCCAAGTCGGGCGCACCGGGGGCGGGGGGCAGGTCCAAGGTGGTCTCATACTGGCTGACGAAGGCCTCGATTGCCCTGGCCTTGGCCTTCTCG
>JAPYOC010000122.1 GCA_028278955.1 Candidatus Poriferisocius aerobius
TTTTCTCTTTGGCCGTCCAGCAGTCGGCGACTTCGTCGCAGGGGTCACCGTCGAAGAGCGCTTTGTGGAGGCGCTCTGAGCCTTGGGCATCGAGCCGCTCGGCGCCTTTGAGGAGCAGTTTGCGGGCTCCGCAGGAGCGGGTCGCCTTTTCGGCCGCGGTGGCCCAGAGCGCCGTTGCGGGTTCTGCGGCGGCAGTCGTCGAGCGCCCGGTTCGCCATCTGCCAGCCGATGCCCAGCCTGCGGGCCAGCCCCGCCACCGATCCCTCGACTGCGGCCAGCCTTCCCGCAGCCCACTCGCCGACCCTGTCGGGTCAGCACCCGGCGGGGCCCGGCCAGACCGGTCTGCTCGGTCCACGTCTTGGCATCGCACCCGGAATCGGGACACGCCCAGACCCGCTTGTTCCACAACACCCTCACCGGGACCGACCCCGCCGCCTGCACGTCACCCAACACCACCAGGCGCCGCCCCTCAAACCCGGGCCCTGACCCCGCAATCAGCGCAGAACACCGTCTGCCCGCCGGGCGACCCCCGCCTGCACCACCAACTCGCCGGCCTCGAAACGCTCGGCGACAACCGCCAAACCGAACACGCCGAAACCCGCAAACGAACCAGCCACAACCACCAGGGGCCTCCCGACTCTTGGACTGAATGACAACCACAAGAACCAGCAAAGCCCCCACCACAACGGTAGACCCTCACAAAAACCCCCGGTCCCAGCTTCATAGAGAAGACCCCCTTATTCCTTATAGAGCATGCCTCCACAAAAAAGGGGGAACCTCAGGCATGGCGGGGCTAACTTTTTAAGTCGTGCCTCCAACCCGTGTCGTTGTCTTTATCGACTACCAGAACGTCCAATACACCGCCAGGGGCCTTTTCTGGCCCGAAGACCCGCCGCCGCCACGCACCGCGGGCCACGTCGATCCTGTCCGCTTCGCAGAGCTGCTGTGTGCTCTCGGCCGCGACCGCGATCCGACCCGGGTGCTGGCTGGCGTCCGCGTGTACCGGGGGCAGCCCGTCGCCGGCTCTGAGCGGGCTGAGCCTGGCCACAGGTTCCAGGGCTGCGGTCGGGGATTCGCCGCCCGCGAGGACCACGAGACCTGCGGCCTTCAGGAGGTCTCGCAGGTCGGCCTGTGCAGCCGACAGCAGGCGGCCGTCTTGTTCGTGTAGGGAGCGGGCCAGGTCTGCGGACACCAGCTCGCCGCTGGTGTCGACCAGGTTTGTCGATGGCGGCCGCCAAACGCTCGACCGCGCCCCTTACACGGTTCTCAGCGCCCGCCCCCAACCGGCCGTGGGTGGCGGATTGATTCACCTTGGGTTTCGCGCAGGCTCAAGAAGTGGATGTGCATACCGGCAAGAGCGCTGACCGGCAAACCGCGGCTGGGCGCGCTGGCCACGCCGGTGAGCTTCGGCGCCCTGGTCGACTGGCTGGACACCTACACCTGGGCCTGGCTGGCCATGGCCCTGTGCAGCGGGATCGGATGGAAGAGTTGATCAAGTTTCACTTGGAACACGCGGAAATGGATATAGCTCCTGATGTGTCAGCAGCATGGCTACACCATCGGTTCACCCAAATTCATCCCTTCCAAGATGGAAATGGTCGCGTGGCGAGAGCTCTGGCTTCTCTTGTCCTCGTACGCGCTGGTTGGTTTCCATTGGTAATATCGAGAAATAACAGGGAGAGATATCTCAATGCGTTGCAGGATGGAACCTGACAACCGCGCAACAGGCGGGAATCGAGTGGATTACTGCTAGTCTCGCTCGTAGAACTGCACGTAGAACCTGGCATCGTCTGAGGGCTCGACGTGGTGGTAGGTGTCGGGCACGATCACTATCCGGCTGCCAGCGGCGGCGGTAATGCTGCGGGATGCCTCGTCGACGAACAGCACCGTTCCCTCCACCACCACGAGTTCGGCCCACACCGTAGTGCGGTGGTCTTTGGCCAGGGCCGGGGGCATCGACTCAGCGGTGAAGGTGGGGGTGCGCCGCCCTGGCACCGCCGCGGCCGGTATCTCCTTGCTCAATCTGACGCAACTCCGTGCTCTCGCCAAGAGTGACAATATCGCGAATTAAAAGTCAATAATATCGCGATCAGATTTCCAATCATATCGCGAATGGGGGCCTATGATGGCGCAGGGAGGCTGCCTGATGGCTGATCGGCTCACACCACCTGGATATATGCCTCGGGTGGTGGACAGCGAGATGGAGAGCGCGTTGCGCGCATCCCCGGCCGTGGTTGTGGAGGGCCCTCGGGCTTGCGGCAAGACGTGGACTGGTCGGCGGCATGCCCGCAGCGAAGTGCCTTTTGACGCGGTCTTCGAGAACCGGCTCGCTGCTCAGATATCCCCTGCGGATGTCCTTGAGGGGCTGGTGCCCCGCCTGCTGGATGAGTGGCAGATCGCTCCTGGCGTGTGGGATGCCATGCGGCGGGCTTGCGATGACCGAGGACAGAAGGGCCAGTTCATCCTGACTGGGTCGGCCGACCCCCCTGACGACGCCACCCGACACACCGGCACAGGTCGGATCATCCGGGTGCGAATGCGGCCTATGAGTTTATTCGAGAGCGGCGAATCGAGTGGAGAGGTGTCTCTGAGCGCCCTGCTTGCCTCACAGCGAAGCTCTGCCCCGCCCTCCGCTCTCGGCCTTTCCGGCATCGTGGGCTTGGCCTGCCGGGGGGGCTGGCCCGGCTTGTTGGGCGACTCACCCGCAGTGGCGCAGAGACAGCTTCGCGCCTATCTCGACGAGATCAGCCGGACCGATGTCTCCCGTGTGGACGGCACTGCCCGCGATCCGGTGGGAGTGCGCCGCTTGCTGGCCTCTTTGGGCCGGAACACTTCCACAGAGGCAACGCTCAAGACACTGGGCCAAGATGTGGCCGGAGGGGGCGAGACCCTGCACTCCCAGACCGTAAAGAGCTACCTGAACGCGCTGATTCGCCTCTTCGTGGTGGAGGAGCTGGCGGTTTGGAGGCCACATCTGCGCTCTCGGGCCCAGCTTCGCCGGACTCCCAAGCGCTACTTCACCGACCCGTCGCTGGCCGTGGCCGCGTTGCGGACCAACGCGGGCCAACTTATGGGGGAGCTGAGCTATTTCGGCCTCCTGTTCGAATCAATGGCTCTGCGCGACCTGCGCGTCTACGCCCAGGCCAACGACTGGGAGCTTTCCTATTACCAAGACAGCTCTGGCCTTGAGGTAGACGTGATTCTCACAAGCCTCGACGACCGGGAGTGGGCTGCAGCCGAGGTGAAACTCGGCGGAACCGAGTTGATCGAAGAGGGGGCCGCGTCGCTGCGCCGCCTGCGCGACCGGGTGGACACCGCCGAGATGGGCGAGCCGCGCAAGCTCATGGTCATCACCGCAGGCGGCCGCGGCTTCGAATATCCAGACGGAATCTCGGTCGTTCCCATCACCGCTTTGAGACCGTGACACAGTGCCCCGCTAAGTACTTTGTTCAGTACAGCGGATGAA